>JBIKOG010000478.1:0-2517 GCA_044358225.1 Bryobacteraceae bacterium | reverse complement strand
ATTATAATGGTTATTCGTATGGAGGGGCTGGCGATGACCACGCTGAAGTTGACCAGGATTGGGACGTCTACCGGTACGATTCTGCCGAAAGAGATGCTGACGCGCCTGAAGGTGGAAAAGGGCGATACGCTCTATGCCATCGAAACGAAGGAAGGGTACTTGATCACACCTTACGATCCGGCGATCGCGGAAGAGCTTGAGGCTGGGCGCGAGTTCATGAAAGAGTACCGGGACACGTTTAAAGCGCTTGCGGAATGACGGGCGAGCCGCGGTGGATCAGCAAGAAGGCGTTATTGTTGTTGCACGAGGAGAGCCTGGCCATTTTCGGCGGGCCACCGGGTGTGCGCGATGAAGGTCTACTGGACTCGGCGTTGGCACGGCCGAAGAATACCTTCGCGTATAGGCCGGAGAGCACAGTGGCGGACCTGGCGGCTTCGTACGGTTTTGGACTCGTGAAGAACCATGCGTTTGTTGACGGGAACAAACGCGCCGGATTCCTGGCGATTGGTTTATTTCTGGCCATCAATGGCCTGCGGTTGGCGGCGAGCCAGGTGGACGCCATTCGGACGATTCTCGCCGTTGCCGCGGGCGGGCTGGATGAACGGGGGCTTTCGGTGTGGATTCAGGCGAATATTGTGCCGCGAGTTCGCTGAGCTTGGCGATGGTTCCGTGGGGAGTTGTTCAAGGCGACTGATTTGTTCGCGGCTGGCGCAGGGATGGGTTTGGGCTTTCCAACTGCCCAAGGAGGGAGAATCGTGCCACACCCGGTTTGCCGTCTTCGGTGGTGTCGCGACGAAGTGAGAGGCTCTTTTGGTTCCGGAGCAAGACAATTGGGTAGGATGGTTGCGGGGAACGTGGTGACCGTCTCCGGTATTCAAGAAGGACGTGTCGGGTGACCGAAAGGCGCTATCAAAAGATGCTCGTTGCTCAGCATAGCCCTGAGAATGGTTGTCTTGCCGAGCATGGAGCCGTCTTGTACTTTATGCCGCGCCGCAATGAGGCAAAAGCGCATGCCAGGCCGGCAGGGTTCCTGAGCGCGAGGGATCATCGGACCCGTTCCAGATTTGGGTGGGTGACGGGGGTCAGTGAAGAGTTCTCGGTTGTTAGACAGCTACTCGACGTCATCGCCGCACTTCCTGAAGGCACCCCTGTTGGCGCCACCTATGTCGAGCGGGGTGTGGAACAGCGGACAATCCAGATCCTGTTTCACAAGGTATTTTTTGCCCGGCGGAAAGAAGCGAGCTGATGCTGGCAGGTAACCGTTTCCCCCCCCCCGGATTGCCCGTCGCGGACTTGTGCGTACCGCCCGTATTCGGCGTCAAGATTGATCGAACTGGCGATTTCCTGGCACATTGGACGGCTGTGGCCCTGGACTCGAACTGGACCTTAGGATGCGGCGGGGAACAAGGATGCGGCGGCGAACAGGAAACGGCATCTTGGGGCCGATTCGGAATGTGAATACGGCGATTGGCTCCAGCGGGGACGAATCGCCGGGTAGAGTGATGGCGAAGCCTATACGACGGATGTAACGAGCGTTACAGCGGCTTCAGCGCCGTGGTTCGCGGTGGCTGGTGGTGACCGATTGCAGCGCGGCGATGTCGATTCTGTCTTCGGTGGCGGCGCGGGTGGCTCCTTGTTGGAGCAGGATCTCCCGGGCGTGGCGTTCCGCCGCTCGCGCTTCCGCTTTGCGTTTCATGGCGCGCAGAATTCTGGCTTTGAGTTCCAGCGCGCGAACCAGTCTGGCGTGCGCGGCGGGCTCCATCGATGACAGCGCCATCTCGACGGCGGCCTCCGCTTCGCGGATGGACCCGGCTTTCCAGAGACTCGTCGCCAGGTTGAGCAGCGGAACAGGATCGCCGTCCGGCTCTCCGGGGGCGGTGCTGTGTTCCGCGCGGTACTGGTTCCAGAGTTGGCGGCTTTGGGCGAAGTGGCGGGTGGCCTCGTCGGTTCGTCCGTCCTGGCGGGCGATCAGGCCCAAATCGCTGTTGACGAGTGCCGCACGGAGCAGATAGGAGGCATCGATGGTTGGGTTGGTGACGCGCAGGAACTTCTGGTAGTCCTGCTCGGCTTCGGCGAACCGGTTGAGGGCCATGCTGAGGACCCCCTGGTTGTAATAGAGCTGCAGAAGGCCGGGGCTGAAGGGGCCTGCGATGTCGATCTGGATGGCGGCCGATTGGACCAGCGTTTTGTACGATTCGCTGACGCGGCCATCGTCCCAGAGAAGGATGGCCAGATTGTTCAAGACGGTGGCGGCGTGGAGACGGTATTTCGGACCTGAACGTTGCCACTCAACGACCGAGCGTCTGTACCAGCGATTTGCCTCTGTGAACCGGTGCTGATACTGCCAGAGGGTGGCGAGGTCGTTGTAGATGTGGGCGAGCAGCGGGCTGGGGGCGTCGTTGGCGTGCAGGGTGGCGAAATCGTTCAGCAGGCGTTCGGCTTCGCGCAGCCGCCCCTGATTGCGGAGTTGTTCGGCGCGATCTCGGATCGCGATCCCCTCGGCGCTGACGGGGGAGA
>JBIKOG010000284.1:0-8882 GCA_044358225.1 Bryobacteraceae bacterium | reverse complement strand
GCCGCCGTGCCGTGACCACTTCGGTCGACTGTGCTGCCGCCGGAGCCATGAGTGACCAGCCGCCATGCGCGCCGCGCCGCCCCGGCGCGACAGCGAAGTGCCGCCGTGCCGTGACCACGCTGGGCGACTGTACCGCTGCCGGTGTCGTGAACGACCAGTCGCCATGCGCGCCGCGCCGCCCCGGCGCGACAGCGAAGTGCCGCCGTGCCGTGATCGCGCAGGACCACGCCACTGCCGCGAGTGGCTCTGCCGGTGCGCTGCCGTCCAACGTTCCTTGCTTTCCCACCACCGCGGTGCTGCCCGGTGACGGCTCGGCGGATGACTTCGAATCCCGCTCCCTCATATCGGCCCTTGGGCACCTTGTCTTTAGGAATACCGCCCGCTGGGGTATGCTCATTTCTGTGAGCACGCCCACTCGACGAGCCGTCCTCGGCACCGCCATCGCCCCCGCCTTCCTGCAAGGCCAGCCGCGCAAGACCTCGCGGCCCAATGTCCTGTTCATCATGGACGACCAGCACCGCGGGGACTGCGTCCGCGCGGATGGCAACCGCGCCATCCATACGCCGAATATCGACCGCATCGGCAACGAGGGCGCGCGATTCTCCCGCGCCTACTCCACTTCGCCCACCTGCACGCCCGCGCGCAGCGCCCTGCTCACCGGGCTCTCGCCGTGGAACCACGGCATGTTGCACATGGTGGCCATGGGGTCCAAGTACCCGTACACCAAGCCACAGGCCATGCGCGACGCCGGCTACTACACCATGGGCATCGGCAAGATGCACTACAACCCCCAGCGCGCCTTGCACGGATTCCATCAGGTCCTGCTCGACGAGAGCGGCCGCGCGCAATCCCCTGAGTTCCGCAGCGACTACCGAGCCTGGTTCTACTCTCAGGCGCCGCACCTGAACCCGGACGCGACTGGCGTGGGTTTCAATGACTATCCGGCGAAGGCCTATGTGTTGCCCGAGAACCTCCACCCCACCTACTGGACGGCCCAGACGGCGGTGAATTTTCTGAATGGCTACAACCGGCCGGAGCCCTTCTTTTTGAAGGTCTCTTTCGCGCGGCCGCATAGCCCCTACGATCCGCCGCAGCGGTTCATGGACCAGTACAAAGACGCCGATCTGCCGAAGGCCCATGTGGGCAAATGGGCCGCTAAAAATCAGAAGCGGAACTCGGACAAAGACGACGTCTGGCGCGGCGATCTGGGCCAGTCGCAGGTGCGTTCCTCGCGCCAGGGCTACTACGGCTCCATCTCCTTCGTGGACGAACAGGTGGGCCGGATTGTGGATGCACTGGAGAGGCGCGGATGGCTGGAGGAGACCCTCATCATCTTCACCTCCGACCACGGCGATATGACCGGGGACCACCACTTGTGGCGCAAGTCCTACGCCTACGAAGCCTCGGCGCGGATCCCGATGGCGATGCGCTGGCCGAAGGGGATGGTCAGCACCGCGCGCGGCCAGGTGATCGACCGGCCGGTGGAGCTGCGCGACATCTTCCCCACGTGCCTGGACGCGGCCGGGGTTGAGCCAGCGCGCAAGCTCGACGGCGCGAGCCTGCTGAACCTGGCACGGAATCCGAAGGGCGAATGGCGCGACGCCATCGACCTGGAACATGGCGTCTGCTATGCCCCGGAGAACAACTGGAACGGCTTCACCGATGGGAAGTCGAAGTACATCTACCACGCCCTGCACGGCGAGGAGCAGCTGTTTGACCTGCAGAAAGACCCTGGCGAGATCAACGATCTATCCGGCGTGACCACGGCGGAGCCCTTGTTGCGCCAGTGGCGCCAACGGATGGTGTCGCACCTGGAAGGGCGCGGAGAGCAGTGGGTGAAGGGCGGCCGGTTGCAGACGCGGCAGGCCATTCCGAAGTCGCCGAACTACCCGGCCGCGGTGGGTTGAGATCGCAAAAAAAAGACGGGCGAACGGAGTCGAGCCTTGGTAAAGACCCGGAACCGTTCGCACCGTTTGGTTAGGCGAACGTCGTGTGGCCGGCGGCTACTTTTCGGTTGTGTAGCCGGGGGGCAGGGAAACGCCCTGGCCGAAGAAAAACTGTTCCATTTGGGCAAAGAGGAATTCCTGAGCCTCTTTGGTGCCGAGGTTGAGCCGGTACTCGTTCATGAGCATTTTCATGTGCTCAACCCACATCTTCCAGGCGTCTTTGGAGACGGTGTCATAGATGCGCTGGCCCATGGGGTGCGCCTCGAACGGGTTCTCATCGAGGCCGGGAAGTTCCTTTTGGAGCTTGGCGCAGAAGACCATGCGGACGGAGTTAGGATCAGCCATATCAGAAACCACTAGGATAACCTACTCCTCCTCTGATTCGCCTGCCCCCTCGCCGTCTTCGAAGTCTTCCTCTTCCAGTTCGGCGGCGGCGCGGGTGGGGGAGAGCGAGTCCAGATGGGGCAGGAGCGCGGTGGTGGCGGCGAAGAGCGTGGCCCAGTAGGAATCGGGGTGGGTGTAGGGGCGGATGGCGAGCTTGAGATGGGTCGCGTCGAAGGAGATCAGTTCGACTTCGGGGGCTGGCGTGGCGAGGACGCCGGGCGTGGCGGCGAGTGCTTCCTTGCAGGTGAGGAGGAGGGCGGGGAGGTCGGCGTGGCGGTGGGCGGTGCCGATGAGTTCGATGCGGCGGGTGGGATTGGCGTGGTAGTTGCGGAGGATGGAGCCGAGCACTTTGGAGTTGCCGATGAAGGTGCGGACGTTGTCCTGGGTGAGCAGGGTGGTGGTGAAGAGGCCGACCTCCATGATGGTGCCGGTGATGCCGGCGGTGGTGACGTGGTCGCCGACCTTGAAGGGGCGGAGGACGACGAGGAAGGCGCCGGCGGCGAAGTTGGAAAGCAGTCCGGACCAGGCGGCGCCGATGGCCAGACCGGCGCCGGCGATGAAGGCGGCGAAGGAGGCCGTCTCGATACCGAGGACACCCATGAGGACGACGGCGAGGGCGATGTTGAGCGCGACGGCGAGGGTGTTGCGGGCGTAGCCGACGATGGTGTGGTCGACCTTCTGTTTTTCGAGACGGGCGACGAGGATGCCGAGGCCGAACTTGATGAAGGCCCGGCCGATGATCCAGACGGCGAGTGCGCCGACGAGTTTGAGCCCGTATTCGGAGAGGCGGAGGGCGAGGTTATCGAGCAGGGACTTGGCTAAGGGCAGTGCGTCCATTTGGGGGAGTGTAGCGCAAACCGGGTTGATCTGGACCGGGGAATTCCGAAATTGCGGGGTTTCCCGGTTACCCGGTACCCAGGGAAATCCGGGTTATTTTTTGATGACGGTTAGGGTGACCGAGGACGGGTACTGCTTGGAGTGGTGGACGGCGTTGCGGGCCACTACTCCTTTGGCCTCATCGTAGTTGTTGCCGCCAGTGTTCAGGTTGCGGTCGAAACGGGGGAAGTTGCTGCTCGATACCTCGATGCGGATGCGGTGGCCGGCGGCGAAATAGTTGCTCGAGGTCAGGGGCTGGAGGGTTACTTTATAGACCTTGCCTGGCTCCATCATGGCGATGGGCTTGTCGTAGCCGTTGCGGTAGCGGACGCGCTGGATGGTCTCGTCGAGGTTGAAGGCTTTGCCGTCGGGGGTGACGTCACTCAGCTTGACGGTGAAGTCGGTGTCCTTGGCGTCGGAGGAGACGTAGAGGGTCACTTCGATGGGGCCGCTGACTTCGACGCCTTCTTTCAGGGGTTCGGTGGAGTAGACGAGGACGTCGGCGCGGGACTGGATGCGGCGCTGATCGAAGGAGCCGGCCTGGATGGCGTCCCCGGTGCAGCAGACGTTGCCGCCGTAGGAGGGGACGGGGTTCATGGGGTCGTAGACGAAGCGGTCCGGCGTGTCGGCTGCGGGAGCGGATGGCGTCAGCGTGCCGTCTCCGTAGAGGCTGTTGGCGTGGCCTTCGCTGTTGAGGAAGAGCGTCATGGGTGTGGCGCCGGCGGGGGGCCAGGTTTCGGCGGATTGCCATTTATTGGAGCCCATGGTGAAGTAGCGGACCTTGGGCATCTTTTCGAGCAGGCCTTTGTTTTCGCCCTTCAGGAAGTGGTCGAACCAGCCGTAGGTGAGTTCGTCGTAGTCGAGGCGGGCGTCGCCCATGGGACGTTCGCCGACCACGGTTTCCTTGGTGGCGCGTTTGAAGCCGCAGTGGGCGACGGGGGCGATGACGGCGTATTGTTGGTTGGCGATTTCGGGGCGGGCGGTGCGGCGGGCGTAGTTGTAGGCGGCGAGGTTGGGGCCGACGGAGACGTCGTACCAGGACATGAACCAGAAGCCGGGGATGTTGATGGGCTGGTTGTCGTGCCAGAGGCCGCCCTGGTACCAGGCGGGGTCGTTGGGGGCGCGTTTGATCATGGCGCCGCCGGTGGGGACGGGCATGGAGTCGGCGAAGATGCCGTTGGGGCCGTTGACGTTTTTGATGATGTCCATGACGGGGAGGTGCTGGAGGGCTTTGGACCATTCGACTTTGGGCATCTGGGGGGCGAGGTCGAACATGCGGGAGGCGCGGATGAGGTCGGCGCGCTGGGTGTCGGGCGGGAACATGGGGCGGACCTGATTTTGTTCGCCGTAGAGCCAGGCGATGAAGAGCATTTGGATGGCGCCGCCGCGGTACCAGTTGCCCTGTTCGTAGTAGGGGGCGAAGCGGCCGACGCCGGCGCCGAAGCCTTGGGGGATCATTGTGGTGAAGCCGGGGGTGCCGTGGGAGGCGATGGCCATTTGCCATTCGGCGGTGGAGGAGCAGCCGATGGTGCCGACTTTGCCGTTGGACCAGGGGCGGGAGGAGATCCAGGTGATGGCGTCGTCGCCGTCGGTGAGCGGGGCGCCGAGGATGTCGTAGTTGCCTTCGGAGAAGAAGTGGCCGCGCTCGTTCATGAGGACGTAGGCGTAGCCGCGTTTGACGGCTTCGAGCGGGGTGGAGAGGTCGCGGGGAGCACCTTCTTTGACGTCCCACCAGTTGAAGTTATAGGGGGTGCGGGAGAAGATGGCGCCGACTTTTTTGGAGGTGTCTTTGGGGCGGTAGACGTCGGTGGCCATGCTCTTGCCGTCGCGCATGGGGACCATCAATTTGCGCTCGATGATGGCGACTTCGTTGAGTTCTTTTTCGATTTCGACGCGGCGTTCGGGGGAGAGGGGAGTGGGTTGGGCGGAGAGGGTGAGGGCGAGGAGGAAGAGGACGGGGCGCATTGAGGGAAGGATAGCGCAGGTTGGGGGAGTTGGCTCGGGGGATTCCGGAATTACGGGGTTTTCCGGTAGCACGGCTCCAGGGGAAATCTTAGCGGGTCCAGGTGGCGGCGCGGACCCAGCCGGTGCCGGTGTTGGCGCTGTCGACGACCCAGAAGTAGAGAACCTTGACGCCGGTGCTGTAGGTGCCTTGGCGGGTGAGGTTCAGGTTGAGGGCGAGGAGGGTGCCGGAGGCTCCGGCAGAGGACGTGGGTCCATCGATGGCGCACTGGCCGTTTTGGAGTTTGCCGGCGGCCCCTAGCGTGAGGGGGCCGAGCAGCGCCGTCAGGGCGTCGTTGTAGAGGTAGATGGCGTTGGTGGGGAGGTCGTAGAAGCCGTGGCAGGTGTTTTGGGGGATCGTCGTGTTCGTGTTGAGGAGGAAATAGACGCGGTGGAGGTCGTTGGCGCCGTTGGGGTCGGTGGCGTTGATAAGAAATGTCTCGGTGGCGTTGAGCGTGGTGATTGGGAAGACGGAGGGGAGGGTCGGCGGTTGCTGGGTGGCGGGGAGGCGCCAGATGAAATCCGGCACCCAGTCGGTGCCGGAACCGGCGTTGTCGACGGCCCAGAAATACATGTTCAGGTCACCGGTTTTGTAGGCGCCCCGGCGGGTGATGCTGGTGGTCCAGTCGAGAGCGGAACCGGTGGTGGAGATCCGGCCGAGACCGTTGATGGCGCACTGGCTGTTTTCGAGATTCGGGGCGAAGGCGGTGAGGGCGTCGTTGTAAAGAAAGACGGCGTTCTGCGCCAGGTCGACGAAGCCGTGGCAGCCGCCGGTGTTGATGGCTGGATTCTTGGCGAGGAGGAAGTAGATGCGGCGGATGTCGGTGGGCCCGTCGCGGTCGGTGACGGCCGCGGACATGGTGAGCGGGTTGCCGGTGAGGACACGGACGGCAGCGAGAACGCGTGGAGGGGAATTTGGGCGATCGATCCAGGAACTGGTGCGCTGCCAGCCGGTGCCGTTGTTGGCGGAATCGACGGCCCAGAGATGGGCGCCGAGGTCCGCGCCGATGTAGGCGCCTTTGCGGGTGGCGGTGAATGTGAGTTGGATGGCGGTGGCGGACGTGGGCGTGGCGGTGAAGGGGGCGAGGGCGCACTGGCTGTTTTCGAGGTTCGGGGAGAAGGCGGTGAGGGCGTCGTTGTAGAGATAGGTGGCTTGGGTGGCGATGTCGTAGAAGCCGTGGCAGGTGTTTTGGGGGATGGAGAAGCCGGTGGGATCGATGAGGAAGTAGATGCGGTAGAGGTCGAAGCGGCCGTCGAGGTCTTCGATTTGCGCGGAGAACTGCTGGGAGGTGCTGTTGATTGAAGACGGATTTCCTTTGGAGATGGTGGGGGTTTGCTGGGTTCGTTGGGGGAGGTTGAGGCCGGGGTCGAGCCAGCCGGTGCCGAGATTGGTGGTGTCGGTGAGCCAGAGGAAGATTTTTGTTGCGGGAAGGGGGCCTTTGCGGATTAGGGCGAGGGTGACTTCGCCGTTGGGGGTGATGGCGGAGCGGGAGCGGTCGATGGCGCAGCGGGAGTCTTCGTCGACGAAGGTGGTGAGCGAGTCGTCGTAGAGGAAGAAGCGTTGTTGGGGGTAGTCGTAGAAGCCGTGGCAGCCGTTGGTTTGGACGGTGGGGGTGGGGTTGATGACGAAGTAGGCGCGGGAGAGGTTGTTGTCGGGGTCGGTGGCGAGGAATTTGACGAACTCGGTGCCGGGGAGGAGGGAGGCGGAGGTGAGGGTGGGCGGGGCGCCGGTGTTGGTTTGTCCGGCGGCGGAAAGGGCGAAGAGGGCGGCGGTGGTGGTTCGCGAGAGCGAGGACGCGGCTAGCCCGAGGAGTACGACAAAGACCCGAAGCATACCAACACGGTAGACCCGCGACGGGGGAGCGTCAAGACGCGGCGATGCGTTTTTCGCGGTTACGCGCGAGGTATTCGGAGAGTTTGAGCGGGACGCGCGAGCCTTTTTCCATGTGGCGCTGGACGGCGCGTTGATAGCGGCGGAGGGTTTCGCGCTTCTGGCCGTCCTTGAGATCGCACATTTGTATATCGAGGAGGATGTCGATTTCCCAGGGGCGGAAGGTATTGCGGATGAGCTTGCCCTTGAGGAGCTCACTCATCAGACGATTGAACTGGGTGAGGATGGTTTCGGCGTCGAGTTCCGGGAGCCCTTCGATTTGGCGGGAGGGGCGGTCCATTTCGACTTTTTTGGGGGGGAGATTCATTTTGCGGCCAGTCACGTACCCGTACTCACGTGTGTAACCGTACCAGAGTGCGGCTGATTCTGAGTTTACAATACTCGCGGGAATGGGGGATCTAATGGTTTTCCCTTTATTTGAATCTGATTTGGCCTAGGCTTTTAGGGGCCGGTGGCGCAATACAATGTTTGGGTGATGCGAACCTCGGTACTTTTCTTCTTTGTTGTGTTGGGCTTGAGCTTCGGCGCGGTGGCGCCGGAGGATGCGCGGCTGGCGGAGCCGGTGGGGACGAACACACCCTTTTTTGAAGGGCGGTATGCCGGATGGCCCGGAGGGATAGCGCGGGGGGAATGGGAGAAGCGGAAGGGGGAATTGCGTCGGCAAATTCTGGTGGCGGCGGGGTTGGAACCGCTGCCGGTGAAGCGGGCGGCGCCGCGGGCGCGGTATTACGGCAAGCAGGTGTTTGACGGGTTTACGGTGGAGAAGGTTCTGATTGAGACTTCGCCGGGGTATTGGCTGGGTGGGAATTTGTTTCGGCCGTTGACGGGGGGCGGGAAGCGGCCGGCGATTGTGAGTCCGCACGGGCACTGGAAGAACGGGCGGGCGGAGCAGACGGAGTTGGGGAATATTCCGGCGCGGGGGGCGATGTTGGCGCGGATGGGGTTCGTGGTTTTGAACTACGACATGGTGGGGTATAACGACACCAAGCAGACGCCGCATGCGTTTGGGGAGCCGTTGTGGAACTGGGGGCCGCTGGGGTTGCAGTTGTGGAATTCGATTCGGGCGGTGGATTATTTGGTGAGTCTGGAAGATGTGGATGGGGGGCGGATTGGGGCGACGGGGGCGTCGGGCGGGGGGACGCAGACGTTTTTGTTGACGGCGGTGGATGAGCGGATAAGGTGGTCGGCGCCGGTGAATATGATTTCGGGGGTGATGCAGGGCGGGTCGCCGTGTGAGAATGCGCCGGGGTTGCGGGTGGGGACTTTTAATGTGGAATTGGCGGCGATGATGGCGCCGCGGCCGATGTTGATGGTGGCGGCGACGGGGGATTGGACACGGAATACGCCTCGGCAGGAGTTTCCGGCAATGAGGGCGGTGTATGGGTTGTATGACGCGGCGCCGTTGGTGGAGATGGTGCAGATTACGGCTCCGCATAATTACAATCGGGCGTCGCGGGAGGCGGTTTACGATTTTTTTGCGCGGCGGGCGTTGGGGTTGGCGGCGGGGCCGAAGGAGTCGGAGATACCGGTGTTTTCCGATTTACTGATCGGGGAAGTCCCAGAAGGGGCACTGGATTATGAGGGGTTTTTTCGGCAATTTCGGGCTGCGGCGTTGGCGGCGCCTGTGTCGCGGGAGCGGTTGCGGTGGGCGTTGATGGCGGAGTGGCCGGAGCGGGTGGAGTCGTTGGTGGCTGCTGATGGGTGGTTTGTGTTGACGCGGACGGGGCGTGGGGACCGGGTGTTGGGGCGTGAGATTGAGGGGAAGGGGCCGGGGGTGTTGGTGG
>JBIKOG010000477.1:0-2520 GCA_044358225.1 Bryobacteraceae bacterium | reverse complement strand
GCTTCGACTGCCGCCTCGCGACGACACCCGCAAAACTCGAGGCCAAGATGGGGCGCTACTCCTTTCCTGTAGGACTCTTTCATTCCCTACTACATGCCGGTTTATCCCGGCGCACTGTCAGTCACCTTATTTTTTTCCGTAACGAACCTCAGAATTCCCCGACCCTCCCACGACCTCTACCCACTGCATTTGTTGAGATGATGGAGAAGCTTTCCTACGCTCGCCTGAAGTACGGAGCCAACCCATGCCAGGATTCTCCCGTCGTGCCTTCCTATTAGCCGCCGCCAACCCCGGCGAAGAGCTCAACGACATCCACTCCCAACTCAACCCCACCCGCGTCCTCCGCGTCGCCCGCCCCACGAACCTCGATCAACTCCGCGCGCTCCTCAAAGACGGCAACAAAATCAGCCTCTCCGGCTCCCGCCACGCCATGGGCGGCCAGCAGTTCGCCGCCAACACCGTCAACCTCGACATGCGCGCCATGAACCGCGTCCTCGGCATCGACCTCGACAAACAACTCATCCACGTCGAAGCCGGCATCGAATGGCCCGAACTCATCGCCCCCCTCGCCGCCACGCCCCTGGGCATCATCCAAAAACAAACCGGTGCCGACCGCCTCACCCTCGGCGGCGCGCTCTCCGCCAACGTCCACGGCCGTGGCCTCAAACTCAAACCCATCATCGATAACGTCGAATCGTTCGACATCCTGACCGCCAACGGCGAATTGCAAACCTGCAGCCGCCAATCCAACCCGGAACTCTTCCGCCTCGCCATCGGCGGCTACGGCCTCTTCGGCATCATCACCGCCGTCCGCCTCCGCCTCACCCCCCGCGTCAAAGTCCGCCGCATCGTCAAACTAGCCGAAACCGCCACCATCCCCGAAGCCTTCGCCGAGCGCATCAAGGACGGCTACCTCTATGGCGACTTCCAATTCGCCACCGACAGCAAACGCGATAGCTTCCTCCGCCGCGGCGTCTTCTCCTGTTACCAACCCGTCGACCCCGCCACCCCTCTCACCGAAAACCCCACCCGCTTCCACCCCGCCGATTGGGAGAAGCTCACTTACTACTCCCACACCCACAAACGCCTCGCCTTCAAGATATACACCGAGCGCTATCTCAAAACCTCCGGCCAGGTCTATTATCACGACTGGCAGTTATCGGCGGCCTATCAACCCGGCTATCACGCCGAAATCGATCGCCGCACCCGCGCCAAGGTAAAAGCGACCGAGATGATCACCGAAATCTACATCCGCCGCCACACACTCCCCGCCTTCATGGAAGAGGCCCGCAAGGCCATCCGCGCCCACAAAGCCAACGTCGTCTACGGCACCGTCCGACTGATCGAACACGACAACGAAAGCTTCCTCAACTGGGCCAAGGAAAGTTACGCGTGTGTCATCTTCAACCTACACGTAACTCACGATAAGTCAGGACTCGAAGCCGCCGCAAAAGCCTTCCGCGCCCTGATCGACTTAGGCGAAAACTACTATCTCACCTACCACCGCTGGGCCACCCGCCAACAGGTCGAACGCTGTTACCCTCAGTTCCGCGAATTCCTCAAGCAAAAGGAACTCCACGACCCCAACGAAACATTCCAAAGCGAGTGGGTCCGCCACCACAAATCCCTCCTCGCCTAGATCACTCCCACCACCACCGTCACCCCCGCCTGCGACACTCCCTCGCCCGCCCGCACCACCACCGGCAACGCTCCCGCCGGCGCCTCCATCGGAACGCGCACAATCACCTCCGTCCCACTCACCGAAACCACCTCCGCCTCCAACTCCCCAATCACGACCGACACCGGCAACACCGGCACCCCGTCCTCCCCCACAACTCCCAACCCCGTCACCGCAACCCGCAATAAATACCCCGGCAACGCCGGCGAACTTTCCCCATTCTCCGAGTCATCCTCATTCCGCGCCACCGCCTGCCCCGTCCCCGTCTCCCCCACCCTAAACACCCCCGGAGCCGACGCCGCCACCGGCACCACAACGATCACACCCTCCACCTCCACCTTCACCTCCGGCGCCACCAATCCCCCCGGCGCCGCCGCCACCACCAACTGGTCCTCCACCGAAATCAACGTCCCCTCCACCCCATCAAACAGCACCCGCGTAGCCCCCGCCAACCCCACCCCCTGAATCTGCACAATCGAGTTCGGCGCAATCGGCCCCGCCAACCGGCTCGCCCGGTTCAACACCCCGCTCACCAGCGTCCGCACCACCACCATCCGCCGCACCCGTTCATTGTTCTGATCCGCAATCAAGATGGACCCATCCGCCGCCGTCGCCATCCCGATCGGCGACGCCAGCCGCCCCTCCACCGACACCCCGCCGTCCCCCGCAAACCCCGCCCCGCTGAAACCCGCCACCCGCACCAACGTCCCATCCACCGCCAACACCCGCACTTGGCTGTTCCCCGAACACGCAATAAACAGGTTCCCCGCCGCATCAAAAGTCAGCCCCTGCGGCGTCCACAACTGCCCCTCGGCCGACCCCCCCCCCCCCCGCCCCCCCCC
>JBIKOG010000248.1:0-10967 GCA_044358225.1 Bryobacteraceae bacterium | reverse complement strand
TGCCCGTCACGTCCCCGGGGGGGCCTTCGATTCTTTGGCCGGGGGTATCTATCCGCGGAGGAGGCGGGCCGGGAGGGTGATGATCGATGCGATCAGATCCAGGACGCCTCCGACGGCGATGCCGACGAGGCGGAAGGGGATCAGAATCACCCACACGATGGGGTAGGCGATTAAGGCGATTAACGCCAACGGCCAGCAGAGGAACAACAAGATGCACCACAAAATGAACTTCATCATTGCGTTGCGGCTCCTTCACTCTATACATACGTCAACGGAGGGGTGGATGTTCCCGCTAGAATAGCCGGATGCGGTTGTCGGTCATTTTTGCTGGTTTTTGCGCGTTGGTGGCGGTGGCGCAGCCAAAGGCTGCTGAGTTTTCGGCGGAAAAACTGCGTCGCGTGGAGGCGGCCGTGGAGGCGGAACGGGTTCGGCAGGGCGTCGTTGGACTGACGGCGGCGTTCGCATCGCGCGGGACGACGCGGTGGGTGGGCGCGTTTGGGAAAGCGGACTTGGAAAACGACGTGGCGGTGAAGCCGGCGACGGTGTTTCGGACAGGATCGCTGGCGAAACCGATGACGGCGGTGGCGGCGTTGCAACTGTGGGAACGGGGCCGGTTGGACCTGGATGCCGCTATTCAGAAGTACGTGCCGGCGTTTCCGGAGAAGCAGTGGGGCGTGTCGGTGCGGATGCTGTTGGGGCACATTGGCGGGATTCGGCATTACCGGGGCGAAGAACTGGACAGCACGCGGCACTATAGGGATTTGTTGGAGCCGTTGCGGATCTTCAGTGGGGACGCGCTGGCGCATGAGCCGCGGTCGAAGTATCTGTATTCTTCTTATGGATACAACCTGGCGGGGGCGGCGGTGGAGGCGGCGGCGGGAGTTCCCTTCCTCGATTACTTGCGGGAGAACGTGTTGGCGGTGGCGCGGATGGATTCGACACGGGACGACAATGCGCGGGAGATTGTGTTGCACCGGACGCGGTGGTATTCGAAGTCGAAAGACGGGCACGTGATTAACGCGCATCTGGCCGATACTTCGAACAAGATTCCGGGCGGCGGACTGGTGACGACGGCGGAGGATCTGTTGCGATTCGCGGCGGCATGGGAGCAGGAACGGCTGCTGAAGCCGGCGACGATGCGGTTGCAGACGGAGAAGCAGCGGCTGCTGGATGGCGCGCGAACCGGGTATGGACTGGGGTGGAATGTGTCGCCGGTGGCGGGGCGGAACGCCGTTAGCCACAGCGGGAGCCAGCAGGGGTGCAAGACGATTCTGGCGATGTTTCCGGAGCTGAAGCTGACGGTGACGGTGTTGACGAATTCCGACTACGCCGAGCCGGCGAAGTTTGTGGAGGTCATTTTGAAGGCCCTGGAGGGGCCGTCAAGCATGAGTCGCGTCAACGGCGTCCGAGGCGTGGTAGCTCGAACGAACTAGCGGGCCGGATTCGACGTGGCTGAAGCCCATCTGGTAGCCGGCCTTTTTGAGTTCGGCGAACTCTTCGAGGGTGGCGTAGCGGACGATGGGCAGGTGCTTCTTGGACGGCTGGAGATACTGGCCGAGGGTGAGGATATCGACGCGGTGGGCGCGGAGATCCTGCATGACGCGGAGAACTTCGTCGATGGTTTCGCCGAGGCCGAGCATGAGGCCTGACTTGGTGGGCGTTTGGGGACGAAGGCTTTTGGCGTAGGCCAGCATTTCGAGCGACCGGGGATAATCGGCGCCGAGGCGGACGGTGCGGTAGAGGCGCGGGACGGTTTCGGTGTTGTGGTTGAGGACTTCCGGGCCGGCGTCCATGACGGTTTGCATGTTGTCGTAGTTGCCCTGGAAATCGGGGACGAGGACTTCGACGTGGCAATCGGGGACGCGTTCGTGGATGGCGCGGATGGTCATGGCGAAGAGTTCGCTGCCGCCGTCTTTGCGGTCGTCACGGTTGACGCTGGTGATGACGGCGTGTTTGAGGCCCATGAGGGAGACCGCTTCGGCGACGCGGCGCGGCTCGTCCATATCGACTTCGAGCGGGGCACCCTTCTGCACGGCGCAGAAGCCGCAGCGGCGGGTGCACATGTTGCCGAGGATCATGAACGTGGCCGTCCGCTGGTTCCAGCATTCGCCGATATTCGGGCAGGCGGCGGATTCGCAGACGGTGTGGAGTTTCAGTTCCTGGACGAGGGCTTTGAGGTCGCGGTAGTTGGCGCCGACCGGGGCGGGCGCTTTGAGCCACTTGGGGCGATCGGGCTTGGTTTGGATGCTGACGAGCACTTCTTTTATTCTACGCCGGGTGAGGCGCGAAACATTAAATTGGTGCCAGGCACCAATTTCATCTAGAGGCCGGCGGCTTCGAGGCGGGCCTCGATGGTGCTGTCGGGTTGGAGGTTCATGATGCGGAGATCGACGCCGGCTTCGGCAGCCATGTCGAGCGCCTTTTGCGGGATGAGCCCGATCAGTTCCGTGCCGCGTACGGCGACGCCATGTTCGGCGGCGAGCTGTTCGACGCGAGGCAGGACGTGGTGGGGCGGGGTGGCTTCGTAATCGGTCAGGTTGATGGACACCTGCGTGATGCCTTTGGAGGCGAGCAACAGGCCGAGGGCGCGGACGCCGGGAAATCCGCCATCGGATTCGCGAATGGACTTGGCGATGGACTTGGCCAGATCGAGGTTATCGGTCTCCAGTTCAATGTTCCAGGCGATGAGGATTTTGCGGGCGCCGACGGCGACGGCGCCGGCGGTGGGATGCAGTTCGGTCTGGCCGAAGTCCGGGAACCGGTGGATATCGGTGTGGACGGCCACTTTCAATTTTTCAAAGCCGATCTGGCGCACGTTGGGGAGAACGCGGCGTTCGGGAATGATGGCGGCTTCGCCATACAAATAGACCGGGATCTGGAACCGGTTCCAGATTTCCGCGCCGACGGCGTGGGCGATCCAGCCGCATTCGATGATCGTGATTCGGCGCACGGGCACGAAGGGGATCACGTCGGCGGCGCCGATGCGGGGATGAACGCCATCCTGGTCATTCAAATTGATCAACTGCGCGGCGACGCCGACCGAGCGCACGGCGGCTTCGCCCACCTGTTCGGGGGCACCGGCGAAGGTGATGACACAGCGATTGTGATCGGGGTCGCTATCGATATCCAGGACAGCGATGCCTTCGACGTCGCGAAGGGATTGCGCGATGGCCGCGATAACTTCCGGGCGTCTGCCTTCGGAGTAGTTGGCCGCGCATTCGACGAGGGGTCCGTTACCGCTCATGACACCAAGGTACCAGCATGGACGATTTTTGACACAAGATTTACTCCCATAAAATTAACGATGTCGTGATAGTCGGGGACGTGGAGGACCAGAATATCAGCCTGCTTGCCTGCTTCGAGCGAGCCGCACTGGGCGGAAAGGCCGAGGGCGTGGGCGGCGTTGATGGTGGAAAGTGTGATGGCTTCGGCGAGTTGAAGCCCGCCATCACGGACGGCGAGGAGCGCGGCGGCCTGCATGCTGCAGGTGGCGCCGGCGGTCATGGAGAAGCCGGAACTGATGGCGACGGCGGCATCGCCATCGACCAGGGCACGGGCAATACCGGCGGCGGCGGGGGGGACGACGGCGATGGCGGGGGAATCGGCCAGGAGGCGAATTTGCGGGGCGGAAAGGGGATGTTGCAGATCGAGAACGGAGGCTCCGTAGGCGAGCGCGAGGCCGATCCAGTCCGGATTGTCCGGCTCCCCGCACCAGACACGGAAGCCGGGGCCGAGCGAGCGGAAGAGGCGGAGCGCGTCGCGATTGTGGGCGAGAAGGTCGAAGCGGAGAGAGGCGGCGAGGTTGCGGCGAGTGGCGCGTTGGAGTTGAGCGGGGTCGAACTCGGGTTCGAAATCGAGGGCGCATACGATGGCGGGGGAGGCGGGATCGGCGGCAGCGAGGGCGCGGAGAGCGAGGTAGGATCCGATGACACCGGCACTGGCGGTGCCGTGGGCGAAGGCGAGTTGGAGAATGCGGCGGGCGAGGGTGGCGTTGGAGGGGATGGTAAGAGACGGGTCGACGAAGGCCGGCATGACGACGGCACCGTGCACTTCGACGACGATGGCGTTGCGGGCTTCGCTGAGATTATCGACACGCCGCGACTGGCCTACACAGGCAATGCGGCCATCGCGGATGAGTACGGAGCCGTCGGCTATGACGCCTAAATCGAGACAGGCCGCGCCGCGGCGGGGTCCCTCGGCGCCGCGCAAGGTGAGCAGTTGGCGGGCGCCGCGGAGGAGCAGCGGTCTATGCATGGGGGATGGCGAATGCCTACCCGCTGTTGTAGCACGAAACGGAAATGGATCGAAATGTTTCCGGGCTATTCGGCGGTTCGCCAGATCTGGCGAACCTCGTCGATGGCCGACTGCCGCGCCTGGGCATTGACGGCCTCGACCTCGAGAAACTGGATGCCGGTGAGGATCCAGGCGGCCATGTCGGGCTGGACCAAACGATAGAAGACGTGGCGGCCTTCACGGCGCTCGGCCACGATGCGGTGCATGCGGAGGACGGAGAGGTTCTGGGAGGTACGAGAATGGCTGACACCGAGCATGCCCTGAAGCGCATTGACGTCCCGTTCGCCGTCGCGGAGCTCTTCCACGATGCGGACGCGGTCGGGATGAGAGAATACTCCGAAGAGTTCAGCGAGTTCTTTGGCGATGATGTGGCGTGCTGGCATGTCGAGATTCACGTATGCACATGTTCGTACATTCGGTAACTTTTTGATTCTAAGAGTGTGAATCGTCTGTGTCAAGACTTGACAGGTATTTTTCCGAATGTTTTAATCAGTATATGTTCAGATGTTTGCATGTCTGAACTTCCACCCAACTTTGTGACTACTCCCTTAACCTCCTCCTCTTTCTCGCCTACCCTGATGCCACGGATCCTGGAATTCCTGTTGGAACAACAGGGAGAGGTACCAGACCGGGAACTGCTGCAGCAATCACAACGGCGGCTCCGAAACGAACCTGTTTCGGGGAAGCAGTTGATCATTACCTCGGCCGACGATGCGGGAATCCGGTTGACTGTCGTTCGAATGCGCCTGTCAGAGGCGCTGCGACAGGTTCATCCGGAGTGCCCGTGGATCGCGCTGCGGACGGGCGCGAGCGGGGAGGGGGAGGTTCTTTTTCTCCTGGAGGGGAAAAAGGGGAAGGCGCATTGTTTCGAACCGGGGAGGCAGAACAAGCCGCGGTGGATGAGTGAGCAGGAGCTGCGGGAGTGGCTGTCGGCAAGTTCTTTAGAGCATGAAACGGAGTGGCTGGTGCCGGAGCCGGCGGCGCCGTTGGCGGCGATGCGGTCGACGAACGAAGATGAGCCGCTGGCGCCGTGGACCCGGCTGAAGGCGCTGTTGGCGGCGGAGAGACCCACCTTATGGGTTGCGGTGATCTACTCGGTGGTGATCGGGCTGCTATCGCTGGTGGTTCCGGTGGCGGTGCAATCGCTGGTGAACACGATTGCGTTCGGCAGCGTGCTGCAGCCGCTGGTGGTGTTGACGCTGTTCGTTTTCGTGGCGCTGGGATTTTCGGCGCTCATCAATTCGCTACGGGCGTGGGTGGTGGAAATCCTGCAGCGGTCGATTTTCGCGCGCGTGGGGACGGACCTGACGTGGCGGCTGTTGCGAGTGAGGCCGGACGCTTTTGACAAGTATCACGGGCCGGAACTGGTGAACCGGTTTTTCGACGTGGTGACGGTGCAGAAGGCGGCGGCGACGCTGTTGATCGACGGGTTAGGGATTGTGATGCAGACGGTGATCGGGTTGTTGTTAGTGGCCCTGTATCATCCGCTGCTTCTGGCGTTTGACATCTTCCTGGTTGCCTCCATGTTGTTTATCGTCCTGGTGATGGGCCGGGGCGCGGTGTATACAAGTATCAAAGAATCCAAGGCGAAATATGCCTTCCAGGCCTGGATGGAGCAGATCGCCACGCACCTGGTGACCTTCAAATCGGCGGGGGGCGTGGAGCTGGCTTCGGCGCGGGCCGAGGGGTTGATGGAAGATTACCTCCATTACCGGTCCAAGCATTTCCACATTCTGCTGCGCCAGATCGCGGCGAGCTTCGTATTGCAGGCGGTGGCGAGTTCGTTGCTGCTGGGCATTGGCGGGTGGCTGGTGATCGGCCGGCAGCTGACGCTGGGCCAGTTAGTGGCCAGCGAGTTGATTGTTACATTGATGGTAAGTGGCTTTACCAAGTTCGGGAAGCACCTGGAAGTCTTTTATGACTTACAGGCGGCGATCGATAAGCTGGGCGGGCTGGTGGATCTGCCGCTGGAACGGACGGGCGGCGAGGCGGTGTTGGAGTCCAAGCGTCCGGCGTCGGTGGGAATGGCGGGAGTGGCAGTGGGATACAAAGACGACGCGCCGGTGCTGAACGTAACGGAATGGGAATTGGGCTCCGGGGACCGGATGGGGCTCGTTGGCCGGTATGGGTGTGGGAAGAGCACGCTGGCGGATGCGCTCTTTGGGTTGCGTCAGCCGCAACGGGGATCGCTGCTGCTGGACGGGATTGACTACCGCTCGCTGCCGCTGGCAACGATCCGCAGCCACGTGGCGCTGGTGCGGGGCATTGAGCTGTTCACGGGCACGATTCTGGACAACGTGCGGTTGGGCAGAGAACAGCTGACGCATTCCGACGTGACCGATGCCTTGCGGAAGACGGGCATATTGGACGAGATTCAGAGTCTGCCGGATGGATTGGAAACGGTGCTGCATCCGGGCGGGCGGCCGCTATCGGCGAGCCAGGCGAGCCGGCTGATGATTGCGCGGGCCATCGTAGCCAAGCCGCGACTGCTGGTGCTGGACGACGCGCTGGACCCGGTGGACCGGGTGACGGAGCGCGAGCCGCTGTGCGACATGCTATTTGCCCCGGGAGCGCCGTGGACATTGGTGTGCATTACGGAGCGGCCGGACCTGCTGGCGCGTTGTAACCGGGTAGTGATGTTGGAAAATGGAGAACTGAGCGAGGTGCGGGGATGAGCGCGACACACGTGAACAATTACCCTTCGCGGCTGGCGTTGCATTCGCTGGCCGTACCGAAGGCGCAGAAGGTGCTGTCCCGGGTGATGGTGGCGCTGATGCTGACCACCACCGTGGCATTGACGATCACGCCCTGGCAGCAGAACGTAGCCGGGAGCGGACGGGTGATTGCGTTCCATCCCGAGGAGCGGCCGCAGAACATTGAAGCGTTGGTGGAAGGCCGGATTGCCAAGTGGTACGTGGTGGAAGGCTCGAAGGTGAAGAAGGGCGACCCGATTGTCGATTTGAGCGACAATGACCCGGACATTTTGATGAGGCTGGGGCAGGAGCGGACGGCGACGAGCGGGACGATTTCGGCGGCGCAGAAGCGGGTGCAGACGATCGAGGACCGGATTCGCGGGTTGGAACTCACGTTGAAAACGGGCGTTTCCGCGGCCCGGGCGCGTGTGCAAATGGCCGTAGACCGGGTATCGGCGGCGGAACAATCGCTGGAGGCCGCGAAATCGGCGCTGGTGACGGCGAGACTGCAGGTGGAGCGGCAACGTGGACTGGCGGCGAAGGGGCTGACTTCGACGCGGAACGTGGAACTGGCCGAGCTGGACATCCAGCAGAAGACGGCCGATGTGGAGCGGGCAACGGCGACGTTGAGCGCGGCGAAGAATGAACGGATATCGCTCGAGTCGGAGTTGCTGCGCGTGGACGCCGATTCGCAAAGCCGTATTGACGAGGCGTGGGGTTCGCATGCCTCGGCGAATTCGGACGTGGCCAAGGCGTTGGCGGAGATGACGAAGGTTGAGGTGCGGCTGGCGCGCCAGTCCACGCAGCGCGTGACAGCGCCGATAGACGGAACCATTTTCCGGGTGGTGGCGCGGCAGAGCGGAGAGTTGCTGAAGTCCGGAGATGTGATTGGCGTTCTGGTACCGCAGACAATCAACAACGTGGTGGAACTGCTGATGGACGGCAACGACGTACCGCTGATTTCGGCGGGGCGGCCGGTGCGATTGCAGTTTGAAGGCTGGCCGGCGCTGCAGTTCAGCGGATGGCCGTCGGTGGCGGTGGGCACGTTTGGCGGCAAGGTGCTGCTGGTGGATTCCACCGACAACGGGCAGGGAAAGTTCCGCGTGCTGGTGGAGGCCGACCCCTCCGACGGGCAGTGGCCGGGGCAGAACTATCTGCGCCAGGGCGTGCGCGCGAACGGATGGGTGCTGTTGAACCAGGTGCCGCTGGGGTATGAGTTATGGCGGCAGTTCAATGGGTTCCCGCCGGTGGTGTCAAAATCGGAACCGGAAGCCAAAGAGAAGAAATGAAGAGACTGATCCTATTGCTGAGCGCGGCCGCGTGGGCCGCCGAACCGTTGTCGATTGACGAACTGCTGGGCTCGGTGGACCGGGCGTTTCCGCTGATTGAAGCGGTGGTGGCGGAGCGGCAGTTGGCCGAGGGGGCGGCGCTGTCGGCGCGCGGCGAGTTCGACCTGAAGCTAAAGGGCGAGGCGAGATCGCAGCAGTTCGGCTTCTACCGCAACGAGTTCGCCAAGGGCCTGTTGGAGCAGAACACGACGCTTTGGGGTACCACGGTTTATGGCGGCTATCGCGTGGGGCGCGGCACGTTTGGGCCCTACGATGAGAAGGCGCTGACGCTGTCGGGCGGCGAATGGTCCGGCGGGTTCCGGACGCCGCTGCTGCAGGACCGGAAGATTGACGAGCGGCGGGCGGGGTTGCAAACCACCCAACTGGGGCAGCAGGGCGCGGAGTTCACCATTTCCAAGGAGCGGTTGAAGATTTATAAGACCGCGTTGAAACAGTATTGGGAGTGGGTGGCGGCGGGGCGGCAGATTCGCGTGGCGAAGGACCTGTTGCAGTTGGCCGAGCAGCGGAATCAGCAGTTGGAGGACACGGTGAAACTGGGGCAGTTGGCTCCGGTGGAGTTGACCGACAATTTGCGGGCGATTTTGCAACGTCGGTCGGCGCTGGTGAACGCGGAGCGGTATTTGCAGGGGGCGGGGATCGAGTTGTCGTTGTTCTTCCGCAACGCCGCGGGCGACCCGCAGCAGCCGGGCGCGGACCGCATGTTGACGACGTTTCCGGAGCCGCAAGGATTGACGCCGGAGCAGGAGACCAACGATCTGGCCGCGGCGATGACCGCGCGTCCGGAGATCCAGAGCCTTCTGATTAAGCGCCAGCAACAGACGGTGGAGGCGCGGTTGGCCAAGAACCAGGTGCAGCCGCAGTTGGATGTGTTCTTCAACTATTCGCGCGACGCGGGCACGGGGCGGACGTCGCGAAAGGGCAATGAAATCGAGGGCGGGTTGCTGTTCGAAATGCCGGCGCAGCGGCGCAAGGCGTTGGGCAAGGTAACGCAGGTGGATGCGAAGTTGACGATGATTGATGCCGAGTTACGGTTCACGCGGGACCGGGTGTTGTTGGACGTGCAGGACGCGGCGAGCGCGGTGCGGGCGGCGTATCAGGTTGTTGGTGTGGTGCGGGAAGAGTTGAAGGCGGCGCGGCAGTTGGAAGAGGCCGAGCGGGCGCGGTTCGACCTGGGCGATTCGACGCAGTTCTTCGTGAACCAGCGCGAATTGGCGACGGCCGACGCGGCGTTCCGGGAGATCAAATCGCTGGCCGATTATCACAAGGCGCGAGCGGAGTACGCGGCGGCGACGGCGCGCCTGTTGGAACGCAAGGGCCCCTGAGGTATGATGGCGGCAGCTATGCAACGCCGCCATTTCCTCTCTCTCATTCCTGCTTCGACGCTTCTGGCCAGTGAAGCGGGTCCGCGGTTGCGGCCGGCGCTGTGCGCATATTCATTCCGCACCGACCTGCAGAGCAAGAAGATGTCCTACGAGGACGTGATTCGCTACGCGGCCGAGCACAAGCTGGACGGCGTGGACTTGACGGTGTACTGGTTCCCGTCGACGGAAGACAAGTTTTTGTACGGGTTGAAGCAGCTGGCTTATAAGCTGGGCGTGGAGATCTATTCGATTTCGATTCGCACGGACATGTGCAAGAAGCCGGGGCCGGAGGCGGATAAAGAGCTGGCCGAGCTGCGCAAATGGGTGGACGTGGCGGCGAAGCTGGGCGCGGGGCATATTCGTGTTTTCGGCGGGAAAGTGCCGAAGGATTCGAATGATGCCGAGGCCGCTGGGTGGGTTGTGCAGGTGCTGAGCAAGGCGGGCGAATATGCCGGGACGAAGGGCGTAATGCTGGGGTTGGAGAATCACGGCGGGATTACGGATAAGGCGGAGACGATTGTCGATATTGTGAAGCGCGTGAATTTGCCGTGGGTGGGGATCAATCTCGACACGGGGAATTTTAAGACGAAGATCTATCCGCAGATTGAGACGATTGCGCCGCACGCGATTAACGTGCAGGTGAAGGTGGAGATTACCGAGGACGGGAAGAAGGGGATTTCCGATTGGGACCGGGTGGCGAAGATCTTGGTGGCGAATAAGTATCGCGGCTATTTGGCGTTGGAGTATGAGGCGGCCGAGAGCGCCGCGACGGCGATTCCCGGCCACTTGGAGCATTTGCGGAAGGTTTGCGCGAAGTTTTCGTCGTAGTTAGTCGACGACCTTGGCGGTGACGACGAGGAAGATGGATTGGCTGGCGCCATCGATTGACGCTTTGCCGACGACCACCTTTTGGCCTTCCCGAACGTCGAGATCTGTGCTGATGCCGACAGGTTGAAACTGGATAGCCGAAGGTGTACCGATGGGGAATTGGGCATTGAAGCGCAACCCATCCAGGCGGATCGCCGCGCCCTTCTCTCCGGCATTCACCGCGACGGATTTCACGGAGATTCCGTATGGTGCCGTCTCGGCCAGTTTCGAACTTGTCGGGACCAGCCCTTTGGCTTCCAACTGTCGTCCTTCGCGTCCACGCAGAACGGACGTCTCCAGGACGCGCACGGACTTGAACCCGAACACACTGCGCAACTGCGTGGCCACTCCGCCCAGATCGGGCGGGACTGAGATGCTCTCGGCCTGTGCTGTCCCGAGCAGCA
>JBIKOG010000156.1:0-18278 GCA_044358225.1 Bryobacteraceae bacterium | reverse complement strand
CTCCACGTTCTTCTCCACCGGCGGCGGCACGTCCAGCTTTTGAATGGCCTCCTCCAGCGCCTTCACCAGTTCGCCCGGCCCGCTCATCACAATCAGTTTCATTTGCGAATCGGCCTGCCAGCGAACCTGCTTTCCGGCCAACACACTTAGGACAGGAATCGCCCTCTCCGGGTTGATGTATTTCATCATCAACACTCGCGAAACCGGCTCCTGCGCCACGAGTGCCGCGGCGCACAAGATCAGTCCAAGTATCCGTTTCATTCTTCTCCTCCATCACCGACCAGGACTATGACGACGTCCGGATCGCTGGTATAAATCGTGATTCGTTCGGCGGGCCGGGATGTGGCCTGCGCCATTATGATGGGCGGTTTCATTGGAATTGGGTTCCATGCCGGCGCGGCTGGGGGCGCGGGCGCGTTCAAAGTGAGCGTTTCGAGCGGCGGCGGCACGGGCCAGAAGGCGAGTGTGAATACCGCCATCACCGCAGCGGCCCCGCTGGCGCGCCGCGTCTGCCGGCGCCGGCGAATGCGCGTCAAAACGCCGCCTCGCACTCGGGCGGCGGTTTCCTCGGCTACCGGCGCGTTCATCCAATCGGTCATATTCCGCCTCCTAACCATTCGCGGAGTTTGGCGCGCGCCCTTGAAATATGGGAGCGGACGGTGACCGCCGAACTCCCCATGCGCGCCGCAACCTCCTCGGTCTCCAGCCCTTCCACTTCGCGCAATAACAAAGCCGCCCGCTCCTTGTCCGGCAGGCGTTCGATGGCGGCGCGCAGCTCGGCGAGAATGAGCCCGGCTTCGCCGCGCGCGGGCACGGTGGCGCTGTTGTCGGTCAACGCTTCCGACGGGCGGCGCCGCCGCAACCGGTCGCGACAGGCGTTCCAGGCGATGCGGAACAGCCACGGCTCGATGGCCCGGTCCTCATCGAACTGCCCGAGCGATTTGTAGAAACGAAAGAAGACATCCTGCGCGGCTTCCTCCGCTTCTCCACCCGCACCCAATAGCCGTGTGCAAAGCCCGATTACCGAACGCTCATACTGCCGCATCAACTCTTCAAACGCTCGCTCATCACCGGACTTGGCGCGCGCGATGAGACCGCGGTCTGCCATCCGCACCTCCGAGAGCCGAATTGTGATTTGCGATACGCTCATTTTCGCTGCTGTAGTGTATACGCGAATTGCCACCGGAACGTTGAGGCCATTTGATACGATTTTCGGAGCACCATGCGGATACTGGGTTCTTTGTTTCTTTTTACCGCGGCCGCCGCGGCCGGACAGACCGTCGCGTTTTCGGGGGCACATACACAGTCGATACAGCTCCAAGCGGGGCAACTGGTCGAGGTCTATGCGGGCTTACCGGCGCCGTCGGAGTTGCCGGCCAATGGGCGTATCGCCGTCGAGTGGGGCAAGTATCGCAAGGTGCTACACGCCTTCGATCCGGATTTCTTCATCGTCTATCGCGCGCCGAAGGCCGGCGCGTATTCGCTGAAATTGACGAAGGTGGAGAACGAGGAGCCGCTGTTCAACAAACCGCGCTGGCGCGAGACGGGCACAGTTGAGAAGATCACGCCGTTCCCGAAATTGACGCCGTGGCCGGCTGGGAAATCGGTGAAGCTGCGCACGTGGATCAAGCCTGTGAACCCGGGCAAATCGGCGCGCGGGATGATCGTCGAGGCGGAGCCGAATGATTCGATCGCCGAGGCGCAGCCGATTGCCATTGGGGCTTCGGGCAACGATGAGAACATGCAGATCACGGGCGGCGCCGACGATGCCGAATACTTCGACAATGGCGCCGTGGGCACGAGCGGGATGGACTGGTTCCGGATTGAATACAAGGGCAAAGAGCCGCGGCTGTTCACGGCGAATCTGGCGCTGCCCGATCCACTTGTTGTCGCGCAACTGCTGTTTTATACGGCTGATGGAAAGGAGGTTCGCGACGGCGCGAATCCGAACGAACGCGTGCATCAACAGCTGGAAGGGCACCGCACGGCGATGACGCGTACGCTGCAACCGGGCGGCGTGTATTTCCTGAAAGTGGAGTCGAACTCGCCGGGGTATGAGGTGGAGCTGCGCATCCGCAAGCACGCGCCGTACAGCGACGTCCCCACCGCGATTCGCCAGGCGATGTACGATCACCTGGGCCAAGTGGACGCGTGGCTGATGAACCGTCCGCGCGGCGCGGCCGTTGACCGGCGCATTCGCGATACGGGTTCATTGCTCGGTTCGCACTGCATGAGCTGCCATACGCAGTCTGGCGTGTGGGGGCCGTCGGGACCGTTGAAATATGGGTATCGGATTGAGAACATCGTCAACTATCGCCATCTGGCGAATCTGGCGTATGAGTCGATGCGGCCGACGAATGAGTTGGCGGAGGCGGCGAACAATACGTCGCTGGCGCCGCTCGACTTGGGCGACGGCCCGGCCGGGACGCGTGTGGCCGGGTTCAACGTGACGACGCTGGAGGCGCTGGTTCCGCCGCGCCGCCTGCACTCCACGCAGCAAATTCGCGCCGCCAATTTCGTTTTGCAATCGAGCGACCCCAGCGGCATCAACGCCGCCGGGCCCGGCTCCAATATCGGCCAGACGCTGGTCTATCGCTTCGCCGGGGAGATCCTGAAGCGGGCGTGGCTGAATACGCGGAATCCGAAGTATTTGGACGCACTGGAAGAAAAGGCGCGGCTGGCTCTGAAGGTGCGGCCCCGATTCTCCGACGACATGTCGAACCGAATTCTCTTCTTCAAAGAGGTCTACATCACCCGGCCCGCCGACTCCGATGAAGAAAAAGCCTGGCAGAAACAGATCGCAGCCCAGCTGAAAGAAGACGAACAGCGCCTACGGCAGACGCAGCGCCCCAATGGCATGTGGCAGTTTGATCCCGGCACGTTGAGCAATGGCCAGTGGTCCCCGAAGATCGATGACAAGGATCAGGACCCCGCGCCCACGGCGCTCGCGATCATGGCGCTGCACGCCATGGGCGCGTCGAAGGACGACCCGCAGGTTTCGAAAGCCGTGCAGGCGCTGCTCAAAAAGCAAGACCCCTTTGGCCGCTGGAATGAGCACGCGCTGACCGGCTTCGTCACCACCGCCTACACGCTGCAGGCGCTGGCCCGACTGTATCCCGTCAACGATGCCAAGCCGGTTCGCGCCGACTTCGTTGAGCGACCCGGCGAATCGCTCGCCGACACCATCGCCCGCCTCCGCGCCCTCGCTCAGCAGGACGATAAACAGTTCGTCGATATCGCTGTGGCCGGGGCGAAACATGCGAGTCCGCAGGTGCGCTATTGGGCCTACATAGCCCTTGGCGCGATGCACGACGAACGCGCGGTTCCGCAGCAGATTGCGGGGCTGGGCGATGCGGTCAAGATGGTCCGCGAAGCTGCCCGCTGGGGCATGCGCCAGACGCTGCTCGACGATAAAGGGTGGGACCACCTCTTCCCTGCCCTGGCCACCGCCGATGACCTGACGCGCGAATGGGCCGCCGGCGCACTGGTCATGCGGGCCGATACCGTGATGCCGCACTCCGCCGTGGGTTGGCCGCGTCTGACCGCGGCGTTCCGCAAGATGATGCTCGACGATCCGCACCCGGCGGTGCGCGCGTGGGCCTCGCGAGCAGCGTGGAACTGGTGGGTGTGGAACCCGCCCGTGCGACTGGATTTGAACGACACGTTCCTCACGATGCTGGAACGGCCGGAGCCTTCGGCGCTTGCGGAGAACGCCAAGCGCTATCAAACGGAGGCGCTGTTCATCGCCAATGGCCAGCGCGCCAACGGCAGCAAGGAGCATCAATATCCGGAATTGACGAAGCTCTTCGAAGAACTCAGCAAGCGGCTCGACAAGCCGAACGCCACGCTGGTCAACCGCGTGGTGAACATCGCCGCGACCTTCTACAATCAGGCCGGCGGCGATGGCGGTCCGGGCCAGATGGGCTACGTCACGCCGAAATCGAGCGACGCGCTCGGCAAGGCTGTCTACGCGTATTGGAACGGGCTGACGCCGGAGTCGCCGAAGGACTGGTTGAAGCTCGCCCTCGAATCGGCGGCCAACATCACCTACGAACCGCTGCAGAAAAAACTGCTCGACTACTCCACCACCGGCCCGCAGGAGTTCCGCACGCTCGCCGCCACCTCGCTCGCCGACCCGCGCGTCATCACGCTGAACGCCGCGCAGGAGTTTGTGGAACCGCTGATGGAGCAGGTCACCCGCGGCGCCAACGAGCCGGAGCGGCGCGCGGAGCTCGTCAACCCCATCTTGAAACTCTTCACCCGCGCCCGCTGGAACATGCCGAAAACCGACGAGCAGCAGAACATTTTCTACAAACTCATCCTGCCCGAATTCGCCGAGGAACGCGGCAAACTGCCCGAAAACACGCGCGCGTTGCTGCAAATGGATAAGGACTCCGCCGACTGGTTCCTGGCCCGCAGCATGGGCCGCGTCATCCATTCCAATCCGGATCTGCAGACCGAAGCGCTGGTCAAGCGTATGCCCACCAGCTACAAGACGCCGATGGAAGAAATGGTCTGGCTCGATAGCGCCCGATGGCTGCTCAGCTGGCAGACGCCGGTTCCCGAGGTCCGCGGCGCCGCCCCGGGCACCGACCCGCATAAATCAGCCCGCGACCGCGCCGCCGCACTCGTCGCCGCGCAGTTGACGCGCAAGGTGGACGGTCGTCTCCGCGGCGGCGCCATTGGCCTCGCCGCGTCGAACACTATCGTCCGCAATCACCCCACCGTGAAGGCCGCGCTCCAACCCATCCAGCCCGACCTCTACGAAGACGACGTGCCCGACGCCAAAGCGCTCACGCCCGAATGGCGCAAGAACTACGAGTACTTCCGCGACTGGGTGACGCCCGAACTGTTGCGCCCCAACCGCGACGACGAGTTCGCCTGCATGACCTGCCACGGTCTGGCCGGCCGCGTGCCGTCGATGGAGTTCAAACCCGCCGATAACCGCGGCTACCTGAAGGCCAAGGACCTGTGGGCCAACTACAAAATCCTGCTCGAACGCGTCAACGACGCCGACGTCGAAAACTCCAAGCTCCTGCGCAAACCGCTCAACGTGCAAACGGGCAAGGAGGACGGCCACCAGGGCGGCCGCCGCTACAACCCCGAAGACCGCGGCTACCAGATTTTCCGCCGCTGGGTGCTCGACGCCGCCAACCTCAAGAAACGCTAATGCCCTACGATACCGGCCTCGACCGCAACCCCGCCAACTTCACCGCGCTCACGCCAACGAGCTTTCTCAGCTGGGCCGCCGAAGTGTATCCCGATCGCCTTTCCGGCATTCACGGCGCGCGCCAGTTCACGTGGCGCGAGACCGATGCACGCTGCCGCCGGCTCGCCTCCGCCCTGCAAACATTGGGCGTCACGCGCAATACCACCGTCGCCGTCATGCTGGCCAATACGCCCGAAATGTATGAGGCGCACTTCGGCATCCCCATGGCGGGCGGCGTCATCAATACGCTCAACACGCGCCTGGACGCCGACGCCATCGCCTTCATGCTGCGCCATGGCGAGGCGAAAATCCTCATCACCGATCGCATGTACTCCGAGGTGATCCGCGATGCGCTGGCGCGTTGTGGAACGAACCCAATCGTCATCGACGTCGACGACAGCGAGTACGATGGCCCCGGTGAGCGGCTCGGCACCATCGAGTACGAAGAGCTTCTGAGAACGGGCGATCCGGCCTTCCCATGGGCCCCGCCGCGCGACGAGTGGGACGCCATTGCGCTCTCCTATACCAGCGGCACCACGGGCGACCCCAAAGGCGTCGTCACCCACCACCGCGGTGCCTATTTATCGGCTCTCGGCGACATCGTGGCGTGGGACATGCCGTCCTTCCCCGTCTATCTGTGGAGCGTGCCGATGTTCCACTGCAACGGCTGGTGCCACGGCTGGTCGGTCGCAGCGAAGGCAGGGACGAATATCTATCTGCGCAAAGTCGATCCGGCCGTCATGCTGCGCCTGATTCGCCAGCACCGCGTCACCCACTTCGGCGGCGCGCCCATCGTCTACAGCTTCCTGGTCAACGCGCCCGACGAGCTCTACGAAGGCATCAACCACACCATCCACTGCTTCACCGGCGGCGCCGCCCCGCCCGCCTCCATCATCGAAGCCACGGAGCGGCGGGGCTTCCGCCTCACCCATATCTACGGCCTCACCGAAACCTATGGGCCCGCCACCATCTGCGCCAAGAAGCCCGAATGGGACGAACTCGAACTCCACGAACGCGCCCGTCTGAACGGCCGCCAGGGCGTGCGCTTTCAACTCCAGGAAGGCATGACCGTCATCGATCCGGAGACGATGCGCGAGGTCCCCGCCGACGGCGAAACCATCGGTGAAGTCATGTACCGCGGCAACATGACCATGAAGGGCTATCTCAAAAACCCGGCCGCCACCGAAGCCGCCTTCGCCGGCGGCTGGTTCCATACGGGCGACCTCGCCGTGCTCCACGCCGATGGCTACATCAAGATCAAGGACCGCTCCAAGGACATCATCATCTCCGGCGGCGAGAACATCTCCTCGCTCGAAGTGGAAGACACCATCCACCGGCACCCCAAGGTGATGGCCTGCGCCGTCGTCGCGCAGCCCGATGAAAAATGGGGCGAAACGCCCGTGGCCTTCGTGGAACTGAAGGACGGCGCCACCGTCACCGAAGAGGAGTTGATCCTCCACTGCCGCGAACACATGGCCCACTTCAAATGCCCGAAACGCGTAGTGTTCGGCCCCGTTCCGCGCACCTCCACCGGCAAGATCCAGAAGTTCGTCCTGCGCCAGCGCGTCCGCTCCACCGCCGCCATCGACGTGTAAAAACAGCTGCATCGCAATTAGTTGACATGTCATCTATTCACGTGTAGAGTAAAGACATGGAACGCCCCTCCGTCCGCCGGTTGCGAGAAGAGATCCAGCAAACCAAGCCGTTTCAGGATCGTTCGCACGCCGCCGGAATCGCTCTGTTGCGCACCGCCGATGAGGGCCGCCGCACGTTCGAATCGCTCGTTGCGCCGCATGGCGTTTCGATCGAACAGTACAACGTGCTGCGCATCCTCCGCGGCGCTGGAGACAAGGGCCTGCCCACTTTGGAGATTGCCGCGCGCCTGCTGGAAAAGAACCCCGGCATCACGCGGCTGATCGACAAACTGGAAGCCAAGGAACTGGTCTCGCGCGCCCGCTGCGAAACGGACCGGCGTCAGGTCTTTTGCACAATCACCCCCGCCGGCGCGGCCATCGTCAACGCGCTTGACGAACCCTCCCGGCGGCTAAATCAACAGTTCTTCCGGGGCCTCACCGCCGCGCAGATCGACACTTTGCTCGACCTGCTCGACCGTGTCCGCTACCCCGACGAAAAAACCTAAGGAAACCACAATGAACACGCAAGAATTGGACCAGGCGCTGAACCAGCAGATCCTGGGAGGCGACATCATGGGCGCTTTTGAGAAGTACTACGCCGAAGACGTCGTGATGCGGGAAAATGCCGCCGAGCCCTTCGTGGGCAAGGCTTTCAATCGCGAACGGGAGTTGCAGTTCGTCAACTCCATCGCCGAGTTCCACGGCGCCGCCGTGCTGGCCTCGGCCGCCAGCGGCGACACCAGCTTCAGCGAATGGGAGATGGACGTGACCTTCAAAAGTGGCGCCCGCTACAAGCTGGCCCAGGTTGCCGTGCGCACCTGGAAAGACGGGCAAGTCGTCCGGGAACGCTTCTACTACAACAAGGGGAACTAACATGCGCATCATCGGACTCCTTCTGCTCGCCACCTCCGCCTGGGGCGCCGACTACGTGATCGACGGCGCCCACAGCAACGCCGGCTTCACCGCCCGCCATATGATGGTGACCAACGTCCAGGGCCGATTCGCCAAGCTCACGGGAAAGATCAGTTACGACCCGAAGAACCTGGCCGCGGCCAAAGTGGAAGCCACCATCGACGCCACCAGCATCGACACCCAGCAGGCCAAGCGCGACGATCACCTGAAGTCTCCCGACTTCTTCGACGTCGCCAAGTTCCCCACCATCACCTTCCGCTCCACCAAGTGGCAGGCGGCCGGCGCCGGCAAGCTGAAGGTCACCGGCGATCTCACCATTCACGGCGTTACCAAATCGGTAACGCTCGACATGACCACACCCGCTCCCGAAGTGAAGGGCATGGGCGGCGGCTTTGTCACCGGCGCCACCGCCACCACGAAGATCAACCGGAAGGATTTCGGCCTAACCTGGAGCAAATTGATGGATACCGGCGGCGCTGTCGTCGGCGACGAAATCAGCATCACGCTCGATATCGAAGCCACGCGTAACTAGCGTTTCTTCTTCTCTTCCTCCTCGTCTTCGTCGTCGGTCTCAACCGTGATCGGCGCGAAGACGGCCCGGGGCGGCGCGGGATACGGTGTGTTCCACCCTCTCACCTCGCCCCACAAAATCCGGTTCAATTTCTCCGATGGCACCGCGTCCGGCACTTCAAACCGCATCTTCATCGATGCCCGCGCCGCCTCCCGCGCCTTGCCCTTCAACGCCGACAGCGGCGGGTTCACATCGAACAGCGACTGCTTCGGCATCTCCGCCGTGAACCCCGTCAAATCAGCCGTATCTGTAAACGATTCGCGCATTTCGTTGGCGATCAGATCGAACAGCGACATCGTCGGCAACCCCAGCATCAGCTCCATCGTCTTCAACATGCTTTGCTGCGAATAGAACGTGGAATCGATGTGGCCGCGCCGGGTGTAGGGGCTCACGGCCAGCGCCGTTGTGCGGTGACCGTCCACGTGATCGACGCCGTTCTGCGCGTCGTCCTCCACCACAAAAATCGCCATTTTCGGCCAGAATTTCGACTTCGTCAGCCCTTCCACAATCTGGCCCACGGCCAAATCGTTATCGGCCACCATCGATTTGGGCGTCGACGAACCGGGCCGAGTCCCCGCAGTGTGATCGCTCGGCAGCAGCATGATCGTCAGGTTCGGCATCTTGCCGTCCTTGTTCCACTGGGCAACATCCTCCAGAAAAATCTGCGCGCGCACCACGTCGGGAATGCCGTGCGAGTAGCTCGGGAAATATGGGGCCAGGATCGTGTTCAACTTCGCAATCGGCGCCTTCACGTTCCACCGCCCGCGATACTTCTCCCCGCGTTGCCAGCCCTGCAGCAGTTCCTTGCGGGCTTTGTGATCGTCGGGCAGGTGGCCCGCATATTCGCCATACACGCGCACCGTCCGGCCCCGCGCCAGCGCGTTGTCCCACAGGAACCCGCTCGAAGAATACGCCAGCGGATCGGTGCCATCGTAGGGATAGCTGCGGCCGTCGTAGCCGGGCCACAAGCAGTAAGCCGTCTCGTTGGCCTGGGTCGCCCACTGGTGTCCGTCGGCGGAGTTCCCGCCGGTGGCGTAGAAGTTATCGAGCAGCACAAACTGCTCGGCCAGCTTATGCTGATTCGGCGTCACGTCGCGGCCGAACATCGTCAGCGACGGGTCGCTGTTCCCCTTCCCAATATCGCCAAAAACCTGATCATACGTGCGATTTTCCTTGATGATGTACACCACGTGCTCAATCAACGACGGGTCCCCGCTCCGCGCCGGCACCGCCGCCGCCCGCGACGATGGCGCCACCGCCACGCCCGCCCCGGCCATGTGATTGTTCTCCGCAACCGCCGTCGTCCACGACGCCAACTGCGGCGCGCCGGGGAGTTCAATTACCTGCACCGAGCCGCGGTTGGCATGCACAAACCGCCGCTCCGGCTTCTCACTCCAGCCCGACCCGACGCCCAGAATTGCCCCCACCGCCAGCCGCTTCCCATCCGGGCTCAGCGCCAGGCTGCTCGGGTACCAATACGTGGGGATCGCCCCTTCGGAAATGCCCGTAGCCGTCTTCAAAATCATCACCGCGTTAATCCCACCGCAGGCCACAAAGAGCCGCGCCCCGTCGGCCGAAACCGCCAGCGCCGTCGGCGCCACGCCAAACGCTTTGCGCGCAAACGGCTGCAGCGCCCACGTCGCCACCACCGCCTGCGTCTTCGTATCCACCACGCTGATCGAATCGGAGTTCGTATTGGCCACATACAGCCGACCACGCGTCTCGTCCCACGCCAGAGCCGTCGGGTGCAGCCCCACGGCGATCGAATGCGTCACCTTGCCCGACGCCACATCGACGCGTGAAACCGTCCCGCTCGCCGCCACGCCGCGCGCATCCACCACCACCTGATCGGCCGTCGGCGCCACACCCGTCGGCGCCGTCACATCGCCCTTCCGCGGCACGCGCCCGCCCCAGTTGCCCACATAGGCCACCGTGCCGTTCGCGTCCACCGCCAGCCCCACCGGCGCGATCCCCGTATCGATCTTTGCAATGCTCCCATCGGCCGCCACCACCGCCAGCTTGTTCTCAAACGCCAGCGCCGCAAATACTTTGCCCCCGCGCTCCCGCACCGCCCCCGCCTGGTTCTTCCCGAGCTCCACGCCGCGCGTATCGTCGCCGCGGTGCAGCCACACTTTGTTCGCCCGCTGAAACAGCCATACCGGATCGGCCCCGTCGATCGCCTGGATCCCGCCGCGCCCCTTGGCCTCGGTGTGGCGCAGCACCTTGTTCTCACGCCAGTTCATCCGGTAGACACCCACGCCGGTCAGCGCCTGGATCTCGTCGCCAGACCGGAACTGCACGCCGTAGACGCGCCCGTTGAACACCGTCGGCACGCCAGCCGGCGTCACCATTTGGCGCGTTGTCACCACGCCAGGATCGGTCACCGCACGCGCTGGACGCTCGTTGGTTTGGGCCAGCAACGCGCCCGCAAACAGGAAATAGTACCGGATGGACATGGAAATATTGTAGGCCCAGTTTGTGACAACAAAATGGCGGAGTTGCAAATACTACCCCAGCTGTGGCAGTCTGATAAGTTTTCCTGCCTACAAAATGCCGCCTAAACGTGTTCGCGTACTTTATCATGACCATTGCTTCGACGGCTCCGCCTCGGCGGCCATCTTCAGCCAGTTCTATAAGGACCACATCGACCCCTCCGCCACCTTCAACTACACCGGTATGGCGCACACCGCCGACCAGCTTTTTCAGGACAGTCTGTTCGATGGCGACGAGAACGCCATCGTCGATTTCAAGTACTCGCCCAATCCCAATCTCACCTGGTGGTTCGACCATCACCAGAGCGCGTTCCTGAGCCCGGCCGACGCCGAGCACTTCCGCACCCAGCGCCACGGCAACTACTTCTTCGACCCGACCTACAAGTCCTGCACCCTTTTCATCGCCAACGTCGCCCGCGAGAAGTTCGGCTATCACAACCCCGCCCTCGACGAGCTCATCCACTGGGCCGATATCATCGACGGCGCCCAGTATAAGAGCGCCGATGAAGCCGTCGCCCTCGGCGCCGCGGCCATGAAGCTCACCCTCGTCATCGAGTCCAGCAAGGGTTCCGACACGGTGCAGAAAATCATCGGCTACATGCGCCACATGCGCCTGGACGAGATCATCGCGCTCCCGGAGATCGAGGCGATCTTCCGCCCCCTCCACGAGCGCCACCTGCGCAACATCGACCTCATCCGCCAGCGCTCCCACGCCGACGGCAAGGTCGTCTTCTTCGATCTGGTCGCCGACGGCGTCGAAGGCTACAACAAGTTCATCCCCTACTACCTGTTCCCGGAAAACGTCTACACCGTTTCGGTTTCCACCTCCACCTTCCGTACGAAGGTCAGCGTGGGTTCAAACCCGTGGCAAGCCGACCGCGTGAAGCACAACCTCGCCACCATCTGCGAACGCTATGGCGGGGGCGGCCACTCCAAAGTCGGAGCCATCAGTTTTCCGATCGGCGCCGTCGACGAGGCCCGCAAGGCCGCCGCCGAGATCGTCGCCGAACTGCACACTTAACGCATCGTCACCTTGTACCAGCGGTCCGGCGACGAGCGGAGAAATCGCCGTCCCCCGCCGCCGGGCATCAGCACCACCTCGCCCGGTTCCATCTCTACAGACGCCGCCGTCTCCACCGCGGGGCCCTGCCCCACCGGCGTCACCGACAGCCGCGGCTTGCGCAGCAGCACCTGCTCCTGCTTTTCCACCACCGCGCGCAGCACGTTCTCCGACAACCCGTGACGCGCCAACAGCGCCAGCGCATCGGCGCTCGTGTCGAACTGCGTGCGCTTGTGGCGGATCAGATCCACCAGTAACCCATCGCCCAACCCGGCGCGCGATAAAACCACCAGACCATCATTGGTCAAAATGTGCCGCGGCAGCGGGATCGTCTCCGGCTCCGCCGCCGTACAGCCAAACGCAAAGACAATAGCTAGGAGTGTCCTCATACAGGGCATATCGACGCTCCCGCAATTTCCCTTAAACTTTCCCCCGCATCCCCCCGATAAGATCAGTGTGCTACTCCTGGCCCTCGCCTTAGCCTTACCCGATGCCTTGCTAAACCGTCCGTATGTGCCGGAGGCAAGGTGGGAAAAGGTGTCCACGCGCTGCGCCATGCCCATTCCAACAACCCGGGTCGTCGGCGGTTCGCTGCCCCCCGGGTTGCAGATGTCCGGGCGCGGCGAAGTGGAGGGAGTTCCCACGGAACCGGGCGATTTCACGTTTGCCGTCGAAGTATCCGACGGCTGCGCCCGCCGTGTCGAACAGCGGCGAATCCGCGTCATGCCGGCCCCTATTCTGCTGGCTGAAGCGGAGACGCTCGAGTATCACTGCGTCCATGGCGCGCCCCCGTTTTCCGGTGGGATCGTAAGGGTTTCGGGCTCCGCGCCCGGGCGCGCCTATAGCGTAGATGTTCTCGACGGCCAATGGCTCCGCGCCGCCATGCGCGACGGCATTATCCCAACGGAACACTCGTCCCTTGAAGCCGACACACTGCGCCTCACCGTGGACCCGACGAAGCTCGCACCCGGCGTCTACAGCGCTCGCCTGCGCGTCCATACCTGGCAAGGCGTCAACACACCGGAGCTCGCATTCAAACTCCGTATCGACTCGCCCCAGACCATTCTCACGCCCTTAACCGTTCTCCCCGCCCCGGTCGAGTTCCAGCCCCGCGTACAGATCATCGAAGCCCCCAGCCCTCGCGCCGTGGCCCCGCCCGCGGTCGAGCGCCCCGCGCCCCCCACCTTCCCCAAGTACAAGCCCCGCCCCAAGCCGCAACCCAGCGCCAAACACACCCACGCCATCGGCCGCTCCCGCGTCCTGCCGTTCCCCAAAGTAACGATCCCGTTGCCGAAGCCGAAAGAAGAAAAGCCCGCCGCCCCGGCAAAAGACCAAGCCAAAGAACCGGCCAAAGCGCCCGCCAAAGAACCCGCCAAGGACGCCAAGCAGGAAAAGCCCGCGCCCAAGCAAACCGCCAAAGCCGAGCCACCCAAACCTGCCCCTGCGAAGAAGGAAGCCCCGCCGGAGCGCACCAAGCCCTCCGCCATGCCCCCGGCCCCAGCCAAGCACTAAGCTCGCAGCTAGTAGCCCTGCTCCTTCAAACGCTCCACGTTCAATGGCGCCGGCCCGCCCACGCGCAGCAACTTCTCCACGTACTTCGCCAGCACATCGGTCTCCAGATTCACGCGCTCGCCCGGCTGATACGCCCCCAGCGTCGTGTGCTCATAGGTGTGCGGAATGATCGTCACCGCCAGCACGCAATTCTCCATCGAGGCGATCGTCAAACTGATCCCGTCAATCGCCACCGACCCCTTCCACACCAGATACCGGTCCAACTCCTGCGGCACTTGAATCCGCAGCCACCAGTTGTTGTTCCCTATCGAGGTCAGCCCCAGGAACTCGCCCGTTCCATCCACGTGCCCCTGCACGATATGGCCGCCCAACCGCCCGCCCGGCGACATCGGCCGCTCCAGATTCACACGCCGCCCGGGCCGCAAATCTCCGATATTCGTCCGCTTCATCGTCTCCGGCGCCACGTCGGCCGAAAACCCGGAGGCCTGCGGATCCACCGCGGTCAGACAAACCCCGTTCACCGCGATACTCGCCCCGGCAAACGCGTCGCCCATCACGGTCGAACAGCCAATCCGCAGCCGCGCGCCCTCGCCCCGCCGCTCGATCCCAACCACCGTCCCCTGCTCTTCCACAATTCCGGTAAACATCAGCTGCGCGCCCCCCGCGCCACCCACGCCTCGACGGCGAATTCATCGCGGCTCATCGGGTGCAGCCGCACGTCGCGGAACAGCATCGCGTCCGCTCTCCGCCGCCGCCCGCGTCCGCCGGCCACCGGCAGCGATTGCAACCCGCCGAAAATCTTCGGCGCGTAGTAGAAGAAGATCTTGTCGACAATCCCCGAATCGAGCGCCGCGCCGTTCACCTTACTGCCCGCCTCAATCATCAGCGACTGATACTGCCGCCCCGCCAACAACTCCACCAGCGCCCGCAGATTCGTCCGCCCGTCCGGCCCATCGAGCACCGCAATCTCCACGCCCTCCCGCTCCAGCGCCCGCCGCCGGTCGGCATTGGCCGCCGAGGTCGTGGCGATCAGTAGATCCGCCGCCCCCTGCCGCACCATCTGCGAATCGGGCCGCACGCGCAGTTGCGAATCCAGCACAATGCGCAACAGCGGCCGGCTGCGCGCCATGCCCGTGCGGTCGGTCAACGAACAGTCGTCGGCCTCCACCGTGCCCACACCGGTCACAATGGCATCGGTCATGTGCCGCAACTGCTGCACGTGCAACCGCGCCTGCTCGGAGGTAATCCAGCCTTCGTTGTCATCCGGCGCCGCGATCTTGCCATCCAGCGTCAGCGCGCTCTTCAACGTCACCAGCGGACGCCGCTCGCGCATGTAAAAGCAGAACGGCTCGTTCAGCGCCTCGGCCTCGGCGGTAAACGCGGCATCCACGGAAACCGCAATCCCTGCCGCTTGCAGCCGCGCCAGCCCCTGCCCGCTCACCAGCGGATTCGGGTCTTCCATCGCCGCCACAACGGCACCCACGCCGGCCGCAATCAGCGCCTCCGCGCACGGCCCCGTTCGCCCTTCGTGCGCGCACGGCTCGAGCGACACATACACCGTCGCCCCCCGCGCCCGCTCCCCGGCCTCCTCCAGCGCCACCACCTCGGCATGCTTGCGGTTGGCGTAGGTATGATACCCGCGCCCCACCACCACGCCGTCCTTCACCACCAACGCGCCAACGGCCGGATTCGGACTGGTCTGACCCAGCCCCTTGCGCGCCTCGGCCAATGCCTGGGCCATGTAATCGGATGTCATAAATTAGTCGAAAAGCGAAGCAATATACTGCTCGGGATCAAACGGCAGCAGGTCGGTGACTTTCTCGCCCACGCCCACATACCGGATCGGCACGTTCAGCTCGCGCGAAATTGCAATCGCAATCCCGCCCTTGGCCGTCCCGTCCAATTTGGTCAACACAATCCCCGTCACCCCGCCGGACTCGGTGAACTTCCGCGCCTGCTCCAACCCGTTCTGCCCGGTCGTCGCGTCCAGCACCAGGTAAACCTCGTGCGGCGCGCCGTCGATCACGCGCCCCGCCGTCCGGTGCATCTTGTCCAGCTCCAGCATCAGGTTCTCTTTGTTGTGCAGCCGCCCGGCCGTGTCGATGATGACGTAATCCGCCTTCCGCGCCCGCGCCGCCTGCAGCGCGTCGAAGATCACCGCGCTCGGGTCGGCCCCCTGGTTCTGCCGGATGATGTCGGTGTCGGCCCGTTCGGCCCATACGGCCAGCTGCTCAATCGCCGCCGCCCGGAACGTATCGGCCGCGGCCATGATCACGCTCTTGCCACTCTCCTGCAGCCGCCGCGCCAACTTGCCGGTGGTCGTCGTCTTCCCTGCCCCGTTCACGCCCACCATCATGATCACCAGCGGCCCGGTCACCCGCGCCTCCGGCCGGTCGCTTGCCTGCAGAACTTCCAGCAGATGCTGGCGGATCAACGTGCGCAGTTCGCCGGCGTCGGCCACCAGGTTGCGGTCCACCCGCTGCCGGATCGTCTCCAGCACATCGGTCGCCGTCCGGATGCCCACATCGGCGGTAATGAGCGCATATTCCAGCTCATCCAGCAGATCGGCGTCGATCTGCTTTTTGCCATGCACTACGTCTTCAATGCGGTTCACCAGCCCGGCACGGGTCTTTTCGATCCCCTGCTTCAGCCGGTCCAACAGGCTGCCGCCGCCCTCGCCTGAGCCAAATATGGAAGAAATCATTCCGGTTCCCATAATACCAAGCGAATTTTTCCGCTCAATGAATTGATGGCCTTGTCGATATGATTCACGCGTTACAATCAGATGGTCACGATGGATACAACCCCGCAAGGGAAAATCGGGCGCTACGTGGTCCAGGGCGAACTGGGGCGCGGCGCAATGGGTATCGTCTATCGAGCCCAGGATCCGGCGATCGGACGCACCGTCGCCGTAAAAACGATCCGCATTGGCCAGTTCAACGACGAACGCGAGATCAAGCACGTGCAGGACCGCATGATGCGCGAAGCGCAGGCGGCCGGCATTCTCTCGCACAACAACATCGTCACCATCTACGACATCCAGCACGACGAGGGAACCGCGTTCATCTTCATGGAATTCGTCGACGGCGACACGCTCGAAAAGATGTTGCTGACCGATTCGCCCATCGACAAACAGTTCATCCTCCGTATCCTCCACCAGGCCGCCGAAGCGCTCGACTACGCCCACCAACGCGGCATCGTCCACCGCGACGTCAAACCGGCCAACATCATGGTGCGCAAGGACGGCGTCGCCAAGATCGCCGATTTCGGCATCGCCCGCATGCAGTCCCATTCGCTTACCCAAACCGGGCAGATCCTGGGCACGCCGAACTACATGTCGCCGGAGCAGATCTCCGGCAAACCCGTCGACGGCCGGTCGGATCAATATTCCCTCGCCGTCATGCTCTACGAAGTGCTGACCGGCGAAAAACCGTTCGTGGCCGATTCGCTCCCGACGCTCCTCTTCCGCGTCGTCAGCGAAATGCCGCAGCCCGTCCCGCGGCTCAACCCCACGCTCAGCACCGCCATCGACGAAGTCCTCCAGCGCGCGCTCGCCAAGAGCCCCGACGACCGTTTCCCCACCTGCCTCGACTTCATCCGCACCCTCGAACAGGCCTGCCTCGCCGCCCCCGGCTGGACCACCCAGATCCGCGGCGGCGGACTCACCCAGCCCACCCACGCCGCCGCCCCCTCCCCGCAACCGGCGCCCAAACCGGTCGTCCTCCCGCAACAGGAAACCATCGCGGCCAAGCCCGCCCCGGCCCCGGCGCCCAAACCGGCCCCCGTCGAACAGCAGCAATCGCCCCCCCCGCAGCCCGTCCAATCCGCCCCGCCCAAACCGGCCATCAACATGACCGCCATCGTCGCCGTCGCCGTCGGCGCGGCGCTCATCGGCGCCATCGGCATCGGCTATAAACTCTCGAGCGATAAGCGCAATCAGTCCGCTCAAAATCAACCGGCCACCCCAGACGCCCCGCCCACCACCACCACCGATCCCAAACCAGTAGACCCGCCCAAGCCCCCGCCCGCCACCAAAGCCGACGCCAAACCGGCCACCCCGGCGCCCACCCAGCCGACCGATTCCAAACCGCCCGCCACGCCCGCCACCGGCGGCCACATGGCTGTCGCCATCCGCACTACGCCCGAAGGTGCCAAAGTCATCATCGACGAAGGCAAACTCCCGCCCTGCACCAGCCCCTGCCTCATCGAACTCCCCAACGGCCGCCACACAGCCACCATCACGCTCGACCCGTATAAGACCGAAATGCGCATCTTCTACGTGCCCAACGATTCGGCCGTCAGCGTCAATCTCGAAAAGCGAAAAGGCACCCTCGAAGTCAACTCGACTCCCCCCGGCGCCACTGTCACCATCGATGGCGCCGAGTACCCGCAGAAGACCCCTGTCATGATCCCGCTCGTCATCGGCAAGCACACCGTCGTCGTCTCCCTGCCCGGCAAACCGCCATACTCGCAGACCTTCGAAATGCGCTCGGAAGCCACCATCAGCCTCCAGCCCAGCTGGGCCAACTAGCCCGGCATATACTGGCAGCATGCGTCTGCCAGTCCTCTTTCTGACCATTCTCCCGGCGTTCGCCCAGCCCCCCGCCACCCTCACCCTCGCCGGCGATTGGCTCGTCCGCGTCGCCCTCCCCGGCCGCCCCGCCGAAACCCTCTCCGTCTTCCCCGCCCCCTTGCTCCAAGTCACGCAAGAGCCCTACTCGAACCTCCCCCTCTTCAACCCCAAAGCCGGCGGCTGGGCACGCGGCACCCAGCTGAATCCCCTCAAAGCCCAGGAAACCACCAGCCGATTCCTCCTCGATCCCGCCAGCTTCTCCCTCTCCGATGGCGCCCGCCTCCTCACCCCCGGCACCGACTACGAAATCGATCT
>JBIKOG010000476.1:0-2524 GCA_044358225.1 Bryobacteraceae bacterium | reverse complement strand
ACGATCTCCTCCGCCCGTTTATCAAGCACGTTCACATCAACGAACTCGCCGGGCCCTATCCCTACCGCGAGCTTTTCAAGCTCCTCCGCGAGTCCCACTACGATCGATACACCCTCTGCGAAGCCCAGGAAAGCAAGGAGCCCGAACGCTTCCTGCGCTGGTACGCCGCTCTTTGGAATGAACTAAACCGTCCATGAAACTTGCCGCCACGCTGGTCCTTTCGGCGCTCCTTGCCGCCGCAGCCCCCGCCACACCGGAGTCCCACTTCGGCCATCGCATGGGGGCCGATTACAAGGTGCTCGATTGGGACAAAGTGGTGAGCTACTTCGCCGCTCTGGAAAAATCCAGCGACCGCGTCAAAGTCAATGAATACGGCCGCTCCGCCGAAGGCCGGCCGATGATCTACGCCACCATCGCCGCCCCGGAAACTCTCAAGAATCTGAAGCGCCACCAAGCCATTCAGAAGAAGCTGGCTGACCCGCGCCTCACCCCAGCCCAGGAAGCCGAAAAGCTCTACGCCGAAGGCAAAACCGTGGTGCTCATCACCTGCACCATACACGCTACAGAAATCGCGTCGACCCACACCGCCGTCGAATACGCCTACAAACTCGCCACCGCCAACGACCCCAAGTCCCAGGCCATTCTCCAAAACACCATCATCCTCCTCGTTCCCAGCCTCAACCCGGACGGCCTCGACATCGTCACCAAGTGGTACCGCCAGACGCTTAACACCCCCTTCGAAGGCACCGCGCCACCCGAGCTCTATCACAAGTACACCGGCCACGATAACAACCGCGACTGGTACATCTTCTCTCAGCCCGAAACCCGCGCCACCGTCTCCCAACTCCACAACGCCTGGCACCCGCAAATCGTCTACGACGTCCACCAACAGGGCGCCACATCATCCCGCATGTTCGTCCCTCCGTGGCTCGATCCCATCGATCCCAACATCGACCCCATCATCGCCCAATGGTGCAACTCCCTCGGCACCGCCATGGCTGCCGACATGACCGCCGCCGGCTTAAAAGGCATCGCCATCAACGCCGCCTACGACTTCTGGACCCCGGCGCGCCACTATCAGTCCTACCACGGCGCCATGCGCATCCTCAGCGAAACCGCCTCCGCCCGCATCGCCAGCCCCATCACGCTCAGGCTCGATCAACTCCGCGGCGAAGCCCTCGGCTACAGTCCCGCCAAGTCCACCTGGAACCACCTCGAAGTCTGGCCCGGCGGCACCTGGCGCCTGCGCGATATCGTCGATTACCAACTCGTCGCCTTCGACAGCCTCCTCTTCCAAGCCGCCACCCGCCGCTCTGATTTACTCCGCAATTTCTACAAAATCAACGAACGTGCGTCGAAACGCATGGAGCCATTCGCCTTCGTCGTCCCCGCCAATCAGGCCGATCCCGCCGCCACCGCCCAGCTCCTCAAAACCCTCCAATTCGGCGCCGTCGAAATCGACGTGGCCAAAGCCGCCTTCACCGCCGACGGCAAACAGTACAATGCCGGCGACTACATCATCCGCCTCCAGCAGCCATTCTCAAGCTTCGCCAAAACACTCCTCGAAAAACAGGACTACCCCGACATCCGCCAATATCCCGGCGGGCCGCCCCGCCGCCCCTACGATGTGACCGCCCAAACGCTGCCTCTGCTCATGGGCGTCAACGTCCAAACCGTCAAGGACAGCTTCAACGCCCGCGCCGAACGCGCCACGTCGCTCGACGCGCCCACCGCCGCGAATCTTTCCGCCTCCGATAACAACAGCTACAAGGCCATCGCGCAATCCTGGAAACAGGGCCGCAAAGTCTATCGCGATACCACCACCGGCGACTTCTTCCCCATGCCCGCGGAAGGCCGCAAAGAAATCTCCCAACCCCGCATCGGCCTCTACAAAAGCCCCTCTCCGGTGATGGACGAAGGCTGGACCCGCTGGCTCTTCGATAACTACGGCTGGCAATACACTCGCCTGCAAAACGACGAAATCCGCGCCGGCAATCTCCGTCAGAAATATGACGCCATCCTCTTCCCGGACCAGACCGCCTCCACAATTTCCGAAGGCTACTTCGCCGGCTCCATGCCGGACGCCTACGCCGGTGGCCTCGGCGAACCAGGTGCCACCGCCCTCCGCCAATTCGCCGAAGCGGGCGGCACATTGATCTTCCTCAACAAGTCCTCCACCTACGCCGCTCGCAACCTGAAACTGCCCACACCAAACATTCTGCAATCGGTCTCTAACCGCGACTTCTATTGCCCCGGATCGCTGTTGAACGTCAGCATTGCCGACGCAAGCCCCCTCCGCTACGGCCTGCCGAAAGAGTTCGCCATCTGGGTGGAAAACTCCCCAGCCTGGGACAGCGAGTTCGGCGTCATCAAGTACAAGGACTCAAAGGTGCTCGCCTCCGGCTGGCTCCTGGGCGAACGCTACATCGCCGGCAGATCCGCCGTGCTCGATATCCCGATCGGCCAGGGGCGCGCCATCCTCTTCGGCATGCGCCCCCAATACCGCGCGCAGAGCTATCAGTCG
>JBIKOG010000283.1:0-8911 GCA_044358225.1 Bryobacteraceae bacterium | reverse complement strand
CTTCGCCAAATCGAGAGTCGTTTTTTCGAAAAACGGAAATTCAGTGTCGGCTGACTCGATCTACCGGCAGTTCCTACCACTGATTGCTGGTTTGTGAGAAATCCGGGCTAAGGCGGTGAGAGCCCATGTCGTAATCGAGCTTGACGAGGTACTGCTGGGCGTTGGAGCGGTCGGGGCGGGAGTAGCGAAGAAGGCCGTTGGCGGCGGAGGTTAGGGGAAGTTTCTGGAGAAGATTGGTCGAGATGGGGAGCAGGCGTGAGGCGGGGATCTGATCGCCTGGAAAGGGGGTGTTCGCAAGCGGGTCGGTGATGCGACGGTTCAGTTCACGAAAGTCGCCGGCGCGAAGAGCGGCGGAGGGGACGAAGGCCTGATTTGTAAAAGACTCGTTGCGAACGATTGTGCCCTGGTAGCTGCCGAAGTAAAAGAGCTTGTTTTTGATGATTGGGCCACCGATGGCACCGCCCATTTGATTCCGTTTGAGGTTGTCGGCCTGGGAAGCGAAATAGTTGCGCGCGTTCATGGCGCCATTGCGGAGGAAGTGGAACCAGGACCCATGAATCTCGTTGCTGCCGCTACGGGTGACGAGATTGACGACGGCGCCAGAGAAGTTGCCGTACTGAGCCGAGAAGTTGCTGGTTTGCACATTGAACTCCTGCAACGCGTCCGGATTGGGATAGGTGGCGTTGAGGTTGGTCACGTTGTCCATGTGGGTGGCGCCGTCAAGGCGGTAGTTCACTTCATTGCCGCGGGAACCGTTCACGCTGATGCTAATTGTTTCGCCGGTATTGGCATAGCCCGCGTTCGTCGTGCCTACGCCGGTGACGGCGCCTGGAACCATGCGGATGAGGGTGGCGGCGTTGCGGCCGTTCAACGGGAGTTCCTGGATGTAGCGTTGCTGAACCACCTGGCCGAGGGTGCCGCTCTGGGTCTGGACCATTTGGGCGTCGGCGGTGACGTTGATCGATTCGGCGACTGAACCGACGCGGAGGGCAACGTTCAGCGTCGTTGCCGTATTGACGTTCAGGCGGATGCCTTGCTGTTCAAACGGGGAAAATCCGGGTGCGTTAACGGCAAGCGAATAGACGCCGATGGGGATAGAGAGGAAGAGATACTGGCCTTTGTCATCTGCCTTGCCGAGGCGTTTGAAGCCGGTGGCTGGTTGCAAGAGCGTCAGTTCCGCAGCGGCGACGACGGCGCCGGAGGGGTCAGTGACGAGACCTGCGAGAGAGGCTGTGGGGGCGACTTGAGCCGCAAGCGGCACCAGAATTGCAATAACTCCGATTAAAGCGCGATGCATTGTGGGTTTATCTTCCCACCCGACAGTGAATGAGCGATGGCAGTATGGTTACGTTTGGCAGAACCTTCTGATACAAGCGAGACGAATGTAAAGGCGCCGGATGCAGTCGCAGACTTGTAAGAAGGGTACCGGGAGACCGGGGGCGATGCGCCCGACGAACAGGCTGGCCGGAATCGCAGTGGGAGGAGCGCATTGACTCCCGTGCGGATGCGAGGCTGGGCTGGGGATTCTCTCAGGGATCCCGCGCAGAGTGCCGCCGAACCAAAGAGAACAGCCGTACATCGCCTCCAACGCTCAAAGAATTCCGGCGAATGCCGCTTCAGGTTCACCAACACGCCGCAGTGACGAAAAAGGCCTTCCGAATACGCGAGGATCGGCAAATGTTCCTTCCGTTAGCGGTAGCGGTTCACCTCTGGTCACCCATTTTCGCGAAGCAGATGAGCCACTGCCACCATCCCCCGTAGGCGGGGCGGATGCCGAGTTGCGGCAGGTGCATTCCGTTGGCCTGCAGTTCGGTCAGGATATGGCGGTCCATCCGCACATGGTTCAGACCCATCCAGCGGCGAAACCATGCGAAGCGGGTATCGTGAAAGTCGACAATCGCCACGATGCCCGTTGGATCGAGATCCTGCCTGCAAATTTCAAGCACCTGCGCAAAGCCAGGGTTGATCATGCTGAGGCAGTACGAGAAGACGATGCAGTCAAAGGGCTCACCGGCATTGACCGGCTCCTGGTAGGCACCATGAAGCAAGGAGACCCGCGGGGTGTACGAGGCGGTCTTCTTGCGGGCCAGATTCAGCATGTCAGCGGAAATATCCAGGCCGACGATTTCCGCCTCTGGAAACGCTCGCGCCAGCCGCAACAGATTCGTACCGGTGCCGCAACCCACTTCCAGAATGCGCTTGGGGCGCACGTGCCCGGCCAGCTGATTCACCAACTCCGAACGGCCAAATAGAAACGCCCACCGGGTCCAATCGTAAGCGAGGGAATGCCAGCGATAGTAGCTGACCAATGGTTCGGAGATGACCGGTTGGGTCAACATACCTCCGCCAGCAACGTGGACCCATAGGTGCCTACGCGGTCCCGCTGGTGGAGGTGGTTTGCCAGGTCCGGGAAGAACCGCAAACGCTCTTGCGCGGCGGCAGGAATGAAATCGATTGCGGGGCTGGCGGACCGCATGAGGATGCGCGTCCCGGGGCGGCTATTTTTCAGCAGCAGTTCCCATTCCTCCTGCAGCCCCGCGGTATCGTGGGCGGCAAGCCAATCCTGGTGGTCCAGAAGAACGTAGTGTGAGTACTGGCCGGGATTGCTCCGCAGGAATTCGGTGACGGTGGAGGTATGCGCCTTTACGCGCGAGGCTCCGTGGCGGAGTGCGGCGAGGTTCTCCGCGCGCAGATAGTTGGGGCAGCACTCTCTGGTGTAGCGGCCCGTGGCATATACCCGCCAGAAGTAGTTGTCGTGCATGGGAAGCTTGGTCAGCACGTACTCCATCTTGTGTTGGATGTAGCCGGCGATGCCGCCAGGATACTGGTGCTCGAGCAGGCGGATCTGAGGCCGCGGCACGCCGAGCATGGCCATGGTGATGGGCTGGGAGACAAGCCACGAGTTGAAGGTATTCCAGAGCGCCGGCCGCATGCGCAGATACAACGCGTCCTGCTCGGCGAGCGTTCGAGCTTCGAGCAGCTGCTCCATGAAATGCCGCACACTTCGATTCGTGCGGACCAGGCTTTGCAACACAATCCAGGCGACCTGTCCGGCGGCCCCTCGATAGTAGAAGGACGGGTTCAGACGGGTGGATTCAAAGTACTTGTGCTTGGCTTCCCAGAACCGCCGGGCGTAAGGCCGGAGGCGAGGCGACAGTTGCCGGAGCAGATCCCGGAAGCCAGGGCGGGCGCCATCGCCAAACAAGCGAAACAGTTCTGCGTGGTCGCCGTGTTCGATTACGGCTAGCTTCAGTTCCAGCAAAGCGTTTTGCCGGGGGTTCATGTCGACGGCGTGGATCTCTTGCGGCTCATCCAGCAAGTAGTCCAGGGCGTTGCACCCCGCGCTGGTAATCATCACTACGCGGCTGTCTGGCCGCAGTCGCAGCATCTGGCGGTCCAGGCGGGGGTCCTCCCAGCACGTGTTGTAGATGAGCGTGCTGGAGTGGACCCGTCGGAAGAGAGCATCGTGTGCCCGATGAGTGAGTGTCATTTTAGGTCCAAAGAACAAGAGGCGGGCCAGTTTTGCAGTGGCGGAAATCGCCGGAGGCTAACGCCTCCAGGCGCGATATGGTGCCGGCGCAAGAAGAGCTCACGTGCCCGTGAGTTTACGTTGGGAGTGTTGCAACCATGTGATGAGTCGCTGAACTCTATGTGACGGTTCTTTGAGTGACCGCGCTATGGACGGCATTCTTCCAGTAGTCCGGTGGCAAAGCGAACAGGAGGGAGTTGGGACGAGGCGCGCATGATGTGGACGAGGGCGACAAACGTGCGGATGAGCGTTGGTTCGCCGTTGGTCCAGTACTCAGAAAGAGAGCGGGCCTGACCAGGAACAACTTCGTAGAAGACACGGTCTGACCAACGGCTCCAGCCGAGGGCGTGGCCGGGAGTATCACGAAGGATCTCCATGAGATTGTCGGCAATGCGCAGGGCATAGGGCGTCTTGTATTGCGGCAGGAAGTGGATGTGGCTGCGGCGCTGTCGGCGGATCTCGTCGACGAATTCGTCGAAGGAGGCGGCGTTGGTGAGATTGATGTTCGCGTTGGGTTCGGTACCGTGGCGGTCGCCGCCGCTGATGAGGGGAACTTGGAGGCGGGTGGCAAGCTCGATGACGGCATTGTTTTCCTTCCACGGGCGAAGGCCGTTGAGTTCAAGGGCATGGATGTCACTGTGAAACTCGGTGATGAATTGTTCGGCCATTGCGCGGTGGGTGGGTCCGCCGATGCCGGCTTCATCCCAGAGCGGATGATTGAAGACGAGGAGGGCATTGGGGAACTGGCGGAGCCAGGTCATCAATTCGGCGGGGCGGTCTCCATAGGCCAGAACTTCATGGGCGCGGGCATGCGGAAGATTGTGGATGCCGAGGTGGATGAAGGAGGCGGGCAGCTTAACGGTGAGTTCGACGGAGGCGATGTTGGATTCGTAGCGAGAGGCGTCGAGATTGTCGTGATCGGTGAGAGAAACAAGGGGGGCGAGGCCGAGGCTGGTGATTTGGGAGCTTTCGAGGCGGACGGCCGAGAGGGGGTCGAGCGGCGGGGTCCACCAGCCGCGGTTGAAGTCGATCGGATGTCCGTGAAAGGACTCAAAACGCCTGGAAAGGCGGTTGATTTCCCCTTGCAGAGCGGGAATGGAGGCTGCCATGCGGGGAATGAAATCCAAGCGTTCCTTGGAGTGCATGGTGTGGCTATGCAAAGACACACCGGTGCGAAATTGTTTGACGGTTGTCTGGTCCTTCCAGTGGAAGGAGAGGGGGAGGGGGAGGTTGTTAGACAAGTAAACTCCTGGTTGCAGGATGAATGTCCGAGGTTGCACTGGGATCGCGGAAGAATGAAAATTCAGGCACAAGGCGAGAAATGCCGGAGGCCTTGATGAGAATTTGCCGTGGTGACACACCGCATTCACGCGGCTGCAACGGCGGGTTGCTAGTTTTCTAACATGCCCTTTACCCGACGACGATTCGCGCAATCGCTGGCGACGGTGTCCACGTCCGCATCGATGATCGCTCAACAAACCGGCCTATTCCGGCATGGAGTGGCGAGTGGCGACCCGCTGAGCAACCGCGTCATCCTTTGGACGCGAGTGACGGTGGGGGCTGAAGAGGAAGCGGTGACGGTGGAGTGGATGGTGGCCGATGATCCGGCGATGCGACGGGTGCTGCAGCGGGGAGTCACATCGACCAACGTGGCCTACGATTACACGGTGAAGGTGGATGTGGCGCGGCTGGATCCGGGCCGCACCTACTACTATCAATTCGTCGCCAAAGGGACGAGCTCTCCCGTCGGGCGAACGAAGACGCTTCCGCTAGGGAATGTCGCGCGGAGCCGTTTCGCGGTGGTGTCGTGTTCGAATTTTCCCTATGGGTATTTCAACGCCTATCGCAACATTGGGGCGCGCACGGATCTGGACTTTGTGACGCACCTGGGCGACTACATTTACGAGTATGGGAACAGGGAGTACGGGGATGGGGCCCCGCTGGGACGGGTTCCGGTGCCGGACAAAGAGATCGTCACTCTGGCGGACTACCGGCAGAGGTATGCGCAGTACCGGAGCGATTCGGACTTGCAGGAGGCGCACCGGCAGCACCCATGGATTTTGGTTTGGGACGACCACGAATCGGCAAATGATGCGTGGGCGGACGGGGCGCAGAACCATACGCCAGGGGCTGAGGGAGATTGGAGCACACGGCGGGCGGTGGCGGCGCAGGCGTGGTTTGAGTGGTTGCCGGTACGAGAGAATCCGTTTCTTGGCGGGCAGATTTACCGGACGTTTCCGTTTGGCAATCTGATGGATCTGACCATGCTGGACACGCGGCTGGCCGGGCGATCGCAACCGACGGCACCAACGAGCGCGGCCCTGCTCGACCCGAGCCGGACTTTGCTAGGCGACGAGCAGGAGGGGTGGCTGTTTCAACAATTGAGCGCCTCCAGGAACCGTGGCACGAAGTGGCGGATTTTGGGGCAGCAAGTGATGATGGGGCAGTTGCTGAATCCGGATGGCACGCCGTTCAACGCCGACCAGTGGGACGGTTACCCTGTGGCGCGAGCGCGGTTGCTATCGTACTTGGCAAGCAACCAGATAGGGAATGTCGCTGTGTTGACGGGGGACATTCACTCCTCGTGGGGAAATGAACTGACGGTGAATCCATTTGCGCCGGGATACACGGCCCAGGCGGTGGAGTTTGTTTGTCCGGCGGTGACGTCACCGGGAATCGACGACCGCGCGCAGGCAACCGGATTGCAATTGCAGATTGGCGCCACGCACCCACATGTGAAGTATGTGGAGCTATTCCGGCGGGGCTACCTGTTGATGGACGTGACTCCGGAACGAATCCAAGGCGAGTGGTACCACGTTCGCACGATCCTGGAGCGCACGGCGGACGAAGAACTCGGAAAGGTTTTGTTCGCTGCGGCCGGGGAGAACCGGCTCCAGACGGGGACGGCGAGCCAGGCGGCGCCGGGGGCGCCCGTCGCTCCCTAAACAGGGTGGCCGGATTCATGACGACGCTCGATCAGGTAGCCCTTCAGCTTCGCCGGGAGCCAGGCGAGTTGCTGATACGGCGCTGGAATTGGAAGTCGGCGCTGTCGAGTTCAATCTGGCGATCGTCCATTTTCCTCGCGGCGAACTTGCAGTCAGGATGGGATGCGGCGCTGGGGGCCATGTTGGCGGAGTTTGTGTACCGGGCGATCTTTGCCGGATTCTATGGAGCGTTGACACAGTCGTTCCGGCGGGTGGAGCCGAAGTGGAAAGGCGCGGCGGCGGCGGTGGCAACACTGGTAGTGGTGAGCCATACGGTGGAGTTCGCGGTGCATTGGCTTCGCGGAACGCCGAACCTGTGGACAAGCATCGGCGCGTCCTTCTGTTTCACTGTGATGTCGACACTATTCAACATCCACGCTATGCGGCGGGGCGTTCTGGTAACCGGGGAGGACGCGCAGAGCTTTCTGACAGACTTGCGAATGCTGCCCGGGCTTTTCCGGAAGGAGCGGCCGGTGGGTTTAGAACTCGCAACCCATTCCGGCAGGAGGCGGACAGGATGAATGTTCTCCGCAGGCAGTTCCTCAGTTGGCTTGCTCTGCCCGCAGTGCGCGGCGCGACAGAGCGAGTGTTTACGGCACAGTACCGGGCGCGGGCGACGGTTCTACTGTTTTCCCTCCCTCTGTTTCAAAGGGATAACGTGGGAAGCGGCTATCTTCGTGTGGCGGAAAGGGAGGAGGGCGGTAAGCGGCATTTGCGGTTGGAATTTGGCGCGGGGTCGCTGCCCGAGCAGGCGGCAGGATTGAACCGGCTTGGGATTTTCGAAGAAACTGTGGTGGAGCACGGCGATCAGGTGGAATCGGCGGAGTACATGGGGTTCATGACGACTTCCAAAGAGAAGGATCTGAACGAAGCGAAGACGGCATTGACGAACGGGGATGCGCTGACGTTTACGGCAGTGCGCGGATGGATTGCGGGCGGGGTGTTTGAAAACCGGCTGCTGCGCGTCAACGGTCTCCCCGCGAAGACGTGGGTCCAGCGAGAGGAACTGAAGTCGCACGTGTTCGCACGCCTGGCCGAAAACGGGGGCGAAGTTGGGCGCGGAGTGCCGCTGGGCGGGGAGCCCTGCAGCCCGTTTTTGTATGCGATCCGAGAGGCCATGCGGGTGCAGGCGATTAGTGATGTCCGGCGGTTCGCGCATAACGGGAAGGTGCACCGGCTGCGCACCAAGAAAGGCCGGACGAGCCAGGGCGAGGTGGAGATGGAGGGACGGATTGAGGACGAGAAGGGAGCGGAGTTGTCCGGGTTCCGGATGTGGTTTATACCCGAAAGGGCGGATGCCGGTCCCGTACGATTTGAGTTTCGGCCCCGATCATTTCTGCGATTACGATTTGAACGTGTGTAATGTTATTTAAATGTAACTTAGGGAGATAACTGAGTTGATAGAGTGGATAAGTTCTGGCCGGAGGACCTTTCCATCGTGTTTATACCTTTCGAAGGGCTGAAACCCCTTCGTAACGCAGTTGCGGAGCGAACTTTACGTGTAGCGTTATTTACCGATTCGTTTCATGAGACGAACGGAGTGGCCACGTTGAGCCGGGCCTATGTCGAGTACGCCCGGCGACAGAATATTCCCTTTTTTTGCGCCTACGGGGGCGACCGGGAGTCATTTGCGGTGGAGGGATCGACACAGAAGTTGTGTCTTCGCCGGGGGTGGTTATCGTTTCCGTTTGACGCGGAGATGAAGTGCGATCTGGCGTTGGTGCGACATCGCGCCGTGGTGTTGCGACGGCTGCGTGCATTTCAGCCGGACCTGATTCACATCACCGGCCCTGGCGACGTGAGCGTGCTGGGTTTCTGGGTTTCGAATACCCTTACGGTGCCGTTGGTGGCATCTTGGCATACGAACCTCCATGAGTATGCGGAGCGGCGCTTGCGCGGAATTCCCGGGAACGGGGCGGCGCTGGCGAAGGCATGGTCATTCCGGGCGTTGATGAAGTACTACCGGCTGGCGCATTTCGTAGCCTCTCCAAACGAGGAGATGCGGCGGATGCTGGAAAGTGAGACCGCGAGGCCGTCCTTCGTCATGGCGCACGGAGTGGATACGGAGTGCTTTTCGCCGCGGTGGCGACGGCCGGGCGACGGCCGGTTTTGCGTTGGCTATGTGGGCCGATTGACGCCGGAAAAGAATGTCCGCGCCCTGGTGGAGATTGAGCGTGAGTTGGAGCGGGAGGGGAGCCGGGACTTTCGAATCCTGGTTGTGGGAGCGGGAAGCGAAGCGGAGTGGCTGCGCGCAAATCTGCGGCGCGGGGAGTTTGCGGGGACGCTGCACGGGGAAGCGCTGGCGGCGGCGTTCGCGGAGATGGACGCGATGGTTTTTCCTTCGCATACCGATACGTTTGGATTGGTGGTCCTGGAGGCGATGTCGTCTGGAGTTCCG
>JBIKOG010000282.1:0-8914 GCA_044358225.1 Bryobacteraceae bacterium | reverse complement strand
ACCGTAAACTCCTTCCGCCAATCCGCCAAAACGTTCAAATACGGCGACAGCGTATACTCCCGCCCCGCCCCCTCCGGAAAGAAGTACTTCGGCAAAACGCCCAGGTTATTCGCAATGATCAACATCCGCATCGGCGGCTTCGCATCGCCAAACACCGGCAACGCCAACGCCACCCCAGCCCCGCGCAAAACCGTACGCCTTGAAATCATAAAGCACCTCCCCGAAACACCGGACTCTCCACCAACCCATATAACAAATCCCGAACCCTATACCCATCCCCCGCGCACGAATCCAAAATCCGCTCCACCTCCGCCCGGTCCGCAAACCGCACCGGCGTCCCCGTCGCATACACCACAAACTGCCGCAGCAAATTCCGCGCCAACCCCCGCGAATTCCCAGCAAACAGCGCCTTCAACTCCCGAACATCCCGAAAACTCCGCCCATCAATCAACGTCCCGCTCGCGTCCACATCCCCGGCAATCGTATACGCAAAGTCGTGCCCCGTATGGTCGATCCCGCTTACCCGCTCCCCCTCCGCCGTCCCGCGATACCGGTGACGCCACTTCCCCATCACATCGAAGTTCTCCAGCGCCAACCCCACCGGGTCAAACTTCGCATGACAAGACGCACAAGTCGCCGACTTCGTATGCAGCTTCAACAGGTCCCGAATCGTCTTCGCCCCGCGAATATCCGGCTCCACCGCCGGCACCCCCGGCGGAGGCGGTGGCGGCGGCTCCCCAATAATCCGGTCCATAATCCAAGCCCCCCGCAACACCGGCGAAGTCGAAGTCCCATTCGCCGTGACTTTCAAAATAGCGCCCTGCGTCAACAACCCGCCCAGCGGACTCCCGGCGGGCAACGGAACCTTCCGCAAAGCCGACCCCGCGACGGGCGCCAGCCCGTAATGCCGAGCCAACCGTTCATTCGCAAACACAAAATCAGATTCCACCAACCGCCGCACGGGCCAGTTCTCCCGAACCATAGCCGTGAAATACAACAACGTCTCCCGCTCCATCGAATCCACCAGATACTCATCCAGCCGGTACTCCGGGTACAACCGGATGTCCGGATCATCCCGCCGCAAGTGCCGCAAGTTCAGCCAATACCCGGTAAAGCTCTTCACAAACCGTTCAAACCCCGCCCCCGCGATCAGCGAATCCACCGCCTCCCGCCACCGCCCCTTCCCCACCAACTCCCGCAGCGATGCCGACGGCCGCGAGTCCGTCAAAAAGTGCGACAACCGCTCGGCGACCGCGTTCGAATCCCCCGGCTCCGTCAAATACAAAAACAGGCCCGAGCAAAGAAACGCCTGATACCCAGACAACAAGGCATCGGAGAAGGAATCCCCCTTGTCCAACCGCGCCATCACCAGCCGCTCAAACTTCTCCATTGCTTCCAAGGGAACCGGCGCCCTGCCAGCCGCTCCCACGAAGCGCCGCAACAACCGCCGAGCCTCTTCTTTCGGCTCCGCAGGCGTCTGCCCCACCCCCAACGAATCAAACAAAACCCGATGGCTAGCCGGCGGCCACGCAGCCGGCGGCAAAGGCCCCTCAATCTCAATCCACTGGAACGCCACCCCCGGCGCCCCGCCCTCAGGAAACGGCGGATACCGGTAACTCCCCGAAATCCCCGGCTGCGCATCCACCTGCGGCACCGGCAACCCCAACAACCCCCACTCCACCGTCTGCCCAGCCCCCAGCACAACCGTAGTCTCATAAACATGCTGCCCGGGCCGAAGGTCCATGATCCCGCCCACCGACTTCACATCCTCCGCAATATCGTGATTGGTAGGCCGCCGCGACCGGAACGTCATCGGCACCGTCCGCGTCGCGTCAATGACCTTAAAACCGGGTTGCTGCAACACCGCCCGAGCCGCAAAACGAACCCGATACTCCCCAGCAGCCTTCGCCGCAAACCCACGAGGAAACGCCCCATAAGGCCACCCCGGCGACCGGAACAACCCCATCTCAATCGCCGGGTCCGCGAGCTGTTCAGGAGTCAACGGCCGCGGCCGTTCCGTGCCAACATTGATCCCCTCATTCCCCTTCAGGAAGAACATGGACTCAATCCCGCCCGTGCTCCGCAACCCAGGAAACAACTGAAAGCCATTCGCCCGAAACTTGGTCACAGGAGGCGGTGCAGCAGCAGTCACCATCGCCTGCCGCAAAGCGGCCTCGGTAGCATCCAAATAAGCCGCCAACTGCACCCGCGACATATCCAACGTGTCCGAGACTTTATGGAAGTGGAACGCCTCCCGGTCCTCCGGCAGCATATCCCGAATGTCCAAATGCGGCAGCGCCAAAAGGTCCCGCAGGTTCTGTTCGTACTCATCGCGATTCAACCGTCGCATCGGCCCCCGCCCATGAGCGCGCACATCCGCCCGATCCGCCGCCGTCAACTCTCGTCCCAACTCCCCTAAAAACGCCGCCCTGTCAGAAGCGGAAAACGGAACCCCCTTAGGAGGCATCTCCCCCCGCTCCACGCGATCATAGACCCGCACCCACCGCTCCCGAACCGTCCGAGACGAAAGCTCAAACGAGAGCGCCCCAAAATCCAGCCCACCCTTAGCCCCCGCCCCCGAGTGACACGACAAGCACGAAGTCCGCACCCCCGCCGGCACGGCCCACAACCCACTCGCGAGAACCAGCCAAACACCAATCATCCGCATCGCCAATATCATATCCCCTTATACAGTGCCAACCACCCCTGTCCCCTGTCTTCCATTTTTCATAGAAACGCACACGCCGACGCCGAAGCAAACCTCCCCCACGCAGCAAACCACCTCCCCGGGGACTGGCTTTAGCCTGTCCCCAAACGCCGAACCGCCCGCCTCCCACCACGCAGCGCCCCACCCCTCCGGGACATGCTTTAGCGTGTCCCAAAACGCAAAACTCGCCCGCCCCTACCGCGCCCCCACAAACCGAAACGACGCCATCATCCGCTCCACCGCGGAACTCCCAACCGGCCTCCCCAACACCTCAAACGACTTCCCCCCGCGCACAACATACACGCAAGCAAACTCGACAGAATTCAACCCCCTGTGCACAACCCGCAACGCCTTCACCCCGCCCAACACCGTCCACTCCTCCCGCACCACCGGATTCAAATTCACCGCCCGGCTCAAATCCCGCAACCACGCCTCAACCCCAACCCCAGCCGGCTGATCCGCCAACGGCGATACCATTACACTCCCCCGCCCACCAGGTGCCTCAAAGTGAACAAACACCCCAGCCGCCCGCACGTCATCGCACTGCCGGCAACTCAACACACGCCAACCAACCGGATACCGCACCGCCCACCCGGACTTGCTCGCAAACAAAACCGTATCCTGGCCATGCACCCCGCACACAGCCAGGACCCCAAAAACAACGAAACTACTTAACCTTCGCGTACTTCCCAAACTCCTCCGCAATCTTCGCATCCCCCGCATCCCCCGGATGAATAATCAGCCGGTACCGGAAACGCACCGCGCTCCCCTTGGCCAGCTTCATCTCCCCATTCTTCGTCTTATCCCGCTCAAAGTCCCGCACGCCAAACGGGTTCGCCGCAAACAACCCATACCCGCGCGAATGCCAATACGTCGGGTGCCGCGGGTTCGACGGGTGATCCAAAATCGCCAACCCTAACTTCTCCCCATCCACAGTCCCCGCATAATCCACCCAAGGCGACCGCGTCCCCCACACCGCCTTCTCCCCCTCTTTCCCGTCCGCCGACCGCATCTTCCCCGTATGCTTCTCCTCCAACGCCGTCGTCAACCGGATCGCAAACGTCCCCTCCTTGGTATCCCCAAAGACGACATCCTCCATCGCCGTCAACGTCACGTCGAAATCAATCCACCGCTGCGTCGGATGCGTGTAGAAGGTCATCAACCGCGTCTCGCCCAGCAGCCCCTTCCCCGTCGAATCCTGCCACTCGAAATTGGCGCCAATCGCACCCTTCTTCTTCCCGCTCTCCACCTTGGTAATCCGCCGCGTGACAATCGTCCCGCGCCCGGCCTTCCCCGCCCCCTTCTGGTTCTTCTCGTTCGCCCAGAAGTCCACTTCGTTCAACAGCCCGTGCGTCATCCACAGCCCGCGGTGATGCGGGTGATCCTTCGCCTCGCCCTCCACCGTCTCCATCGGGTAGGAGCGCGTGACAATCTTGCCATTCGCCGTCCGCAGCGGGTGCAGATACGGCTTCACAGCCTCCGCCCCGACAAAGAACTCAGTAAACGGCTTGCCATCGATCGACACCGAAACACGGTCGGGCGACTGCTTGATCTGCACCTGCGCAAAGCAGGCCACAGAGAACACCATAAGGGAGAAAGCGCGGAGTTGCATCTCTCACATTCGATCACAACTCCGCGCCCAACGGGTAGCTACGCCCGCACGAACTTGCGCCCGTCGAACATAGCCTTATTCGCCATATGCGGCCCGGCCACCGCCGCCGCCGCCACTTCCACCGGCGCATTCGGCTCCTGCCGAGTCTTAATACAATCCAGGAAGTTCTGAATATGCGCCTCCACCGGCACCGGCGCCAACTTCTCCATCGTCGGCGCGTTCGCCCGCTTCCACGGCTCGCCCAGCACCTTGTAACCCGCGTCATCCAGAATCATCGTGGCCTTGTCACCCTGCAGGAAAATCGTCCATCCATTCTCATAGCTGTTGCAGTAGTCCAACGTCCACGTCGCCATCATGTTCGGATACTCAAACACCGCGCTAAACACATCCGGATGTTCCGACCCCGTCATCTTCGCCACATACCCGCTCGCCTGCGCCGCCCGCGGCGGACCGTTCTTCGTGAACCACTGCACCACGTCCATCAGGTGCGTCCCCTGGTCGGTCATGTTCCCACCCGCATAATCATAAAAATACCGCCACCGCCGGAACCGCTGCGGCTCCAGAGCCCGTTGCGGCGCCGTCCCCAGGAACCGGTTCCAATCCAGTTTCCCCGGCAACGTCGTGTTGTCGAGCGGCCCCGCCACGTTCCAATTCCACTGCGCCTTCACCAGCGCAATCCGCCCCAGCATCCCCTCATCCACCAACTTCTTCGCCTCAATCAACGCCGGCGCCGACCGCCGCTGCATCCCAATCTGCACCACCTGCTTCGACGCGCGAACGGCCTTGATCATCCGGTCGCTCTGTTCCAAACTGTGCGACAGCGGCTTCTCCAAATACACATCGACCTTCGCATCGAGCGCCGCCATCAGCATCGGCGCATGCTGGTGATCGGGCGACGCCACCACCACGCAGTCGGTCTTCACACCGGCCAACAGCTCGCGGTAATCCAGAAACTTCTTCGCCTCCGGCTCCAACTGCGAACCCTTCTCCAGGTTCGGCTCATAGACATCGCAAACCGCGGCGCAAACCGCGCCGAGTTGCTTGAACTTACTCATCAAATACCGGCCCCGGCCCCCGGTGGCAATGGCGGCGTACGTCACGCGGTCATTAGCGCCGAAGGCGCTCTGCGGAATGAAAAGAGGCGCTACTCCAAGCGCCCCTACGAAACGGCGACGATCAGTAGACATTCGCGTTAACTCCCTTTCGCCGCCACTCTATCAAAGATGGAAAACAATGAAAATGGAGCATGCACGTCGCGCATCGACCGCATCTCCACCGCCGACGCCATCGCTCCCCGCGCCTGGATCTCCATCTACGGAGCCACGCTCGACCGCGGCCTCGCCCAGCGAGAGGAACCAACGAACATGGAGCATCATCGCCACCGCCAACGCCATCGCGCCCGCCACCCGAATTCCCGTCGACAGAGCCCGCCTCGCCCGCCAGCATCCGCGCCCAGCGATAGCAACCAATGAACATGGCGCATGCGCGCCGCGCATCGACCGCCGACGCCATCGCGCCCCGCGCCTGGATCTCCATCTACGGAGCCACGCTCGACCGCATCCTCGCCCAGCGAGAGGAACCAACTAACATGGAGCATGCGCGCCGAGCTTCTCCTGGTCCTGACCGCCACCTTCTGCGCCGCCCAAACACCGCGCATCGACCGCATCTCCACCACTGACGCCATCGCCCCCGGCGCTTGGATCTCCATCTACGGAGCCAACCTCGCCCAGTCCACGCGCGAATGGCGCACCGCCGATTTCAACGGCGCCATCCTCCCCACCACGCTCGACGGCGTCACCGTCCGCATCAACGGCGTCCCCGCGCCCGTCGCCTACATCAGCCCCACCCAGCTCAACGTCCTCGTCCCCTCGCCCATAGCCACAGGCTCCGTCCCGGTCACCGTCACCACAGCCCTCGGCGCCAGCGCGCCCAGGACAACCGCCGTGCAGCCAGTCGCGCCCACCTGGCTTGCCGCCGTCCACGCCAACGGCGCATCCGTCAGCCCCAGCGAACCCGCCGCCCCTGGCGAACAGATCGTTCTCTACGGCTCCGGCTTCGCCGCCCCAATCAGAGCCAACATCGATGAATTCCCGGTATCCATCCAGTTCGCCGGGCTCACCGGCCTCGGGGTCTTTCAAATCAACGTCACCATCCCCGCCAACATCACCTCCGGCATCTGGGACCTCACCGTCTCCGCCGCCGGCATCCCCGCGCCCCGCTTGCGCCTCTCCATCCAGGCCCCCGAAGGCCCGCCCGTCATCACCGCCATCACGCCCAACGATTTCATCTGGGGCCAAACCGCCGGCGTCTATCTCTCCGGCACCGGCCTCAGCCGCATCACCGCCGTGACTTTCTCCGATCCCTCCCGTCTCGTCCTCGGGGACAATCCCGGGAACCAGGGTTTTCGGCTCACCGTCGAAGGCAACGCCGCCCCCGGCCAGCGCACCCTCACCGTCACCACGCCCCAAGGCGTCTCCGCGCCCATCCCCTTCACCATCCGCCGCGGCTCGCCGCGCATCACCGCGCTCAACCCCGCCACCGTCTGGCCCGGCCGCATCTACCCGTTCCCCATCAATGGCATCGACACTGCCGGCGTCACCAACATCGAGCTCACGCCCCCCACCGGCATTCGCACCATCGGCGGCTATATCCAACTCGATAGCGCCACCCCCACCGGCGCCGTCCAGGTACGCCTGCGAACCCCGTGGGACGTCTCGCCACCCGCGACGCTGGAGATCCTCCCCGCCCCGGCCAACGCCCCCGCCATCGGCGCCCTCACGCCCATCACCATCAGCCGCTACAACGCCAACATCCAAGGCGCCTTCTCCGAACGCGCCGCCTACAACGCGGAATTCGAATTCACCGACGCCAACGGGGACATCAAAAACGGCTCCCGCGTCGAGATGCTCGTCGAAGGCGCCGGCGGACTCAGCGCCTCCTCCGGCACCCTCGAACTGCTCGCCAAACCAGGCACCGCGCGCTTCACCATCACCAAGTTCGCTCGCTCCTCCGTCCCCGGTCCGTTCCCTGTCTGGATCACACTCTTCGACGAAGCCGGCAACCGCAGCAACACGCTCCAGGGCACGATCTCCGTCTTGTGGCAATAGGGCTGCCGCTAACTGCGACTGAACCTCCTCCGCAGGATCAGCCAGGAAGCACCGCCCAACACCAGAATCGCCGCCGACGGCTCGGGGACATCGCCGGTGGGTGTGCTGCTCACCAGGACGGAGGCATCCAGCGAGATCGTCGATCCGGATTGGTAGTAGTGAATGCCCGGGTCAAACGATGGATCGTTCGGACTCACCGTAAACAGGTCATAATCCACCAGGATGGTGCCGTTGATCAGCGTTCCCGAGGGAACACTATTGTTTACCGTGAACGAGGCCAGGCCAGTGCCGTTGATCAAACTGAACGCCTCGGTCACCGACGGCGAGGCGCCCGGTGCGGGACCGGCAACGAACGTGGTGAGCCGCGGCGCGAGCAGGTCGGTGAAAATTCCGTCTCCAGAAGCAGGAACGAAATTCACGGCCGACGGTACGAAGTAGTAATCGAGACTCTCGATGGTGAAGCCCCATCCGACGGTCTGCCCGGGATTGGCGGTCAGTCCACCCGACGGCGGATCAAGTTGAATCAGCACGGCGGCGGGCGAAAGCGCGGCGCCAAGGAGAAATAGAGCAAATAGGTTCTTCATGAAACTGGTTCCTTTTCATTGGTGGCGTTAGTAGAAGGAGAAAAACGGCGGCAGCGTGAACGTATTCGCCCCGTTGTTGACAGTCGAGTTAACGCGGAAGCGGGAAGTGGCCGCGCAGCCGGAGAAGTTGATCACAATGTTGGTGGTCCCGTTCGCATTGGGCTGAATGGTCCCAAGCGGTATGCCAAGGGGAGTCTGGACCGTTGGCGTGCAGACCGGACCAGAGACGTGCGTGAGCGTGAATCCCGTCAAGTTCAACGGCGCCGGCCCTGCCCCGTAGTTGGTGTACCTCATCGTCCACGTACGGTTCGGCGCCGTTACGGCGACGTTGGACCGCGCCTGAATCACATTGAGCGCCGTGGGATCGCCGATGGCGCTCGTCGTGCAACCGACCGCTTTGTACGCGTAGTACCACGAGATGCCATTGTCCCCTCGAATGTAGCCGCTGCCTAACCCGGCGGCGACGATGTGGGAGAACTCACCGTTGGAGCCTACACTAATACATCCGGCCCCCGTGCTGGGACAAGAGATATACCCCGACCCCGGCTGACCGTTGACGAGCAGTGTGCCGCGAATGATACCGGCAATGCCGCAGAGATCAATATTGACGACCGTGGGCGTACCGGCCGTGACAGTAATCGGATAGGTAGCCAGCACAGCATTGCTGGGAGAAACCCGCACCTGCAGGCTATAGGATCCGGGGGCCACCTCCGGCACCGTTGTCGAGTCATCAAACATCCCGGCGACGTAGCTTCCGAATGAAATCGTTACATAAAAGCCCGGAGCCGCCTGGGATGCCGGTTGGCCTCCGTACTTCAGGTTGATCTGGACGGAACCGCGATCCAGGACGATCTGGCTGAATCCTGGCTAGCTTGACCCAGCGAGCAGAAGCAGAGTATGAACG
>JBIKOG010000281.1:0-8960 GCA_044358225.1 Bryobacteraceae bacterium | reverse complement strand
CCGTCCTCGGCTCGGGCTCCGGCGTGCTCACGTCCAAGATCGTCCGCGGCGGCGAAACCTACTGGGGCACCCCCGCCCGCCCATTGAAGGAGTACCTGAAACAACTCGCCCACATGGCCAACCTCCCAGAGCTAGCCGCCCGCGTCAAAGAGCTCGAAAAACGCGCCGATGACCCGTCAATTTAAGCAAACACCGGCAAATCCAGCCGCAGGATCAACCGCCCCTGGTCAGTCGTCTCCGCCGAAAAATGCCCGTAGTTGTTCTCCGCAATCCGCCGGCACGTCAGCAGTTGGTTCCCTTCCAACGGATGGAACAACGCCGTGGGCACAACATGCGGCGCATGTGCGCTGAATGCAATGTGCAAGGTGCTCTCCACCGCCCGCGCCACCACCAACACCGTCCGCGGCTCCGCCACGCTCCGCCGCATAAAATGCAGCACACTCCGGAACAGATGCCGCGCCTGCTCCAGGTCCACCCCCATCGCCGGCAACGCCTCGTCGATATCGGTCTCCACCGCCAGCCCCTCGCTCGCCCACGTCTCGCAGAGGACCTCTTCCAACAGCTCCTCCAGCACCACCGCCACCGGCGTCGCCGGCGCCATCTGCAGCAAATGCAGCACGTCCGAAAGTACCCAGTTGGCGTTGTCCACCATCTGCTGCAGCCGCTCCACCTGCGCGCTCACGTCGGAGCCGCCCCCGCCCACCGTCATCTGCAAGTAGAACGCAATCGATTCCAACGCGCTCAACGGCTGCCGCAACTCATGCGTCAGGTGCCGGATCACGTCTTTCGCGGGCAGGTTGGTGTCGGCAATGTCAGGCATGAGGGGCAAGCGTGAGTGTAGCGCAGAAAAGGGGTGACATTCTTACCCCGAAATGTCTCGAAGAGATATCCCCACCAGGGCTACCGTCAGCCCGATCATGATCGCCACCGCCGTCCAAGCAACGGCATTATAAGCACGCGAATTCGTCCAGTCCCGCATGATCGTCTTCCGGTTCACGATGATCGTCATGTAGATCAGCACGAACGGCAGCAACACCCCGTTCAGCACCTGCGAAAGCAGGATCATCCGCACCAGCGGGAACCCCGGAATCAGAATCACGCCCCCGCCAATCACGATCAGCAAAGTGAACAGCCAGTAGAACACCGGCGCCTCTCCCCACTGCTTATTCACGCCCGATTCAAACCCCAACCCCTCGCAAACCGTGTACGCCGTAGACAGCGGCAGAATGCACGCAGCAAACAACGAGGCGTTCAACAATCCCGCGCAAAACAGCAGATACGCGTACTCCCCGAACGGCTTCAACCCCAGCGCCGCATCGGTCGAATCTTTGATGTCCCGCGGCGCCACACTCCAGATCGCCCCCGCGCAAGCCACGATGATGAAGAACGCAATCACCGTCATCACCACGCAGCCGACAATCACCTCAATCCGCGACTCGGCATACTCCTTCGCGCTCACGCCCTTCTCTACAATCGCCGCCTGCAAATAGAACTGCATCCACGGCGCCACGCTCGTCCCCACCATGCCGATCAACAGCGTAATGTAGGCCGGTTCAAACAGCAGCACCGGCTTCACAGAATACAGCGCCGCTTCTTTCCAATCCGGCTTCACCATCACACCGCTCACGATGTAGCAGATATAGATCGCCGTCGCGAACAGGAAGATCCGCTCCACGCTCGCATACGTGCCCTTCACCACCAATAGCCACACAATCAACGCCCCGATCGGGACCGTGATATACCTCGAAATCCCAAATAACTCGAGCGAACTCGCAATCCCGGCGAAGTTCGCCATCACGTTCGTCAGGTTCGCCGCAATCAGCGCCATCATCACGAAGAACGTGGTCCGCAACCCGAACTCCTCGCGGATCAGATCGCTCAACCCCTTCCCCGTCACCGCCCCCATCCGCGAACACATCTCCTGCGTCACAATCAGCAGCGCCATGATCGGCAGCAGCGTCCACAGCGGCAGATAGCCGTACTTCGCCCCCGCCTGCGAGTACGTAAAGATCCCCCCGGCATCGTTGTCCACCACAGCCGTAATGAACCCCGGCCCGATCACCGAAAAGAACACGGCAATGTGATATTTGAGGCGCTTAAACATCGTCAGTTCTGCCTCAGAATCGCAATGATATCGTCGGCCGTAATCACGCCGATCAGCCGCTTGGCGTGGTCCACCACCGGCAGCGCCACCAGGTTGTACTTATCGAAAATGGCAATCACCCGGTCCTGCTGCTCCTTCACCGGCACCGAAACCAGCCGCTCGTCCTGCAACGATGCCAGCGGCACCGACGGATCCCCCAGGAACAATCGCGCAATCGGCACCGCGCCCAGCAAACGTTCTTCCGCGTCAATCAAAAACACCGTGTTCGTCGATTCCAACGCGTAGTCGTGCCCCTTCATCGCCGCCACCGCCTCGCCCACCGTCGCCGTATGCGGCACCGTCACGTACTCGGTCGTCATCAACCCGCCCGCCGAATCTTCACTATGCTCCAGCAGCTCTTCCACGTCGTGCGCCGGCTCATCGTCCATCTCTTCCAGAATGGCGTCCGACCGCGCCTCTTCCATCTCCGCCAGCACATCGGCCGCCTCGTCCGGATCCATCTCTTCAATAATCTCGGCGGCCTTCTCCTCGCTCAGCGATTCCAAAATGCTCGCCTGAATGTCCGGGTCAATTTCCGACAACGCCTCCGCCGCCACTTCACTATCCAACGACCCGAACAGCGCCTCCCGGTCCGACGCCCCCAACTCCTCCACAATGTCCGCCAAATCCGCCGGATGCATCGTCTCCAACGCCCGCGTCGAAATGTTCAGCCGCAACCGCCGCTGCGGGTCGCTTTCCAGGATGTTACAGAACTCCCAGCGAATCGAATTCACCGGGATGGGCATCATCATCCTCCGGATCAGCGGACGCGGCAGCACGCCCTGCGCCAGGCGCCGGAACATGGATCGTAGACCAATGTCGACTTCCTGCACCCGCAGTTCATCGTGCCCGTTCACCTGTACCTTCTGGAACGTAACATCGGTGACCCGCACCACCTTCCGCCCCTCCACGTCGATGATCTGCTGGTCCAGCAGATCCCGCTCCAACCGCAGCATGTAGTCGTCGCGGTGATACGGCGTCAGCTGCTCATCCCGCAGCCAGATGCCCTCCAGCGAAATGGTTTGGATCTGATCGTGCCGGACGCTCAACCACGCCCAGCCACCCCCCAGCAAGTACCGGTCTACGCGGAATGCGTTGACTAGCGGGACGATCGCCGCATCGCGGACACGGCCCAGCTTCCGGCCCTTAAGGTCGTAAACCTTGAGCCCGATAAGTTCGGTGAAGAACAGGTGGTCCAGCATCGGGATGAGTCCGTGGTCATAGGGTCAGGCGTGCGGGAAACACGCCTCATTCCACTATCGCGCACCCACCCCCGCGCTGGCTATCTATTTCAGCTTTTCGGCCAGTAACTGGTTCACTGTCGCGGGGTTAGCCTGACCGCGTGACAGTTTCATGACAGCCCCCACCAGGAATCCGATGACCGTCGTCTTGCCGCCCTTGTACTGCTCCACCTGCTTCGGATTCGCCGCGATCACCTCGTCGATAATCTTCTCCAGCGCCCCGGTATCGGAGATCTGCTTCAGCCCCTCGCGCTCCATAATGGCCCGCGGCGCATCGCCCGTCTCAAACATCTTCGGGAAGATCTCTTTCGCCAGCTTGCCCGACAACTCCCCGCTCCCAATCAAATCCACCAGCTCGCCCAAATGCGCCGGCGAAATCGGCGACTCGCCAATCTCTTTCCCCGCCGCCTTCAGCATCGCCGCCAGGTCGCCCATCACCCAGTTCGCCACCGCCTTCGGATTCTTCGAAGCCGCCGCGGCCTTCTCGTAATACTCGGAGTTCTCCCGCGTCGCCGTCAGCACATCGGCGTCGTATTGCGTCAACCCATACTCGCTCAGGAACCGCGCCCGCTTGGCCTGTGGCAACTCCGGCATCTCGCCAGCCACCCGCGCCAGCCACGCGTCGCTGATCCGCAACGGAATCAGGTCCGGCTCCGGGAAGTAGCGGTAGTCATGCGCCTCTTCCTTGGAGCGCATCGAAACCGTCTCCCCCGAATCGGCGTTAAACAGCCGTGTTTCCTGGATAATCCGCCCGCCGGATTCCACAATCGCCACTTGCCGTTCAAACTCAAACTCAATCGCCTGCTTCAGGAACCGGAACGAGTTGACGTTCTTGATCTCCGCCCGCGTCCCCAGCTTCTCGGCGCCCTTCTTGCGGACGGAAACATTGGCGTCGCACCGCAGCTCGCCCTTCTCCATATCGCACGTCGAAACCCCGGCGAACTGCAACGCCTGCTTCACCTCCGTCATGTACTGGAAGGCCTCTTCGGACGACCGCATATCCGGCTCGCTCACAATCTCAATCAACGGCGTGCCGCTTCGGTTCAGGTCCACATAGGTGAAGCGCTCGGAGTCTTTAAACCCATCGTGCTGGCTCTTGCCCGCGTCGTCTTCCATGTGGATGCGCGTCAGCCCAATCCGCTTCACGCCCGATTCCAACTGAATATCCACGTGCCCCCGCAGCGCATACGGTTTGTCGAACTGCGAAATCTGGTACCCCTTCGGCAGGTCCGGGTAGAAGTAGTTCTTCCGCGCGAAGATCGATTCGCCCTGCACATCGCAATGCAGCGCCAACGCCCCGCGAATCGCCAACTCCACCGCCTGCCGGCTCAGCACCGGCAGCGCGCCGGGCAACCCCAGGCACACCGGGCAAACATTGGTGTTGGGAGCATTCCCAACCTCCACCGGACACGAACAGAAGATCTTCGTGCGCGTGGCTAGCTGACAGTGTACTTCCAGCCCGATCACGAGCTCATATTGGGCGAGAATTTCCGGGGGCGTTGCGGCCAGAACAGGCATTTGTTCATTATAAACCGCCCCCCAAATACAGAACGGGATCGGCCGGTAGGCCGATCCCGTTTTTGTGTAGCTGAAAGCCAGCGTGCGGGGATTACTGAATAGCGGCGATCGTGCTGCTATTGCCGAACACGAGCTCACCGGTCGGGCTTTCCGCCGCAACAGCGAAGTTGCGGAAGACACCCGGGGTGGCATCGAGCGGGATTTCAAAGGCCAGCCAGTAGACACCGATCATCCCCGTCGCGTACGTGGCGGAGACGATGCGGACACCCTGGTCGTTGACACCCACAACCAACGGCGTCGTCGCCGTCTGGTTGCCGAGCCCAACTTTGTTCGTGAACGCCGGCGCAGTCGTCGGACCAAGCCCGGTTACAGCGGCCTGGACGATCTCGCCGCGGCGAGCCGGGTTGGTCGGCGTCACGTAGCTGCCATCGGGGCGGATGACCGCCGCGTAGGAACGCTGACCGGTGACGGCCGGGGTTTCAAATACGCCAGGAGCGGCGCGGAACACCTGCACGTTATCCACCTGCGACTGGGAGCCAGGGATGCGGATCACCACCGACGTGCGGCCCGGCGAAGCGATTTCGCACGGCACCTGCACAACCAGCGATTCCGTACCGGCCTGATTGGACACAGCCAGAATCGGAGCCTGCAAGCCGCCGATCTCCACTTCCACGCCGTTGTAGCTCAACGGCAGTCCGCCGATACCAAGGAAGTTGGTATTGACGACGCCATTCACGCCAGTGGCGATGTTGCTGCCGAAGATGGTCGCCAGCGCGCAAGGCGCCAAGCCAGGTTGATTACGCGCCGTGCCGACGATGCCGGCCGCCGTAAACACCGGGCCCGGAGGCCGAACGGTCAGCGTAAACGTCTGCGTCAGTGCGCCAAGCGCGGCCCGAACCGTAACCGTGCCAGCCGTGTTACCGGCCACCGCGGTCACCGTCGAACGGCCGTTGGCATCGGTGCCGACGCTCGAACCACTCAGCGTCGCCGAACCGCCGATCACGCTCCACTGGATCGCCTGTCCGGGGACGGGCGCGTTCCGCTCGTCGCGGACTTCAACCACCAGCGTGCCGGGGAACGGCTGATTGATCAGCGCCGTCTGGCCGTCGCCGCCAATCTTGGCCAGTTGGCTGATCGTCAGGTTCGTCGTGAAGTTGAACGTCTGCACCACGCTGCCGATACGCACGCGGACCGAATTGAGGCCGGCCACATTGCCCAACGTTCCCAGCGCGCTCACGCGCCCGGAAGCATCCGCCACCGCAACCACGTTACTCAATGTAATCGAGTTCGGCGTCACAATTTCCCAGTTCGCCGTCTGGCCCGGGAGAACGTTGCCGGAGGCATCTTCCACACGCGCCACGAAGGCCAGCGTCAGACGCTGTCCAGGGTTGCCGCTCTGGTTGTTCCCCTGCAGGATCCGGATCACAGACGGTGGGCCCGGACGGACATCCAGATTGATCGTCGAACCACCCAGGCTCTGCGTCCCGCCGATGTTGACATTCAACCCCGATAGCCCCAACCGGCCGGCAATCTTCAGGTTGCAGGACGCGATGCCGGTGGAATCGGTCAGCGCCACATCGCCTTCACCCGCACAGACCGCCGTCGGCCCAAGAGTCGGATCGGTGTTTTCCGTTCTCACCTTCAAAGCCACGTTCGGAATCGGCTGGCCGGACTGAATACCGGCGGCCGCCACCACGCGGACCTGAACCGCTTCGTTCAGCGTCGTGCCGGTCTGGCCGACCAACAGGCTGTCGATGGGCTTGATGCGCTCCACCAACGGCTGCGCGGCTTGGCCGCCGCCGGGAAGGGTGGAGAGGATCGTCGTCACGATGAAGTTCACCGTCGCCTGCCCGTTCGAAGCCGAAATCGTCTGCTGTGCGAACGAGAACCCGGGCGAAATCGCCGTCGCCAGGAAGCTGACTTGCGCCAGACCCTGCGCGTCCGTCACCCCCGTACAAATGTTGGCCGCGCACGTCGTGTTCGTCAGCGAAAGGCCCTGGAACGTCGAGGTGGCAAGCGTACCCGCGCCGCTGGCCATGGCAAACGTCACCGTCTGACCCGCAACCGGGTTGCCATTGGCGTCTCTCAACCGGACCGTAAACGGTTCAGTCAACAGGAACTGCTCGGAAACCATCTGCCCCTGGCCGCTGACGATCGACAGCAGGCCCGTCGCCGCGCCGCCCGTCGAGCCGCTCGCCGCCGACAAAACGTAGGTGGCCGTCGGCTGCCCAGGCCCGGGGCCCGCCGCCGCGGTCACGTTAAAGGTGCCCGCCGTGGGAGGCGCAACCACCGTGGTCTGTGCCCAGCCCTGCGCGTTCGACGTCGCCGTCGCGCCCAGAATCTGCGCGTTCGGGTTATCGGAAGTGAAGGTCACGTTCACGCCAAACAGCGGCCTGCCAACGGAATTGGTCACGCGCGCAATCAGCGGCAGGTACGTGCCGCCGGGCGTCGTCGTCTGGGCCGTGTTGTAGGCCAGAATCGACGTCGGCGTCCCCGTCGTCTGCGCGTTCAGATGAACCAGCGGACCCGGCTGCGTCGGGATGGCGGCGCGGCCGGCATCGAGCGGCGGGTTCGAGGACAGGTCCAGGCGGTAGATCGTGCCCGGCGTCGACAGGAACATGAAACGCGAGTTCGGCACTTCGCCGGAAACGGCGATGTCGGTCACGTTGGGAATCGTGCTGATGCCGGAGAACTGCGGCGGATTGATGTTCAGCGGGCTGGTCGTGATCTCGTACAGCTGCGCGGTCTGATTAGACAACGCGTAAATGCGGTTGCCCGCGCCAAACACCAACCGGTCCAGCGTCACCTGGAAGTTCGGAATCGTCCCCTGCACCTTCTGGCCCGCAACGTCGAACATGATCACCGAAGATCCGGTGATCGGCGTGCCGTTGACCGCCAGCGCATTCACGCCATCGGGAGTGAACAGCAACTTGCCCGGCCGCGCATTCAACTGAATTTCGCGGACGATCGTCATCGAGCGTCCGTCGATGATCTGCACCAGGTTCACAGTCGATACATAGACCAGGCCATTCGGGCCCACCGTCACGCCCGTCGCCTGACCGGGTACCGTGATCGCATTCCCCGTCGCCGTGTTCGTATTCAGGTCGATCGCCGTCAACCGGTTCGACACCGGGCTCAGCACGAACGCGCGCGACCCATCCAGCGCCACCGCGATATCGGTCGGCGTGTTGCCAACGTCGCTCAACGACGCCAGCTTCGTGTCGCTCGTCGTATCAAAAATGTGCAGCGAACCGGCCGCGATCAGCAACCGCCGGCCATCCGGCGAAAGCACGGCGGCTTCGGCCTGCCCCAGGCTTTCCCGCTTCAACACGGTGCCGGGATTGATCGCGTCAAGTACCATCAGCGTGTCCGCGCCGGACCGGGCCACGGAATACAGCTTCTGCCCGTTCGGGTGCATCAGCAAAAAGGAGGCACCCGGCTGAACCGAAAACGAAGAAAACAACGTGAACGGGTCCGTCCGGTAGGACGTCGCAATGGGCGCGGTCGCGGACGAATTCGGTAGTACGTAGAGGTTGGTGGGCGCTTGGGCAAATGCGGCAAACGCTGCCAAAGCGGCACAGGCACTCAACCGCTGGGTCCGTCGGAGGATGGACATTAATACCTCTTTATTGTTGGAGTTAGGGACGCGGGACGCGGGGGTGGACCAAGGGGACGTGGGAGCGGACACTCTACAGTCTAACACCATAACTGCCAGACTAGTACCACCGAAGTTGAAGAAAAGACACAGATAAGACGGATAACACGTAAACAAATGTTACCCCAAATCACAAATCACAAAGAAAAGGGGGAGGCCGAAGCCTCCCCCCTCACCATTGTTACGCCGATTAGACGACTGCTTTAGTGGCCCAGGATTTCGCTCTGGAACAAGGTGCGCGAGGGCAGACCGGAGTCAAGAATCAGACCCAGGTAAGCTTCGGACACGCGGTTCGCACCGACGTCGCTGATGAAGGCGAAGCCGTGAGCGTACTGGAACTGGCACTGAGCAATCATGTAACCCTGGAAGCCCGGCGTCGCCGCGATTCCATAGTTACCGCCCG
>JBIKOG010000475.1:0-2545 GCA_044358225.1 Bryobacteraceae bacterium | reverse complement strand
AACATCTCGAAATACGCCAGCCCCGTCTCCACCATCTTCTTCCGCACCGCCGTCGACCCCGGCAGCTTCGCCACATCGTCCTGATACTCAAACAACAGCCGGTTCGCCAACTCCCGCACCTGCCCAAACCGCCGGTCCGCCTCCGCCCGTTGGAACTCCGCCTCCTTCTGCCGCGCCAGCGCCAGCGCCGCCGCCTCCTCCGCCCGCTGCCGTTGCGTCTGCTCGGTGGCATGCGCTTCCACCGCCTCCCGCGTCGCCGCCTCCGCCAGCCGCTGCGCCTGCACCGCCGCGTCCGCCTGCCACAACGCCACCCCCGTCGCCACCGTCAACCCCGCCGCCGCCAACGTCGCCCCCGCCACGCTCCACCGGTGCCGCCCCACAAACTTCCGCGCCCGGTACCCCAGCCCGCCCTCCCGCGCCTCCACCGGTAACCCCGCCAGATACCGGTCAATATCCCGTCGCAAATCGTCCACCGTCCCATACCGCTCCGATGGCGCCTTCCGCATCGCCTTCCCAACAATCGCGTCCAGGTCCCCGCGCAACGCCCCCACCACCACGCTCGGCGGCACCAGCGAGTCTTCGCAAATCACCCGCTCCACCTCCGGCGCCGTGTAGCTCCGGAAACGGTGCGGCCGCACCCCCGTCAACAGCTCATAAAACACCGCGCCCAATGAATACACATCGGTGCCAATCCCGGCGTTCTCCCCGCGCACCTGCTCCGGGCTCGCGTAGTCGATCGTCAGCTGCCGCCGCCCCGCCGGCGCATCCGAAACCTCGTCCTGTTCAATCAGCTGCGCAATCCCAAAATCCAGCAACTTCGGCACGCCATCCGCGCTCACCAGAATGTTGCCCGGCTTCAAATCCCGGTGCACAATCAACTGCCGGTGCGCGTGCGCCACCGCCTCGCAGACGCGCATGAACAAACGGCACAGCTCCGCCCGCGGCAGCCTGTTGTCGTTGCAGTAGTCGTGAATCGGCACGCCATCGACGAACTCCATCACCAGGTACGGCACCGCCATCGCCCGCCCCGGCAACTGCGCCGCCCCGCCGTCCAGCAGCCGCGCCACGTTCGGATGATCCAGGTTCGCCAGTATCTGCCGTTCCTTCCGGAACCGCTCCACAAACTGCGGCGTCTCCATCCCCAACCGGACAATCTTAACGGCTACTTCCTTCCGGAACTCCCCGTCGTCGCGCAGCGCCAGATACACGCTGCCCATCCCGCCTTCCCCGATCTTGCGCAGGATCCGGTAGATGCCCACCCGCTCGCCAACAATCTCGGTCTCCTCGACAACCCGCGCCGCCACCCGCCGCACCGCCTGATCCAGCCCCCCGCTCGTCCCCGCATCGAAGGACAACAACGACAGCACCTCGTGCTCCAGCGTATGGTCCCCGCCCGCCTCGCGCCTCACGAACGCCAGCCGCTCCACCGGCGGCAGCTCGATGGCGCGTTGAAACAGGGCATCAACGCGCGCCCAATCTCCCGGCCTCATGGAACCGCTTGTTCCCTCGCGGCCGGCATCGCCGCCATCATCACGCCCTGTTCGCTCAACGACCGCCGCAGCCACGCCTCGGCCGTGCGCAGATCGCGCATCACCGTCGGCGCGCTCATCCCTGTCACCGCCGCGATCTCCTGCAGACTCATCCCGCCGAAGTAGGACATCTCAATCACACGCGCCTTCCGCTCGTCGAACTTCATCATTTCGTCGATCGCATCATGCAGCGCCAGCACCGTATCTTCCGGTTCCGGCGAGGCCACTTTGTCCCAGTCGCTCACAGCCCCATGGGCCTTCCCACCGCCCCGCTTATCGGCCACCCGCCGCCGTGCATAGTCGACAAGGATCTGCCGCATCATCCGCGAAGCGAACGAGAAGAAGTGGTTGTGGTCATCGACGGACGGCGCTGTTCCAGCCATCAGCCGCAAGTACGCTTCACTGACGAGTTCGGTGGGCTGCCACGTATGCAGCCGCCATTCTTTCTTGAGGTGTCGTTCCGCCAGCCGCCGAAGTTCGGGATAAACCAGAGGGGCCAACGCCTCTGCGGCATCCGAATTGCCTGCTCTCCACTCACTGAGGAGGCGAGTAATCTGACTCGCGGTCTGCATAGGTCTATGGAGAGAATACGGTAAAAACAGGCGAGATTTCACATAAAATGCATCCCGCCCCGGAAAAATGTAACGGGCATGAAATTTCCGCCGGACCTTTACGCAATAGCGTATCGGGGCAGTGTTTCCGCCCCTCCAGGACCTGCCCCAACCCGACTCCAAACATCCCCAACCCGCCAAACCCGGGGACACCCGCGGGCCGAAGGCCGGGTGTCCCCCCTACGCCGTACATCCCACCCACCCACCACCACCAGCGAAAAAACATCCCCCACCCGCCAAACCCGGGGACACCCGCGGGCCGCAGGCCGGGTGTCCCCCAACGCCGAACATCCCCCACCCGCAACGCCGCCAGCCCAAACACCCCCACCCGCCAAACCCGGGGACACCCGCGGGCCGCAGGCCGGGGGTCGCCCCTACGCCGGACAGCCCCCCCCCGCGGCGCGC
>JBIKOG010000033.1:0-45336 GCA_044358225.1 Bryobacteraceae bacterium | reverse complement strand
AAATCGTTCCCAGGCAAATCCCCGCTGATCCTACTGAAAACGATGGGGTTACAGCCGAGTCCGATCGCAACGTTGGGACACTAGTGGTGTCACACACGGGTTTCCGGCACCAAAGCCGAACAACTGCGCATCTCCCCAACGCACAGAAGACCGGCCGCACCAAATGGCCAGCCAACGGAGCAACCCGCCAACCTACGCCAGGATCTCCTTCACCACCTCACCATGCACGTCCGTCACCCGGAAATGCCGGCCGCTATAGAAGTAAGTCAACTTCGTATGATCCAGCCCCATCAAATGCAACAAAGTCGCATTCAAATCGTGATTATGGACCTTCTTCTCCGCCGCCCGATATCCAAATTCGTCCGTCGCCCCATGCACATACCCCGCCTTTACACCGCCCCCCGCCAGTAAAATCGAATAACCCGCCGAGTTATGATCCCGCCCGTTCTGTAACTTCACCAAAGACGAATTCTCCACCGCCGGCGTCCTGCCGAACTCGGTCCCGAACACCACCAGCGTCTCATCCAACAACCCCCGCGCCGCCAGGTCCTCCACCAACGCCCCCACCGCCGGGTCCGCCCTCCGCGCATTCGCCTTATGCGCCTGAATATCTTCGTGCGAATCCCACGGCTGCGAGTTTCCGTAGTAAATCTGCACCATCCGCACACCCTTCTCCACCAACCGCAACGCCATCAAACAACCCCGCCCAAAGTCGGAATCCCCATACCGCGCCCGAATCTTCTCCGGCTCCTTCATCACATCGAAGACCTCCGGAACCTCCGTCTGCATCCGGAACGCCGTCTCCATCGATTGGATCGCCGCTTCCAGATTCGAATCCCCAGCCCGCGCCGCCAAATGCCCCGTATTCAACTCTTTCAATAAATCTAACTGCCGCCGCTGATCCGCCGATGTCTTTCCGCCCCGATCCAGAAACTGCACTAACTTCTTCGGATCCCGCTCCGTCGCCTTGATAAAGGTCCCCTGAAACACCGCCGGCAAAAAAGCCGACTCCCACAACGGCGGCCCCACAACCGGCGTCCCCGGACACAACACCACATACCCCGGCAAGTTCCGGTTCTCCGTACCCAACCCATACGTCAACCACGAACCCAACGACGGCCGCCCCGGCTGAATCGTGCCGCAGTTCATCATAAACAGCGAAGGCTCATGATTCGGCACATCCGTATGCATCGAACGAATGACCGTGAATTTATCAATGTTCCGCGCGATATTCGGAAAGATCTCGCTAACTTCACTCCCGCTCTGCCCGTACTTCTGAAACGAAAACGGCGACCGCATCAGCGACCCCGTAATGCGCTCCGTCTTCACCTGCTCCCCCGGCATCGGTTGGCCATGGTACTTAGTCAACGCCGGCTTCGGATCAAACGTGTCGACCTGCGACATCCCCCCGTTCATCACCAGGTAAATGATGTGCTTCGCCTTCGGCGCAAAGTGCGGCGGCTTAGCCGCGAACGGATCCATCTGGTCCGCCAGCGCCACCGTCCCAAAGCCACCCGCCATGCGGGCCAGAAAGTTACGTCGATTAGTCCACATAGAGAAACTCATTCGAACTCAACAATACCTGCGCATACTGCGCCCAATCCGCTTTCTGCAAAAACGCCATACCCGCATCACGTTCCTTGTTACTCGGTGCCCGTTGAAACAACAACCCGTAAATAACTCCCAACCGCTCCGCGTCCGTCTCCCCCATACATTCCACGCGCACCGCCAACGCCTCCGCCCGCGACCGCAAAAACGAAGAGTTCAAAAAGAACAGCTTCTGCAGCGGAACATTTGTAACTCCCCGTTGCTCCACATGAATCGACGTACTCGGAAAGTCAAATAGCGCCAGCGTCTCATTCTGCTGATACCGCCCCACCCGCACATACACCGTGCGCCGCAAATTCCCATCCGCCAAATCCGCGGACTCGCCGCCCGCCTTCCCATCCAGTTCCCCGCTCACCGCCAGAATCGAATCCCGAATCGCCTCGGCATCCAGCCGCTTCCGGCTCATTCGCCAAAACAGCCGGTTGTCCGGATCCTTCGCCATCCCAGCCTCCGCTCCCGCACTCGACGCCAGATACGTTTCCGAAAGAACAATCTCCCGTATCAACCCCTTCACCGAATACCCGGACGCCCGGAACCGCCCCGCCAAATACTCCAGCAACTCCCGGTTCCCCGGCCTGTCTCCCATCAACCCGAAGTTAGACGGCGTCCGCACAATCCCCGCGCCAAACAGCCAGCCCCAGATCCGGTTCACCATCACCCGCGACGCCAACGGGCTCTCCACAATCGCCTGCGCCAACTGCATTCGCCCGCTCCCCTCCCGCAGTGCGGCCCCGCCCAACACCGTCAAAAACTGCCGCGGCACCACCTCCCCCAAATCCGTCGGATTCCCGCGTTTATTCAACGGAATGTCGATCGGCTCCTCATGCTCCGCCATGCCATGAAAATACCCATACGCAGCCGGCGACGCCTTCTTCGCCGCCGCCAACTCCGCCCGCAATCCCGCCAGATGCTTCTGATACTCCCCCGTCAATCGCTTCTCAACGGCGTCACTTTCCAACCGGAACACCGCATCCGCCCGCCCCATGAACTTCTGCCATAACTGATATCGCTCCCGGTCCAGCGATTGAGTAACTACCTCCGACCCCGGATTGAAATCCGCCTCCGAATCATAGTTAAACGGCAGAATCGTCTTCCGCCGCTTCGCCACCGGCGCCGTCCCGCGAATGACGGCAATCCGGTTTTCCTCATCCATCACACGCTTCTGTTCAATCACCGAAAGCAATAAGTCCTGAAACGCCCGCGCATCCGCAGCCGACTTAGACGCCGTCCACGCCTTCAGAAACGGATGATCCTCCTCCGGTTTCGCCAGATAATCCCGGACTTTCTTCAATACATCCGCGTCCACCCCCGGCGCCCCCATCAGGAAATCCGCCGTCTGCCGCGCATAAATCAACGCCAACTGCTCCCGCTGCGCAGCCACAAAAGAGTCAATCTCTTTCTGCAACAACTGAATCCGCTTCTGCGCCGCCTCATACGCCGCCACATCGCCAGCCGGCGCCAACGGATACTCCTTATAAGCCGAACTGGCAAATACCCCCGCCAGCGCATAATAGTCCTTCTGCGGAATCGGATCGTACTTATGGTCATGACACCGCGCACAAGCCGCCGTCAACCCCAGAAACCCGCGAGTAACCATATCCACCCGGTCATGCCGTTCATCCGCCCGCGCCTGCGGCGGCTGAGTAATCCCGTAATACCACGGCCCCAGTCCAAACAACCCCAACCCGCCCACCAGCCCCGCGTTATCCGGCAGTAAGTCACCCACAATCTGCGCCTTCACAAAGGTATCGTAGGGTAAGTCGCGATTAAACTGTTGAATCACCCAGTCCCTGTACCGCCACGCATTCGGATACGGCCGCGGCTGCGTACCCGTAAAATCATCCTCGCCGAACCGCGCCACGTCCAACCAGTGCCGCCCCCATCGCTCCCCAAACTGCGGCGACGCCAGTAGCCCGTCCACCAGCTTCCCCACATCCCCATCCTGCAAAAACGCGGCCGTTGCCGGCGGTGGCAACCCCACCAGGTCCGCATAAACCCGCCGCAGAATCGTCCGCCGGTCCGCCCGCGGATTCGGCCGAATCCCCTTCCCCGCCAGCCCAGCCCGCACATGCGAATCAATCGACCCCGCCACCGCCCGCAACGGCTCCGTCGACCACAACGCCCGCCCCGGCTTCGCCGAAACAGTCGGCCACGGCGCCCCCTCCCGCACCCATTTCTCAATCGAGGCCACTTCCGCATCCGTCAACGCCCCGCTCGGCGGCATCTTCAATGCGCCCGCCCGCCGCACCGCCTGCACCAATAAACTCGCCGCCGGATCGCCAACCACAATCGCCGCCCCGCGCTTCCCGCCCGCCAACACCCCCGCCCGCGAATCCAATCGCAGCCCCCCAGCCGCGGTCTCCCCATGGCAGCCCAAACACCGCTCCGCCAGCACAGGCCGCACCCGCGCCTCAAAGAAGTCATTCCCAAACGCGGCCACCGAAAGGAGCAACCAGATTTTCACAATGCGCTTATTCTATCGCTCCGCCATCCAAACCAGAAACAACCCATCCGGGTCCACGTCTTCCCAATAGCTGATCGGCCGGCTGGTCACCTTCCGGCAATGCCGCCCCAGCATCCCCGCCAGCTCCTTCTCCCCGAACCATCGCTCCCACTCCGGCGTCTCCAGCCGGCCCCAGTGATCTTTGTTCTTGTCGATGATGACAATCCGCCCGCCCGGCTTCACCACCCGGCACAGCTCCGCCACCGCCCGCTCAATATCCACCGCGTGCTCCAGCGATTCGGTCGCATACAAACAGTCAAACGCCCCATCCGCATACGGCAGCGCCGTCAGCGATCCCGCGCACGGCATCAACGGCGCCTCCACAAATCGCAGCATCGCCACCGCGATGTCCATCGTGTGCAGACGCACGCCCGGATACGCCCCCAACAGCACCCGCGCAAACCGCCCCTTCCCGCACCCCGCGTCCAGCACCCGCTTCCCCGTCAAATCCCCGAACGTCTCCAAAATCACCCGGACATGCAAAATCCGCGGGTCAATCGTCGAAGGAAAATGCTCCTCGTCCGCGGCCGACTCCTCAAACGAACGGCGGATCCGCTGTTGCAGATCCGCCGTCAACGCCGGTTCTTTTTCAGAACCAAACAAACCACGCAACCAGTTCCGCACAGTCTACGGATTGGTCAGGAAAATCGGCATGCCCGCCTTGCCGGTGTAGTTCGGCCGGTAGCGTTCCACGTTGTACATCGTGGCCACGTCCACCTTCCGAGGTCCGTGCTTGGGATCCGGAATCTCGGCCATGCAATAACGCCCATCGGCGATCGCCGCCATCAGGCCGCTCTTGCCCTGCAGAATCGCGTCGAACGCCATGTTGCCGAACGTCGTCGCCACCAGCTTATCGGTGAAGTCCGGCGAACCGCCGCGCAGGTCATACGTCAGGTCGCTGACGATGCACTCCAGATTCGCGCGCTTCTTGAACTCACCGGCCAGCGCCTCGCCCACGTTCATCTTCTTGCGATGACCGTAGTCGTCCGGGTCGCCGTACTCCTGCACCACGTAGCCATCCCACGCCGCGCCTTCGCTCAGAACCACCAGCGCATATTTCGAAGGATTATTAGACTTGTCCGCCGAAATCAGTTCCGCCATCTTCTGCACGTCGAAGGAATACTCGGGAATCGCGCAACGGATCGAAGTCACATAGGCGGTATAAAGCGCCGTGTAACCCGCATCGCGCCCGAACACGCGGAAGATGCCAACGCGCTCGTGCGAACCCACCGTCGTGCGCTGCCGCTGAATGGCGTCATGCGCGCGCGTAATCGCCGTCGAAAACCCGATGCAATACTCGGTGTTCCGCACGTCGTTGTCCATCGTCTTCGGCACGCAGACAACCTTGAACCCCTGCGCGTGCAACTTCTGCGCGTAGCTCAACGTGTCGTCGCCGCCAATCGCCACCAGCGTATCCACGCCCAGCGATTCCAGGTTCTTAATGACGTGCTTGGAAACGTCCCACGCCTTGTACGTCTCGCCCTTCTTCGTCACCATCTCGCTCGGATAGCTATCGGCGTCCAGGAACGTCGGCAGCTTCCGCATTTTCGCCGGATTCGTACGGCTCGAGTGCAAATACGTGCCGCCATCCCGGTCGATCGTGCGCGTGTTCATGCGGTCAAGCGGCCGCAAATACGCCGTCTTCGAGGCTTCATCTTCCATGTTGAGGTGGGTCAACCCCTCCCAACCGCGACGGAAACCCATCACGTCCATGCCTGCTTCGTAGGCGCGATAGGTAACGCCCTTGATCACCGAGTTCAATCCCGGGACGTCGCCGCCCCCGGTCAGGATTCCAATACGCTTCGTAGCCATTCCCCTCGATTGTACCAAGCCCGGCCCGGCCCTCCCCCGTGCTATTCTGCGATGGGCGCGAGCGCCCTCTCGAAAGGAATGCCCCATGCCGGCCATTAAAGGAGATCTCGTCCGCGTTCACTATAAGGGAACGCTCACGGATGGGACAGTGTTCGATTCAAGCGAGGGGCGCGACCCCTTGGAGTTCACGCTCGGCCAAGGCCAGGTCATCCCTGGTTTTGAAAACGCGGTGACCGGTTTGGAAGTCGGTGCCAGCATCACGAAAACCATCCCCGCCGACGAGGCCTACGGCCCCATGCGCGAAGAAATGGTCATCAAGATCCCCAAGGATCAGTTCCCCGAAGACATGCCCATCGAAGTCGGCCAGGAGCTCCAACTCCAAGGTCCCGGCGGCGTCCTCGTCGCCCAGATCGTCGGCATCGAAGAGGACGGCGTCATCCTCGACGCCAACCACCCCCTCGCTGGCGAAGACCTCACCTTCACCATCACGCTCGACTCCATCGGCAGCAAGCTCATCATCCCGTAAATACCGGGATCCGTTCCAGAGAATGACCGGCCAGCGCGAGCCTCTCCGCTGCCGGTCATTTTTCTTTTTCCGCCAGCTCCCGGACATGCTCCAGGACCCGCAAGTGAATCCGGTGGATAATCGCATCCGACCACAGACGCCAATACCCACCCGGCCACAAACCGTGCTGATACCAAGTCGTTCCCTCCAGTAACGTGTGCCCGTTTTCCAGCCGGGTCAGCCGGAACTGTCCCCGTTTTGAAACCATATAGCCGTGTAAATGGGCGGCGTCCAGCTCCCCATACGGGCTCCATTCCCGCATCGGCGGCGGGCTCTGCGTCACCCGAAATGCCAACAGCCGCGGCTCATCCCATACCTCGATCGGCTCCACAAACGGCCCCGTCGAAAACTCGCAATAACGCACTGCCCCCGGCCCTTCTCCCTCAATGCGGGCCCGCAGCGGATACGCCAGCCCAGCCTGGAAATACCATTCTTTCGGGGCCGCCAGATCCGGGAACCGCACCACGTGCTTCCACACCACTTCCGGTGTCGCCGCCACGGTAACTGCCGATCTCACCTCGTAAACCTCTGCCGTTGCCCGTACATCCCAACTCAGCGACGCCGGCGGCAGTAACAACAACATCGGCACCACCCGCCCGGCCGCTCCGCGCGCTGTGGCCCGGTAAACCACCAAAGCGCCCAACGCGCCCAACGGCAGCGCCAGCGGCAACGCCATCAGAATACAAACCAGCCCCTCCATCCGGACAACCAATAAAACCAACGTCGCCGCTAACACCGCTCCAGCACCTCGCCGCGCCGCGCTCCACCCCATCACCGGCCGCGTCACCCACGCCGTCATGCCGCCCACCACGAACGGCAGCAGAACGAACAAGGTCCACCCGTAAACGCCGAACCGCAGCAAAGCGATACCCAGTGCCATCCACAGTCCCACCAGCAATAAGCCCACCGCGGCACGCAAAGAGTTGGTCATTCGTCAGCCTGTCCTTGAACGTTGAACACGTTCAAAAACAGTCTGCGCCAATCATCGCATGCGGTCAATAGAAAAGTTGAACGCGTTCAAAACAACGGCTCAGGCCCCCGCCTTCCCCCGCCAAAAGAAAAACCCAGTCGCCACCACCGCCCCCAACGTATCGGCCAGCATATCCTTCTGCGCGTCCCAAATATCCCCCTGGCTCCCCAAAAACGCCGCCCCGCTCGCGCCCCCCGCCAACGCCGCGTACCACCACTCAATCAACTCATACCCCATCGCCACAAACGCAATCGCAAACACCGGAAACAGAAACAACACCACCCGGCTCCGCACCGCGCCCGTCTTCACCAAACTCTCCGCAATCGCATACGCATAAAACCCCACGCTGAAATGCGCAATCCGGTCAAAGTGATTCCGCTGAAAACCAAACAGCTCCGTCACAAACCCAAACGGCACCAGCTCAAACGTATAGTGCCCCCCAATCGTGTGCAAAAACAACAACACCGCCATCAGGCAATACGCCGTCGCCGAAAACACAAAACCCCGCAAATACAGCCCCACCAGCGTAATCACAATCAAAAACAGCGGGATGTTCTCCGCCCACCACGTCGCCCGGTCATGCGGCGCAATCCCCGCCCAGGTCGTCAAAACCAGATACCCAACAAACAAAACTTTCGCAGTCACAGCCGCTAACCTACCACGCCCGTGCCATCGTATAGAAATGCGCGCCCTCGCCCTCCTCTTCACGGCCACCCTCCTCGCCAACGACGCCTACCCGCCCCCCTCCTTCACCGACCCCCAACGCACCGCCAAACTCCAATCCGCCCTCCCCGAAATCGATCAGCTCTTCCGCCGCTACGCCGCCGCCGAAAAGGTCCCCGGCATCGTCTGGGGCGTCGTCATCGATGGCAAACTCGCCCACGTCGGCGCCACCGGCGCCCAGGACCGCGCAACCAACCAACCCGCCACCGCCAACACCGTCTTCCGCATTGCATCAATGACCAAAAGCTTCACCGCCCTCGCCATCCTCAAACTCCGCGACGAAGGCAAGCTCTCCCTCGAAGACCCCATCGCCAAATGGATTCCCGAATTCGCCCGCATGGAACTCCCCACCCGAGACACCGCCCCCCTCCGCATCCGCAATCTCATGAGTCACTCCGCCGGCCTCCCCGAAGACAACCCCTGGGGCGACCAGCAACTCGGCGCCAGCGACGCCGACCTCGACAAATGGCTCCGCGCCGGCATCCCCTTCTCCACCGCCCCCGACACCCGCTACGAATACTCCAACTACGCCTTCGGCCTCCTCGGCCGCATCGTCACCAACGCCGCCGGCCAGCCCTACGAGAAGTACGTGCAACAGCAGATCCTCGCCAAACTCGGCATGGCCAACTCGACGTTCGAATTCTCCCAGGTACCCAAATCCACCCGCGCCATCGGCTACCGCCTTAAACCCGACGGCACGTTCGAAGAGGAGCAACCCCTCCCCCACGGCGTCTTCGGCGCCATGGGCGGCCTGCTCACCACCGCCAACGATCTCGGCAAATACGTCGCCTTCCACCTCGCCGCCTTCCCCCCGCGTGACGAAGCCGACAACGGCCCCATCCGCCGCTCCTCCGTCCGCGAAATGAGCCATCTCTGGACCCCGTCCAACCTCAACGCCCGCGCCGGCACGGCCTCCATCAGCGGCTACGGCTACGGCCTCCGCATCGTCACCGATTGCCGCTTCAGCCACATCGTCTCCCACGGCGGCGGCCTCCCCGGCTTCGGGTCCCATATGGCCTGGCTGCCGGACTACGGCGTCGGCATCTTCGCCATGACAACGCTCACCTACTCCGGCCCATCCCGGACAATCAACCAGGCCTGGGACGTCCTCGCCAAGACCGGCGGCCTCCAAAAGCGCGAAGCCCCGCCGTCGAAACCGCTCACCGAAATGCGCGCCCACATCTGGAACCTGTGGAACAGCTGGACCGACGCCGAAGCCAAGCAAATCGCGGCCATGAATCTCTTCCTCGACGCCCCCATCCCCCAGCGCCGCGCCGAAATCGATGCGCTGAAGAAGGATGCCGGCCGCTGCACCAACGCCAGTCCGGTCATCCCCGAAAACTGGCTCCGCGGCCAGTTCAACATAACGTGTGCCAAAGGCCCCATCGGCGTCTTCTTCACCCTCGCCCCCACCCAGCCGCCGCTGGTCCAGCACATCGAATTCCGCCGCCTGGAATCAGACAAAATCCGCATGGGCGCCCCCACCGGAGCCCCCGCCGGCGTATCCTGCGCGGAGTAACTCATGGTAGCCAAAATCTACCTCGCCCTCCTCTCCTTCTCCGCCGTTACACAAGCAAGTGTATTCAACTGCGTCCCGCCTCCGGGCACGCCGCTCTGCCAGTTCCCCAAGAAAATCGACGTCGCCTTCATCGGCACCGCCGTCGCCACGAATGAGAATCCCGATGATCACGAAGACCCGAGCTTTGCCAACACCTGGTATCAGTTCAAAATCGAAGAGCCCCTCTCCGGCCTGCGTCCCAACGAAACCAACGTCCGCGTCCACTTTGCACTCGGCGGCGGATCTGCGGCAATCGGCCGCCGATATCTCGTCCATGCCGAGCGCACAGCGGACGGATTCCGTCTCGCCATGTGTGGCAATACCCGGCCCGCCGAAGAAGCTGAGACCGACATCGCATATCTCCGCGCCCGGCTCCGAGGCAAGTTCCATCCCTACATAGCCGGCTCCATCCTGCGCCACTACGCTGCCAGTCCGTACGCCGTGGAAGCCTGGCCCACGGATCAGTGGCGCGGCGTTTCCAATGCCGCCGTCACGCTCACCGGCCCCGCCGGCCCCTTCAATCTAACAACCGATGCCCAGGGAGACTACCGCCGCGATAGCGTCGCTCCCGGTAAATACACCGTCTCCCTCCAATCTCCCGGCTATGCGTTCCAAAAGGCCCATACCATCGAAGTGCCACCCAACGGCTGCGGCCTCGGCCACTTCGGCGCCTTCACCAACGCCGGCATCTCCGGCATCGTCAAGCGTCCCGATGGCACCCCCGCCGCCAACCTCGAACTCGAACTCATCGATTCCGATCCAAACTTCCCCGCCCTCACCGGTTACCTCGATCGGCCCAAGACAGGGCCCAATGGCGAATTCTCTCTCACCAATCTCCCCAGCGGCAGCTTCCTTCTCGGCGTGAACATCCAACGCTCCACCCGCCATCCAGACCAGACACCACCCACCTACTACCCCGGCGTCGCCGACCGCTCCGCCGCTACAAAAATCGAACTCAAGCCCAATGAGCAAAAGCGAAATCTCGTCCTCACGCTTCTCCCGCCCCGCCCCTTCCGCACCGTGCGCGTCAACCTCCGCCTCCCGGACGGATCGATTCCCCGTGGTGGCGCCATCGATGCCTACGTCAACCAGGGCATCTACGTTTCCAACTACCAATTGACGAACGGCCTCTTCGAACTGAAGCTCCTCCAGGGCGTCGACTACTGGCTCACCGCTGCCGCCAACGTCCCCGCGCGCCACCCCACCCGCTTCGCCAATCACGAATGGCGCTACGCCGATAACTACCGCCTCCCCGCCGGCAATGCCGATATCGAAATCACCCTCACCGGCGTCCACCACGACCCCCAATGGCCCAAAGCCATCTACCCCAATCGCAACGCCAAATAGCCCAATATTGACGCCGAAGCCAATCAAATCGCGGCCATGCACCTCTTCCTCGACGCCCCCATCCCCCATCGAGTTCCGCCGCCTGGAATCCGACAAAATCCGCACGGGCGCCCCCACCGGCGCAGCCTGCTCGGAGTAGTGTCAATGTGCCATCATGAAGACGGAGACGCCCCATGAAAGCAGTTGAGTTCGAATCTACCCTGTCACCGGGCGGGCAAATTTCCCTGCCGCCGGGCATAGCCACTGATATTCCCGTGGGTGAGCAACTCCGAATTGTCGTCATGTGGGAGCCCTCCGCGGGGGCGGATCCGGAGTGGGTACTAGCCGGGCGCCAGGCATTCGAATCAGCCTATTCCCCGGAAGACGCCGTTTACGAGCAGTTGCTCAATGACACTCCGCCTCGCTGAAGTCGTCCTCCTTCGGATGCGTTTTCACGAAGGCCCAGGGTCCAAGGTCCGCCCTGCCCTGGTTGTATTGGACACTGGCGATGACGATGTCATCGTCGCGCCGATTACGTCCAAACCGCGGCTCAGCGCGCACGACCTCCCGATCACAGAATGGTCCGCGGCAGGCCTCAATGTGCCGTCCACAGTCCGAGTGCACAAGCTAACCGTAATTTCAAAGGTAGAAATCGTGAAGCGGATCGGAGCTCTCGCGGAACCTGACCGCCATTCTCTCGTTGAGGCCCTTTGCCGGGCATTTTGCGCCGCGGACGGCCATTAGCTTCGCAATCCCTCGCCAGTCAACGAACACGGCACAGCTTGTGCCGTGTAGCCAGATGCACGGTCCCCCTCGGGGGACATGCCGGGCAGAACCTACGATGCAATTTGCTTGCCGGCCAAAGCCCATCGGGCGACGGCCGGTCCCCAAAGACGCGACACCACCCGCAGAAGGAAAAAGTAACCGTACATGAAGTTTCGCGTCAACATCTATCAAGACGAAGACGGGATCTACATCGCCGAATGTCCATCAATCCCTGGATGCATCAGCCAGGGGCGTTCCGAAGGCGAAGCGCAACACAACATAGCTGACGCCATTCGCGAATGTCTGGCGGTGCGCGAGGAACAGAATCTGCCGCTACGGGTTGACCTGCATGAGGTGGAAGTCACCGTCTAATGCCCCCAGTCCCGGTCCTGCGGCCGCGCGATGTTGTTCGCGCGTTCGAAACGGCTCGGCTGGTATGTCGCCCGTCAACGAGGCACCCACGGCATCATGCCATCACAACGAAGTGGCCCGCGGAACGATACGCGACTTGATCGCGAAGGCCGGATTGACGGTAGAACAATTTCTTGCCCGGCTACCGTAGCCGTCATCCCCCGCCCACTCCAAGCAAAACAGCCCAAAAACCCGCTTATCCCCTACCAGCAGGTCCAACCAGGCCTGCCCATGAACTTGCAGGTCCGGCGCCAGCAATACATTCACCTGCAATAGCCCCGGAAGTTACCGAGGAACACCACCCGCGAACGTCACCTCTTGCGAGCCCGCCTCAACCAACCCCAATCACGACACCCTACCCCCGCCGCAACGCCGCCATCGGTTCAATAGACGAAGCCCGCAACGCCGGCCCCAACACCGCCAGCACCGCCGAAACCGCCAGCACCAATAGCGCCACGCCCAGCGTCCAATACGGCACCGGCCCCTCCGGCAAAATCTTCTGCAACACGGCCACCCGCGCCACATAAGCCGCCAGCGGCAGCCCTAATAACAACCCCGCCAACGCCAGCACCAATCCCTCCCGCAACACCTGCCGCAGCACCAACCCCTGCGTCGCCCCCAGCGCCATCCGGATCCCAATCTCCCCCGTCCGCCGCGCCGTCGTGTGCGACATCAAACCATACAAACCCACCGCGCACAACACCAACGCCAACACCCCAAAACTCCCACACAACCACGCAAACAGCCGCTCCCGCTGCAACGTCCGCGAAATCTGCTGCTCCATCGTATACACATCCACCAGCGGCAGGTCTTTGTCCAATGCCCGCATCGCCTCCCGCACCGCGCCCAGCAGCGCCCCCGGCGCCACCGCCGTCCGCACCACCACCGTCGCCGCGTCTTTCTCATACGAAAACGGCACATACGCCACCCGGTGAGCCTCCTCCAGATTCGAATACTGCGCCGTCCGCGCAACGCCAATCACCTCCAGCAGTTCCTCGCTCATCTTCACCCGCGCCCCCAATCCTACGCCCACCTCCCGCGCTAGATTCTCGCTCAGAATCACAACGCCCTTCTCCTGTGGCCGCGCCACACGCCCAGTCACCAGCGGCACTCCCAGCGCCGCCAGAAACGCCGGATTCCCATGGTGCACCCCCGCCCCCACCTCCTTGCCGTCCGGCACCGAAACGGGGTTCCAATACCCGCCGCCCCGCATCGGCCGCGTCTGCGCCAGCCCAACGTGCGCCACGCCCCCCAACGCCCCCAGCCGCTCCTCCAGCGCCAAATAAAACTGCCGCAACCGCTGCTCTTTATACCCAATCTCCCCGGGCCGGATATCAAACAACAACACATGCCCCCGCTCGAACCCCGCGTCCTTCCCGGCCAACTCATTCAGCCGCGAAGTAAACACCAGCGCCGCCGCCACCAGCAACACGCCCAGCGCCACCTGCGCCACTACCAGCAGGCGCGCCGGCGTCCACCGCGCCCGGCTCAAGGTCAGCCCCTCTTTCAACGCCGGCGCCGTGCCCACCCGCGCCGTCCGCCACGCCGGATACAACCCAAACAACAGCGCCGTGCCCAACGTCACCACACCCGCGCCCAACAATGCCCGCGGGTCCGTCTCCGGCGATAGCGTCAACGCATCCGTCCCTGGAATCAACGACACCATCAGCGCCCCCAACCCCGCCGCCACGCCGATGCTCAACACCCCGCCAATGCCCGCCAGCAGCAGGCTCTCCGTAAAGAACTGCCGCATCAGCCGCCCCTCCCCGCACCCCAGCGAAACCCGCATCGCCGCTTCCTTCTCCCGCTCCACACTCCGCGCCAGCAATAGGTTCGCGATGTTCGCGCAAGCGATCAGCAGCACCAGCGTCACCAGCCCCAACAGCGTCCACACCGGATCGCCAAACCGCCGTCGCATCGCCCCCAGCCCGCGCGAAGCCTCGGAAATCCGCAACTGTGGCGTGCCCTCGGCCGACGTCGGCTGCGCCGCCCAACTCGCCGCATACGCCGGCGTCATCGCGGCTCGCAGTTCCTCTTCGCTCACACCCGCCGCCCGCCGTGCGAGCAACTGCATGATCCACTGACGCGAGTCCTGCATCCCCTTCCGGTACCAGCTATCCGGCGCCAGCATCTGCGGGCAATGCGGAATCGGAACGTACAGGTCCGTCCCTTCGCCCGGAATCACGCCCGTAAACGCCGCCGGCAAGACGCCCACAATCGTGTAGACCCGGTTGTTGATCCGCATCGCCTTCCCAATCGCGTCCTTCTGCCCGCCCAACTTCCCCATCCAGAACCGGTGCGTCAGCACCACAACCGGCGCGCTGCCATCCGCCTCATCGCTATCCTGCAGCAGCCGTCCCGCCAGTGGTTGCAGGCCAAGCGTCTGAAAGAAGTTCCCCGTCACCGCCCGCGAATCGGCCACCGTCACCCGCCCCTCGAAGGCCGTGCTCACCCGGTCAGCGTACAGATGTCCGGCCACCTGCGCCTTTCCCTTCACGCCTTCCCGCATGTTCTGGTAAGCCGCAAACGAAAAGAAGTCCGCCACCCGCAACGCGCCCTCCCGGAAATTGCTGCCGGAACTGCCCGAGTTCATCGGCCCCACCCGGTCTTTCGCAAACCAAAGGATCTCGCTCAACTGCTCCGGCGAGGCCACCGGCAGGCTTCGCCACAACAACGTATCGGCCAGCGTCAATATCGCCGTCGTCGCCCCAATCCCCAACGCCAGCGTCGCCACCGCCGCCATCGATATCGCCGGCGTCTTCTTCATCATCCGCCAGCCAAACCGCAGGTCCTGGCCCACCTCCAACACCCAACGCCACCGGCTCTCATCCCGGCATTCATCCTTCACACGCTCCACCCCGCCAAACTCCCGCCGCGCCCGCCGCATCGCCTCCGCCCGCGTCATCCCCTCGGCCTCAAAGCCGTCCGCCATCGTCTCCAAGTGGTACCGCAACTCCAGGTCGAACTCGTTGTCTTCCCGCTTCCAAGGCCATCGCATAGCGCTACGCCTCCAAGACCCACTGAATCGCCGCGATATACCGCGACCACTCTTCCATCTCCTCCTCCAACTGCTTCTTCCCCGCCTTCTTCAGCGAATACACCTTCGCCATCCGCCCGTTGTCGCCCTCCCGCCATTCGCTCTCGATGAGCCCCTTCTTCTCCAACCGGTGCAACGCCGGGTACAACGACCCCTGCTGCACATCCAGCACCTTCCGCGAAGAAACCAGAATCTTCTGCGCAATCGCGTAGCCGTGCGCCGGCTCCTGCCCCAGCGTCTTCAACACCAGCAGGTCCAGCGTCCCCTGCAGCAGATCAGATTTCTTCGCCATAATGCATAGCCTCTCTACACATAGTAAAGAGCACTATGTGTAGAATGTCAAGGTATGTAGAATGGTTTACTCTCCGCCGCCCCCGCCGTCGTCCATCTCTTCCAGTAAATTCTCGAACTTGGTGAACTCGTGCAAGAACGCCAGCTTCACCGTCCCCGTCGGGCCGTTACGTTGCTTGGCCAGAATCAGTTCGGCCTTCCCATGCAGGTTCGCGTCGAACCGCTTGTAGTACTCCTCGCGGAACACGAACATCACCATGTCGGCGTCCTGCTCAATCGAACCCGACTCGCGCAAATCGCTCAACTGCGGCCGGTGGTCGCCCGGCCGCGTTTCCGGAGCGCGGCTCAGCTGCGACAGCACGAAGAACGGACACTTCAACTCTTTCGAAAGCAGCTTCAAACCACGCGACAATTGGCTGACTTCCTGGGTTCGATTTTCGCTCCGCCCCGGCGTCGACATCAGCTGCAGGTAGTCCACAATCACCAGCCCCAGCTCGTTGTCCCGCTGCAGCTTCCGCAGCTTGGCGTGAATGTCCATCAGCGTAATGTTCGACGAGTCGTCAATGAAAATCGGCGCCCGCGCCAGGTCGATGGTCGCCTTCTGCAACAACCGCCGCTCATCGGCATTCAGGTACCCTTCCCGGAACTTCGTCTGCGAAACCCGCGCCTGCGCGCAGATCATACGAGTCAGCAACGACTCGTTCGACATTTCGAGCGAGAACACCGCGCACGCCTTCGGGTTCGTCGGGTTCATCGCCACATACTGCCCCAGGTTCAACGCCAGCGCCGTCTTGCCCATGGCAGGCCGGGCCGCCAGAATGATCAGTTCGCCCGGACGGAAACCGCCCGTCATTTCGTCCAGTTTCAGGAACCCCGTCGACGTCCCGCGCACTCGCCGCGTCGGGTCCAGGAACGCGTTCAACCCGCCCTCGAACTTCTCAATCACCTGCCGCGGCGTCAGCAGCGAATCGGTAGTCTGGGCTTCCCCCAGCGACATCAACTGCTCTTCGGCCGACGCCAGAATCTCGTGCGGGTCATCGGACCCGTTCACACACCGGTCAATCAGCCCCTGCGACGTGAAGATGATGTGCCGCAGCACAGCCTTGTCCTTCACGATCTTGATGTAGCTCTCCAGGTTGTACAGCTGCGGCAACCCATCGTCCAGCGACACCAGATACGAGATCCCGCCCACGTTGTCCAGCTCGCCAAACCGCATCAGTTCGTTCGCGATCGTGACGCGGTCGATCTTCTCCCCACGCTCGAACAGCTGCTGCATCCGCGTAAAGATCAGCTGGTGCGATTGCAGCGAGAAGTCCGCCGGCTGGATCGCGCTGCCGACGTTCAGAAATGCCGACGAGTCCAACAGAATAGCGCCCAGCACATACCGCTCGGCCTCGATATTGGCCGGTAGGCCCTTCTGCATTACGAGGTCGTTTGCCATAACTTACCAAGGTAGGGTGCCAGCGCCCAAGGCGCAAGTTTCCGTTATCCACCGGTTATCCACAGCTACCAGATCGTGGCCACCGGCAGCCCTTCCGCGAACACCCGCTCGTCCAGCGAATACCCGAAGCCGGGTTCGTTTCCCAACGAAATCAGCCCGCCCACCGGCCGCGGATCCCCGGTCAGCACCCAGTCCTGCGTCGTCCCCCGGTAGATATCGACGTACTCCACATACGGCGTCATGGTCGCATCCAGCCCCGACTCAAAGTGGTACGTCGCCGCCCCGATCCCGTGGCAGATCAGCTTCGTATGGTGCGCCGCCGCAATCGCGGCAATCTTTTTCAGCCCCGTGATCCCCCCGGCGCGGTAGATATCCGGCTGCACAATGTCCACGCAGCCCTCCTCGATCAACCGCCGAAAACCCTCGAAGGTGTACTCATGCTCTCCGCCGGTCACCATCGTGTTCACCCGCCGCCGGATCTCCCGGTACCCCGCATAGTCATCGGGCACCACCGGCTCCTCCAGCCACGCAATCCCGTACTTCTCAATCCGGTCGTACATCCGCAGCGTGTACGGCACATCCCAGCCCATGTAGATATCGAGCGCCAAAAACGCCTCCGGCCCCAGCACCTCCCGCGCCCGCGCCACCGCCTCCTCGTTCTTCCGCATCCCCATCTCGCCATGCGCCGGCCCATACGGCACCGCGATCTTCATATCCCGGATCCCATACGCCGCCAGCGCCTCCGGATCATAGCCCGTGTAGTAAGCGCGAAGCGCCCCCCGCGCCCCACCACCAGTCAACGCATACACCGGCTTCCCCAACACCTTCCCCTGCGCGTCCCACAGCGCCAGGTCGATCCCGGAGATCACCGCCTGCGTCACCCCGCCCCGCCCATAGAACAACGACGCCCGGTACAACTGCTCCTGCAATAAACCCGTGTCACACACGGGTTTCCCCACCACCATCCGCGCCATCTGTTCATCCAGCACCGCCCGCGCCGCCAACCCCTTCCCACACCCCACAAACCCAAACCCGCGCGTCCCATCCTCCAGCACCACCTCAATCACCGCCGCCGTCATCGGCCCAAACCAGCTCGACCGCTTCTCGAAGTACTCCGCATACCCCGACATCGGATTCGCGATAACGCTTTCCGATAACCACGACCCCGCCATCGGCGCCGTGTGGCACTTCACTTCCCGAACTCTCATGCCGTTCAGTCTATCGCTACACTCAAAGGTATGAAGAAGCTCCTCCCGCTGATGGGGCTGGCTCTGGCGATGTTCTCGCAAGAGCCGGCCAAACAAGGCGACGCGAAGAAGATCACCGACGCCGAAGAACTCCAGCAGTTCATCAAGGAAAACGCCAACGTCTTTTACCTCGACGTCCGCGAACCCAAGGAAATAGCCGAACTCGGCTCGCTGAAGGGATACGTGAATATCCCCATCGCCGATCTCCAAAAACGAATGAAAGAAGTCCCCAAGGACAAGACCATCGTCACCCTTTGAAACGGCGGAGGACGAGCCGCGCGTGCCGCGGACATGCTCACCAAAGCCGGTTACAAAGTAGCCGCATCCTGTGGATTGAATGAATGGCGGGCGAAGAAGAAACCCCTCACCCCCACTACTTCACAGTGATCTTGTAAGTCTCCAAGGTTTCCCCCTTGGCCTGCTCCAGCCGCGCCGTGGCCTTGTTGAATTCCAACTGGGCCACCACCGCGCGGCGGCGCGATTCCAGCATCTCGTTCTGGCGTGTCAACACCAGGAAGTTGGTGGACTCGCCCGTCTGAAACAGCCGGATCTCGCTGTCGAGCTTCTCTTGCGCCGCCTTCACCGCCGCCTCGGCCGCCGTGATCCGCTGCCGCGAAGCGACCAGCGTCTGCATGGCGTTCCGGACCTGCATATCGATGATCTGCTCTGCCCGGATCTTCTCCAGGTTCAACCGCTTCTCGGCGATCTGCGTCTGCGCCAGATTGGCCTGCGCCGTCTGGTTGCGGAGGTTCAGGTCGAACTGCACGCCCACCTGCACCGACGGGTACCGCCCGCCGAAGAGGCTCTGCAGCGCCTGCCCGTAGCCGCCTGTCAGGAACGCGGGCAACGCCCCCCCGTTCTGCGGAGGTAACGGCGCCAATCCAGCCAGGGCGCTCAATTGGTTCAGCCGGTCACTGGTTGCCGCCTGGGAGATCGTGAACGGATTCGGCGCGTTGCTCACCGCACCCGCCAGACCCGCGTTCGAGAACGAACCCACCAGGTTCACCTGCGGCTTCAACTGGTCCCGGTTGAATGCCGCCTGGACGTTGTTCACTTCCTTGCGCTGGGCCACCTGCTTCAGTTCCGGGCGCTTGGCGATGGCCGTCTTCACGGCATCGGCCAACGGCTCGGTGTCGGCCGGGGCGACCGGCGTACGGTCGGTCGGGATGATCTCGTCCTTCCAGATGTCCGAATCCCGAGCCGGGCTCAGCATCATCTTCAGGCCGTTCTCAATGGTGTTCAGCGCGTCGAGCGCGGCGTAGTAGCTGTCCTTCCGCCGCTCCAGTTCCGACTGCGAAGCGGACAACTCCACCTGGGCCAGGGAGCCTGCGGCGATCTGCCGCTGGGTGCGCGCCAGCTGCTCGTCGCTCAGCTTCACGCCTTCAACGGCCACTTCCACCGCCTGCCGCGCGGCGGCCAGATCCCAATAGTTGGCCTCCACGCGGTTGATGACGTCGATCGCGCGGACCTCCAGTTCCAGCTCGCTCACCCCGATCTGCTTGGCGCGGATGCGGAGCTGGGTCCGGTCGATATCCACCTCGCGGTTGCGCAGCAGCGGCACGATCGCGCCCACCGTCAGCCGGGTGCTGACGTTCGGGTTCAGGTTGGTGAACGGGTTATTGGTGTTGGTCCGGGTATTGTCGAACCCGGCGTTGAAGCTCATCCCCTTCCAGGGCGTGCGGCCAAGGAGGCTGAAGTTGTTGTTGATGTAGTCCTCGGTCAGCTTGCCGGTGGCGGCCTGAAGGACGGAGGCCGCCGGGATGTTCCGCTTCTCGTAGGAAGGGTTGTAGCGGAAGATCGGGTCAAAGGCGCCCTTGGCGGCGTTCAGGATCTGCCGTTGGGTGTCGATGTTGGTCCGCTCGATCTCGATCTCCAGGTTGTTGCGGAGGGCGATCTCGGTGGCCTCTTTCAAGGTCATCGGGCGGCGGTTGGCGCTGACGCCAACACGCGTGGCATCGAGCTTGGTCTGTGCCTGCATCACAGGGGCGAAGAGCGCCAGCAGCACCATCGCCGCCGCGGCCCATTTGCCGCCGGTGAACAGCCGGCGGATGCGGGCGAAGAGCTGATAGTGGCCCATGTCGTCAAACAGCGAGTAGGCCACCGGGGTGACCAGCAGCGTCAGCAGCAGGCAGAGCGTCTGGCCGCCGATGACGACGATGGCGACGGTACGGCGGGTACCCGCGCCGGCACCAGTGCCGAGCGCCAGCGGCAACATGCCGGCGACGAGGGCCGCGGTTGTCATGAGAATCGGGCGGAGCCGGTCCTCGCAACCGTGCATGATCGCCTCCAGCCTCGGCAGGCCTTCGCGGCGCAGACTCTTGATGTGGTCGAGCTGCAGAATGGAGTTCTTCTTCACGATCCCGAAGAGCACCAGGATGCCCACCGAGCTGTAGATGATCGAGAAGTTCTCGCCCATCACCGCCAGCGACAGCACCGCGAACGGCACCGCGAGAGGGAGGCTGATAAGGATCGTGACCGGGTCGATGAAGCTTTCAAACTGCGCCGCCAGGATCATGTACATGAACGTGAGCGAGAGCAGGAAGGCGACGACGAAGCCAACCATGGCGCGCCCCAATTCCTTGGTGCGGCCGATGGTGCCGGTGCGGTACTGCGGGCCCATATCGAGTGTCTTCACGGTCTCCTCCGTAATCTTCAGAACTTCCGAGAGCGACTGGCCGCCGACAACGCTGGCCGAGATCATGATCTGGCGCTGGCGGTTGCGGCGATCGATGTTGATGGGCCCGGTGGCTTCCTGGAGCGAGGCCACGTTGGCCAGCGAGACGTTGCCCACTTTGGTGGAGGGCACGTAGAGCCGGCTCATGGCGTCGGGCGATTGGCGGAAGTCCTTCTCCACACGGAGGCCAACGTCGTAGCGGTCGTCGCCTTCGCGGTAGGTGGTGACCTGTTCGTCGCCGGCTACCAGGGTGCGGATGGCGGTGGCGATGGAGGCGACGTTGACGCCGAGCTCCGAGGCCCGGTCGCGGTTGATGCGGACGCGGACTTCCGGCTTGCCGGCTTCGTAGCTGCTTTCCAGGTCGACGACGCCGGGCGTCTGCTTCAGCCGGTCCATGAGCACGGTGGCGTGCTTGTCCAGGACCTCGAGGTCCGGGCCGGAAAGGATGTACTGGAAGTCGCGGTTGGGACCAGCGCCCTGGATGACCGAGGGCAACTGGACCGAGATGACCAGATCCTTGTACTTCCGCATCATCTCGCGGGCCTGATCCATGATCTGGAACTGGGAGAGTTTGCGGTCCTTGGTATCGACCAGGGTGACCAGAACGCTGCCGCGATCGACCTGCTGGCGCGAGTCCGAGCCGATGAGGGTGAGCAGGTTCTTCACCCCGGGCAGGGTCTTGAGGTCGGCCTCGATGCCGCGGAGGACCGTCTCGGTGCCATCGATGGAGGAGCCGGCGGGCATGCGGATGGTGATCTCAAACTCGCTCTGATCGTCCTGCGGCAGGAAGTCGATGCCGACGCGTTTGAAGATCGGGCCGGTGGAGAAGACGGTGACGATGGCCAGCACGACGATGACCCAGCGGTGCGCCATCGACCAGCGCAGGAGCGCCTGATAGGGGCGGTCGAAGAGCATGAAGATGACGGTCTTCTTGGTGGCGTGGGGATCGTGGCCTTCCTTGATCTTCAGGAAGCGGCCGCAGAGCATGGGGGTGAGCGTGAAGCTGACCAGCAGCGAGACCATGATGGCGAAGGCGGCGGTGAAGCCGAAGCTGGACATGAAGCGGCCGACGATGCCGGTCATGAAGGCGACGGGCAAGAAGACGACGGCGAGCGAGAGCGTGGTCGCCAGCACGGCAAGGCCGATGTCGCGGGTGCCTTCGATCGCCGCCTGGATGGGCGGCAGCCCCTTTTCTTCCATGAAGCGGAAGATGTTTTCGAGCACCACGATGGCGTCGTCAATGACGATGCCGACCATGAGGGTGAGCGCGAGCATGGTGATCTGGTTGAGGGTGAAGCCCATCAGGTTCAGGAGCGTGTAGGTGGAGATGATCGACGTCGGGATGGCGATGGCGGCGATCAGCGTCGAGCGCCAGTTGCGCATGAAGATCAGCACGACGATACCGGCGAGCAAGCCGCCGAGGATGAGGTGCTCCTGCACGGCTTCAAAGGAGGCCTTGATGAAGCCCGACTGGTCACCGACGTAGGCGATCTGCAGATCCTTGGGCAGGGTGGGGCGAAGCTCCTCGATGCGCTCTTTGATGCGGTCGATGATGTCGAGCGTGTTGGTGCCGGCCTGTTTACGGATCTGGAGGACGACGGCTTCCTTACTATCGAGACGGGCGGAGGAGCGGGTCTCTTTGTAGCCGTCCTCTACGCGGCCGATGTCGCGGATATGGATCGGCGTGCCGTTGTTGGCGACGATGAGGTCCCCGAAGTCAGCGGGCTTGAGGATGCGGCCGAGGGTACGGACGCTGAGCTCGCGGTTCCCCTGGTCGAGCCGGCCGCCGGGGACCTCGATGTTCTGGGCGGCGATGGCACCGCGGACCTGATCGACGTTCAGGTTGTAGGCGTACATCTTCTGGCCATCGAGCCAGATCTGGATCTGCCGCTCCCGTTCGCCGATGAAGCGGACCTGGCCGACGCCATTGAGGGTTTCAATGTCCTTCTTGATGCTGTCGTCGACGAGCTTGGTGATCTCGCGGAGGTCGCGGTTGGCGCTGACGACCACGTTGATGATGGGCGAGGCGTCGGTGGCGAGCTTTTCGACGACGGGCGGGTCGGCGTCCTGAGGCAGTTGGCCGAGGATTGTCGAGACCTTATCGCGGACTTCCTGGGCGGCGATCTCAGCGTCCTTATCGAGAACGAAGGTGATGATGACGCGCGAGAGGCCTTCGGCGGACATGGACTGCAGTTCGTCGATACCGCTGACGGTGTTGACGGCTTCTTCGAGGCGCTTGGAGAGCTGGGACTCGACTTCCTCGGGGCTGGCGCCGCGGAGGGTGGTGGTGACGGTGACGATCGGGAACTCGACTTTGGGGAAGAGGTCGACGCCGAGTTTGCGGTAGGCGTCCAGGCCCAGGACGACGAGCATCAGGATGAGCATCGTCGCGAAAACGGGCCGTTTGATACAGATTTCGGCTAGCTTTTGCATGGCTTACTGTTTCACCTTGGCGCCGTTGGTGAGGGCGGGAAGTTCGCTGGTGGCGACGCGGTCGCCGTTCTGGAGGAGGTCACCGGGGACTTCGACGAAGCCGTCGATCTCCGGGCCGGGGACGAAGGTGATGAGGCGGGCGGTGCCGTTCTCGATCTTGAAGAGCTTGGTCAGGCCGGCGATGGAGTAGAGGGCATTGCGGGGGACGGCCACGACCTTCGCGCCACGATCGGTGACCAGTTTGACCTGGACGAACATGCCGGGGCGGAGCCGGGTGTCGGCCTTGGTGAGGCGGGCTTCGGCGGTGAGGGTACGGTTGCGGGTGTCGAGCGAGGGGTTCAACTCGCGGACGACGGCGTCGAAGCTGACGTTGGCGGCGGCATCGGTCGTAAACGTGAGCGGGGTGCCGACCTTAACGGTGTTGGCGGCGGCTTCGGGGACTTCGAGGCGCAGGCGCATCGGGTAGACCTTGACGACGCGAAGGATGCCCATGTTGTCCTTGACGTACTGGCCGGCGGAGATGAGCTTCTCACCGACGACTCCATCGAAGGGGGCGCGGACGACGGTATCGCCACGGCGCTTTTCGGCGATCTTCAGATCGGCTTCGAGCGAGGTGACCGACATCCACTGGGTGCGGAGTTCGTCGCGGGCGCCGTCGAGAGCGGACTGGCGGGCGCGCATGGCCTTTTCGAGTTCGTTGAAGCGGTCGGCGGAGATGTCGCCGGTCTTGACGAGCTTGGAGGCGGACTCGTATTTGAACTTGGCGTCTTCGAACTGGGCGGTGGCGGTGCGGACACCGGGAGTGGTGTCGGGCGGCACCATCTTGCCGGTGTAGGGCGGGAGGCTCAGGCGGGCGAGGGCCTGGTTGAGCGCGCCTCGGGAGCGTTCGACCTGGAGGTCATATTCCGTGCGGTCGAGCTCAATGAGGACGTCGCCTTTGCGGACGGCCTGACCGAAGTCGGCGCGGATGGCGGAGATGCGGCCGGGGACCTCGGTGGCGACGGTGACGGTCTCATCGGGGAGCAGGGTGCCGGTGACGGCGATGGCGCGTTCGGCGGTGCGTTCGACGGCGGTAGCGGTTTTGACGGTAACGGGTTCGGCAGCCTTGGCGGCAGCGGCGGCAGCCTTGGCTTCAGCGGCCTTGGGGTCCTGTTTGTTGCAGGCCGCCAGGAGGAGAAGAAGTGCGGGAAGTATATATTTCATTGGGTTTTCAATCCGTGTAAAAAGATGCCGGCGGGGGTGCGGCCGGCGGATTTGGGTTTCGAGTGGCCGTTGATATTGGTTCCGCGTGCGGGGCGGGGCGCGCTGACGGCTTGGCGTTCGGTGCGGGCGATGATGTGTGCGGCTTTGGAGCAGGCGTGGCTGGTGGTGCCGGTAATGGCCGCGGTGGCCGCGGTCGCGGGGCGGATGGGGACGTGTCCGGCGCGGCTCGCTGTGCCGGTGCGGGGTGCAGTGGACGCGCTGGCGTGGTGGCGTCTGGCTTGGCTGCTTGGGGCGCCGGTGGGGCGGGCCGCGGGATGGGCGCTCATTGGGTTTTCAATCCGTGGAGGAAGATGTCAACCATGGAGTCGACGGCGCGCTTGCGGCTGGCGCGGACGAGCTTGAAGCCGAAGTGCTGGTCAAAGAGGCTGTAGTGGAGCACCATTCCCATGAAGCCGCGGGCGACGAGAGCGGCATCGACAGGGCGGAAGGCGCCGAGGGTGGTCTGTTGTTTGATGAAGCCGGTCACGATGCGGTGGATGACCTGGCCGTGACATTCGAAGAAGTGTTCGGAGAGCTCGTGCTTTTCCAGGGCGGAGAAGAGGATGAGCCGGAGATAGTTGGGGTGTTTGGCCTGGAACTCTACGATCATGTTGGCCAGGCGGGTGAAGAAGGCGTGGGCGTCGTGGCCGGCGGCGAGGCGTTCGAGGGCTTCGCGCCCCTCTTCGAAGCCGTGCTGGGAGGAGGCGTCGATGATGGCGGCGTAGAGCTCGCTCTTGGTCTGGAAGTGTTCGTAGAGAACAGGTTCGGAGACGCCGCAGCGTTTGGCGAGCTCGCGGGTCGTGCCGCCGCGGAAGCCGACTTCAGCGAAGAGCTGGGCGGCGGTGTCGACGATGGCCTTCCGGCGGTCGGCCTTGCTTAACTTAGCACTCACTAACTTAGTATCCACTAGGTGGCACCTTCTTTGCAACCCCGGGGTGGTGGCCGTCTGGTACGCTTGAAGCGAGCCGTGTTTTCCCGTCATCAGCGCAAACTTCGTTTGTTTCACCTGCTGGCCGACGGCGTGTTGGTGTGGCTGGCCTTCGAGGCGGCCTATCAGACGCGCTCGTTGCTGCCGCTGGCGAAGGATTTCTATTTTCTTCTTCCCGTTAAGATTCTCCTTTTGCTGTTGGGGATGCTTTGTTATTGGGGCACCGCCTTATGGTTTGGCGACTACGAGGCGTTTGAGGGACTGACGCGACGGGAGGCGATGAAGCGAACGCTGCGGCAGGCTGGAATGGCGCCGGCTGTCTTAGTACTCGCGCAATTCGTGCTTCGTTTGGACATGAGCCGGTTGTTTTTGGCTCTTTTTGCCGGATTCGCGGCGTTGGCGCTGTTGGCGTTCCGGTTCAACGCGGCACCGTTGCTGGGGTGGTACCGGCGGCGGTTTGGCCGGGAGCACTACCTTTGGATCGTGGGCACGGGGGACGGCGCGCGGCGGATGGGGACGCTGGTGGAAGAGGCGGCGACGTATGGGTTGCGGCTGTCGGGATTTCTGGACGCGCAGCCGGCGGTGGAGGCGATTGAGTTGCGGCGGGAGTACCCGGTGCGGCCGCTGGCGGAGTTGCCGGAGTTGTTGCGGCGGCAAGTGATTGACGAGGTGCTGTTCGCGGTGCCGAGCGAGCAGTTGGCGGACTTGGAAGAGACGTTTCTGTTGTGTGACGAAGAGGGTGTGCGGAGCCGGGTGGCGGTGGACTTCTTCCCGCATGTGCGGAGCGATGTGTATTTAGACCGGCTGGGCGCGGCGCCGATGCTGACGTTCGCCGGGGCGCCGCATGACGAGGTGCGGCTGCTATTGAAGCGGCTGATCGATGTGGTGTTGGCGGCGGCTTCGTTGGCGGTGGTGGCGCCGGTGATGGCGGTGGTGGCGGTGTTGGTGAAGTTGACGTCGCCGGGGCCGGTGCTGTTCCGGCAGGAGCGCTGCGGGCTGAACGGGCGACGGTTTGTGCTGTATAAGTTCCGGTCGATGGTGGCGGACGCGGAGGCGCGGAAGGCGGGGTTGGCTGCGTTGAACGAACGGGAGTTGGTGTTCAAGATCAAGAATGATCCGCGGCTGACGGGTGTGGGCCGGTGGTTGCGGAAGTTCTCGATCGACGAGTGGCCGCAGTTGTGGAATGTGCTGCGGGGGGACATGTCGCTGGTGGGGCCGCGCCCGGCGGTGCCTGAAGAGGTGGAACAATATAAGAGATGGCAGCGGCGGCGGCTCCGCATGCGGCCCGGGCTGACATGCCTGTGGGTTGTGGAGGGGCGCGACGCGGTCGGTTTCGAGCGCTGGATGGAACTGGATATGGAATATATCGACAACTGGTCGCTGGCGCTGGACTGGAAGATTATGCTGCGGACGATTCCGCAGGTTGTCATTGGAAAAGGAGCTCATTAGCCATGGAGATCATTCCGACACAGGAAGAGGTACTGGCGTTGCTGCAGGAGACGGGGGCGTTGCGGGAGGGCAATTTTGTCTACCCGAACGGGTTGTACTCGGACCAGTATTTGCAGATACCGCTGGCGTTCCGGTACTTCCAGCATGCGAAGACGTTGAGCGTGGCGTTGAGCCGGAAGGTGCGGTCGAACCCGGAGTTGCGGGCGATTATTCCGCAGTTGTCGGTGGTGGCGCCGGCGACGGGCGGGCTACCGGTGGCGTTTGGCGTTTGTGAGGCGCTGCGGGCGAAGCAGGTGTATTGGGCGGAGCGGCAGAATGATTCGGAGCCGTTGCGGCTGCGGCAATTTTTGGAGATCCAGCCGGGCGAGAAGGTGTTGCTGGTGGATGACATCCTGCGGACGGGCGCGAAGCTGACGGAGATCAAGAAGATGGTGGAGGCGGCCGGGGCGGAGGTTGTGGGCCTGGCGGTGATTGTGGCGCAGCTGGCTCCGGGGTGTCCGGATTTTGCGCCGTTGCCGGTGTACTACTTGGCGCAGTTGGACCCGTTGAATTTGTATGACGGGACGGCCGGGCAGTTGAGCTATCCGGAGCGGCCGGTGGAGAAGATCCTCATATAGATCGTTTGTTGGCATGCGGGTTCCTACCCGGGATTTGGACGGATCCCGGGTAGGGGGTGGCTTCGTTCGGTTGTCAAAGAGCTGGTCGGGGCGGGCGACGATGATTTCTCAAGATCGCGGCTCCGGTTTTCCCCTTTTTTGCGGGTGGTTTCGCGTCTTTGGGGGACACGTCTGCCGTTTCGGACAGGGGTGGTTTTATTGGGCTTTTGCCCGTCATGTCCCCCGGTGGGGTGGGTGTGCCTCCTTTGCGTATCCGTCGACGGGTTGACTATACGCGGCGGTTGGGCAGCGGAGGGAGTTTGCGGGCGTCGAGCGTTGGGTCGTACATTTTCTGGAGCCGGTCGCGCGAGATCAGGCTGCCGGGGGCCGGGGTGAACTCGCAGTAGAACTCCTGGCGGAAGAGGTGCGGGGCTCCTTTTCGGTGGAGTTCTACGAATTCCTTTGGGATTTCCGGGCAGTCTTCGACTGTGCTGAAGATTCGGGTCCACTGCGGGTCCTTGTCGTGCCAGAAGTTGTAGAAGAAGCCGACCTGGCCTCGCGGTGTGGACAGTATCCAGACGGCTCCTCCGGTTCTGGCTACGAAGGGGAGCGTGACCGAAAACACCGCGTCGGAGACTACGGCGGCTTCGTCGAAGATCAGCACGTCGGCTGTGCGGCTGGGGGCGGTTTCTGTGCTGTGCGAGATCGCGTAGATCTTGGCTTCGTTGGGCAGCAGGATTGAGTGCGTGTAGCCTGGGACTCGGCGTTTTGGGAGCTTTAGTAAGCTGGCGAAATCGAGGGCTCGGGCTAGGAGTTCGCCGCCTTGTTTTTCGGTGCGGGACACCACGACGATCACCGATTTTGGGTGCTCCATGGCGTAGTGGAGCGCTTTGAGGGCGATCACTGTGCTTTTGCCCCATTGGCGGTTGCAGCAGAGGATTAGCCGTTTTGAGTTGGCGTCGAGGACTTTCTGCTGGATCTTGTTGGGCTTGAAGTTGAATGTGTCCTTGGCCCATTGGGAGGGTTTGGGGAGATTCTCGGGTGCTTGTGTTTTTGGGCACACTTCGGCTGTCCACCGGGATGGTTCGAGTTCCTCGGGCGGGGGCCGGAGGGGGATCCAGTGGGTGGACATCGTGTTTTAGTTCGGTTCGGGTTTGATGACGACCAGTTTTCGGCCCGGGAAGAAGTATTCGTAGGCTTCGCGGGTAGCGTCGGAGGGGTCGTCGGTGAAGAGGGTGTCTTCGGTATCCTCTTCTGTTTCAACGGGTTGCGATTCCGGCTCGTCGGTTCGGTTGTAATCGGCTTCCTCGGGTTGGGCGGATTCGGGTTGCGTGCCCATTTGGGGGAAGTTTTGGTTCACGTAGCGCAGGCGCTTTTCGAGTTTGGCGATGCGGGCGTGGAGTTTGTCGATTTGGCGATCGAAGATGGCGTCGGACTTGGCTAGGGCGAGCGCGACGTTCATGGCGTGTTCGACGGGTTTGAGCTCGTCGGGGAGGTTGACGGGTTTGACCTGTTCGCCGATGAGGGCGCGGTTCCAGGTGGAGGCTTTGATGAGTTGGACGCGGGTGAGATCGTGGCGGGTGATGGCGATTTCGCGCACGATGTCGAGGGGCACCTGGCCGATGGACTGGTAGAACTTGATTAAGTTGTGAAAGAGCTGGAAGAAGGTGCGTGAGTCCTCGTTGCAGAGGATGGCCGGGTGGGGTTCGGCGAGGTGGCGGAGGGTGGTGGAGCGCTGGCCGTGCTTGAGGCCGTTGGCGCGGGAGCGGTCTTTGCCTTCCTGGGTGGTTGGGCCTTTTGATTTGGCGCCGTTTTCGCGGGCGATTCTTGCCTTTTCTTCCGGGGTGATCATGCGTTCCTCTTTCCGTTTGGAAATGAAAAAGGCCCGCTGCTGGTGGGCAGTGGGCCTTTATGGGAGACGGTATTCCGTCCCACCTTCAAGCTAGCATGGGGCGCAAGGGATTTGGGGCTCTTTCGGGATAGCGGTGTTGCAAATAAGAGAGATATAAGTTTTTCCGGGCTGTGACTAGGGTTTGGCGGGAGCATGGTTTCGAGGGATACAGTAAGATTGGCTGATGTCGGCGCAGCGGATTCCGATTCTAACTGTCACCGACTTTACGACTGGACTGACGGCTTGGCACGAACTTGGTCATGCGTGGGGATTCATCAATAGCCGACCAGGATCGCAGACGCTGGAGCGGGAAAACCGAAGGAGGCAGCACCTCTATAGACCGCTCAGCCCGCGCCATGCCAGGCGTGTCCGGCATTAGGGCAATATGCGAACGCCGACTCTGTTTCTAATTTGTGGCCTTGTCCTCAAAGCGGTCTTGGTGGTCTTTTGGAGGTTCAGTCGGGCTCCAGAGGTGCTGACCTTGTTGACTAACTACGACCCTGTGTCGTTTTGGTTCGCTGAGAAGGGCGTAGGGCTTTTTTTTGATTCGCGCCGGATAGCCCCTGGCGCAGGTGAGGCGTTGCTATTTGAGCTGATACTTGTGGCTGTATTTGGCCTCGAATGTATGGTCGTCGGGTTTGTCGCGCAATCGCTGTACCGAAGGAGGGTCTGGCGTGGGGGGACGCCCTGCCTCTAAGGGGTGTCGGCGGGGGGGGGTGTCGGCTGGGCACTATCGGCAATCGCGGAGCTATCCATTCCCCACAGGAGAGCTTGTCCCGATGGCCCGGAACGGTCAAGGACGCGAAGCGGCGCTTAGAGAGCGCGGACCCTTGACGGCGAAGACCATGGGGCGCCCCTGATGGATGGGGTGATGGGAGAAAGCGGGCGCACACACCTTGCCAACGTTAAGTCAGGTCGAGGTTGCTGTAGATTTCGGCGAGGGCGAGGGTGACGTCTAGAGAGTGGAGATGGATGGCGCCATCAGGGCCGGTGGCGGCATGGTAGACCCATTCGCCATCGTCACGGCGGGTGTACCATTCGATGCTCATTTCGTCTTGCGCGACGAGGACGTATTCGCGGAGGGAATCGACCTGGCGGTAGCGCGCGAATTTACCGACACGGTCCCAGCGTTCGGTGGAGTCGGAGAGGACTTCGACGATGACGGTGGGGTTGGTGAGGGTGTCCTTGGGTCCATCGGAGTACTGGAACCCGCCGCAAATTACCATCAGATCGGGGAAGAGGTAGGCTGCACCTTGTGCGACCTGCAGGCGGAGTTCGGTGACGCTGACCGCGCAGTTCCCATCGGCCAAAGCGTTACCTAGGAGTCGAGCTAACGAGGCAATGAGGACTGAGTGGCGACTGCTGCCGCCGGACATGGCGACCATGAGGCCGTCGGCATATTCGTGCCTGGTTTCGGAGGCGCGGTCGATGGCTAGATAGTCGGCGGGAGAGAGGGTCACTATTTTACGATTTCGATACCTGCGTAGACGGAGGCGAGGGCTATTGAGATGTCGAGGGAATCCAGGCGACAGTGGGCGTCGGGGCCGTGGGCTTCGCGGTATACCCATTCACCGTTGTCGCGGAGGGTGTACCATTCGATGAGCATTTCGTCCTGGGTGACGAGGACGTATTCCTTTAGTGAGGCAAGGCGGCGGTATTGGGTGAACTTGCCGACACGGTCCCAGCGCTCTGTGGAGTTGGAGAGAACTTCGACGATGAGCGTGGGGTTCATTACGGTGTCTTTGCGGTCATCGAGATGTTGAGGCTGCGAACAGAGCACCATGACATCTGGATAAAAGTAGGATTCTCCAGAGGCAACTTGTAGACGAAGATCACTCACGCTCACATTGCAACTGCGGCCGTCGAGACCGCGCTTCGTCTCGTAGGCTACGTTGGCGATGAGAAACGCGTGGTTCGAAGTGCCTCCGGACATCGCGACCATGAGGCCGTCGACGTACTCGTGACGCAGATCCGCAGCACGATCGAAAGCGAGATATTCGGCGGGGGAGAGCTTAGGTTGGGGACTTGCCGCCATACTCTTATTTTAGACTTTTCCCGGCGACTTCGCCGTGTATGCGGACGCGGTTCTCGACGCCGTATCCTGCCTCCCCGGCAGAGGGGGTTCCTCAGTCGGCCCGGAGGACAGTGGACGGGTCCGTTCTTGTGGCCGCGAGGACCGGGGGGAGGGTCGCCAAGAGGGCCGCGAGGAAGAGAGTGGCGATTGGAATGGCCAGGAGAGCGGGGTTGGTTGCCTTTACGTCGAAGAGCAGGGATTCGATGAAGCGCTCACTGAGAAGGCCGAGGATGACGCCGAGAGCGGAGCCGAGAATGAGCATGAGAAAGACGTCGAAAGTCACGTGGCGTGCGACGTGGGCGGCGCGGGCGCCGAGAGCCATGCGGATGCCGATTTCACGGCGGCGCTGGAGGACGGCGAAGTTGAGAACACCGTAGAGCCCTACGGAGGCCAAGAGAAGGGCGACCGTGGCGAAGAAGAGAGACAGGGTGGCCAGGAGGCGCTCACGGATGGTTTGGTTCTGCACGAGTTCCAACTGTGTGGAGACGTTGGAGACGCGGAAATCGGGGTTGGAGTCTGTGACGAGACGGCGGAGGGGGACGGCCAGGCCGAGTGGATCCGGGCTTGCGGTGCGGATGGCGAATGTTGCGCCGGCCCGTTCGCCAAGAGGGACGTAGACCGTTGGGCGAATGGGTTCGCGCATGCTGTCATAACGGGCGTCGCGGACGTAGCCCACGATGGGAACATGTTGGATTACGTTGCCGCGGGTTAGGGAGTCGAAGGTCTTGCCAACGGGGTTTTGGCCGTTGAAGTACTTGCGGGCGAAGGCTTCGTTGACGATGGCGACACCGGCGCGTTCGGGGGAGCCAGGGAGTTCGCCGGGGCGGAAGTCGCGGCCGTCGATCCGGCGAATTTCCATCTGGTCGAGCCAACCGGGCGAGACGGAGAAGAAGTAAGGCGACACAGGATCGAGCGGAACGTTGGGAACACGGACACTGCCCGTCCATGCACTGCCGCTCATGAGGCCCCAGCCGGAGAAGGCCACCGATTGGACACCCGGAACGGTGCGGAGATGGCCGGCGAGTTCTTCCCACGTTCGTTCGTCGCGATTGGCGGTTTTGGCCGGTCCCTTCACGACGGTTTCGAGAAGGAGAACACGTTCCACGGCGAAGCCCGTGGGCTGCGTGGAGAGCCTTTGGAAACTGGCGACGAATAGACCGGCGACGAAGTGGACGAGGAAGCAGAAGGCGACTTGCGCGGCGACAAGGGCGTTCATGAGACGGCGGCGGGAGTGGGGATCGTCGCCCCCCTTGAGGGCCGAGGCGGGCTTGACGGCGGAGGCGCGGAGGGCAGGGGCGAGGCCGAAGAGGATGGTGACGGAGAAGGCGATGGTGAAGGCGAAGGCGAGGACGCGCCAATCGGCCGGCATGTCGAGCCGGACGGGGCTGCCAGCGGGGTTGATCATGCTGACGACGAAGGGGGCCGACCACCATGCGAAAAGGGCTCCAAGGGCAGTGGCGGAGAAGGCGAGTAGGGCGCATTCAACAATCATCAGTTGGACGAGGCGGGAGCGGCCGGCGCCGATGGAGACGCGGAGTGCCATTTCGCGCTCCCGGGCGGTGGCCTGGGCGGTGAGGAGATTGGCAACGTTGGCACAGGCGATGAGCAGGACGAGGAGGACGATGACGGCGAGGATGAGAAGCGGCTGGCGGTAGTTCTTCTGCGTGGTGGAAGCGCCGGCGGCGGCGGAGGGCAGGACGATGGCGGCATTGATGAAGCGATCGATTTGCGGTTTGGGTGTATCGGCGGGGAAAGCCTTGGCGCGAAGGCGGCGGTGGGCGATCATGGTAGCTTGGATGGGCTGTTGGACCTGTTCGACGGTGCCTCCGGGGAGCACGCGCAGGAGGATGCGCATCCACTGCCAGTTGGGGTTGGCAATGGCGTCGGCATTCTGCATGGCGGGGATGAAATAGTCCGTCATGGTACCGGGTTCGGTGCCGGTGAAGCCGTCCGGCGAGACGCCGATGATTTCGTAGAGGATGGTTCCCGCGCGGAAGGTTTTGCCGAGGGCCGCGGGGCTACGGGCGAAGCGGCGGGTCCAGTAATCGTGGGAGATGACGGCTTGGGGGTGGGCACCCGGGGTGGCGTCATCCGCGGGGGCGAGGAGACGGCCGAGGGCGGGGCGGAGCCCTAGCGTGGAGAAGAAATTGCCAGAGACGTATTGGCGATAGGCACGCTCCATTTCGTTGTCGGAGGCGAAGGTAATGTCGGTACGGTTGGCATAGGAGACCACCATGAGTTCGGCTTTGTCTTTGGCGGCGGCCTGGAATTCTTTGAAGAGGGGGTAGGAGAAGCTGGCGGATTCGTCAGCTTTGCCGGTGACTTCGTTGATGTTGATGTAGTTGATGGCGTGGAGGGAGGCGGGATCGGTAACGGGGAGGGGACGGAGGAGGACGGCATCGATGAGGCGGAAGGCGGCGGTGACGGCGCCGATTGCGAGGGCGAGGGAGAAGACGGCGGAGAGGGTGACGGCGGGGCGACGCTTCAGTTGTCGGTAGCCGAAGATGGCATCGGCTTTCAGCGAGTCGAGCCAGACGGCGATTTTGATGTCGGTGGAGGCTTCGCGGTGGCGGAGGAGACTGCCGAGCGCGCGCTCGGCTTCTTCGCGGGAGCGGCCGTTTTTCATGGCGTTTTCGATGTGATCTTCGAGTTCTTCGGTGAGTTCGCGCTGGAGGCGGCGCTTGTGGAAGACGTTGGCGAGGCGGGAGAGGAGAGACATGTCAGGCAGTCCTTAAAACCTGGTGGATGGCGGCGGAGATGGCGGTCCAGCGTTCCTCTTCGAGCGGGAGGCGTTTGCGGCCGGTGACGGTGAGTTGATAGACACGGGAGCGGCGGCCGGTGTCCTTGGTGACCCAGTTGGCCTTGATCCAGCCGGCCTCTTCGAGGCGGTGGAGAGCGGGGTAGAGCGAACCCTCTTCGACCTTGAGGACTTCACCGGAGCATTCAATGATGGCGGTGAGGAGGGCGTAGCCGTGGAGGGGGGCGCGACGGGAGAGGATTTTGAGAATGAGGAGGTCGAGCGAGCCCTGGAGGGAATCTTGTTTTGCCATGTTTACTCAGACAGCTTAGTACTTAGCTATCTGAGTATACGGCGCGGGCGCGAAAAGGTTCCGAAGATATTTTCGGGCGTCTAGCTGAGGATGGATTTGACGACTTCACCGTGGACGTCGGTGAGGCGGAAGTCGCGGCCGGCGTAGCGGTAGGTGAGCTTGGTGTGGTCGATGCCGAGTTGGTGGAGGATGGTGGCGTGGAGGTCGTGGATGCTGACGCGGTTTTCTACCGCTTTGAAGCCGAATTCATCTGTCGCGCCATAGGCCCGGCCGCCTTTGATGCCTCCGCCGGCCATCCACATGGTGAACCCGTAGGGGTTGTGGTCGCGGCCGGAACCGCTTTCGCTTACCGGCGTTCGGCCGAATTCCCCGCCCCAGACCACGAGCGTCTCGTCGAGAAGGCCGCGACGTTTGAGGTCGGCGACGAGGGCGGCGGCGGCCTGGTCCATGGCCGGGCAACGCTTGCGGAGGTTCTTTTCCAGGTCCTTGTGGTCGTCCCAGTCCTGGCCGGCATCGGTGTTGACGTGGACGTAGCGGACTCCCTTTTCGACCAGGCGGCGGGCCATTAGGCAGCCCTGGCCGAAGGGCGTGGCACCATACTCGGCGCGAATGGCGTCCGGTTCCTTGCGGATATCGAACACGTCCATGGCTTCGAATTGCATGCGGTAGGCGGCTTCCATGGACTTGATGCGGGCGTCGAGGAAATCGTCGGCGCCGAAGCCGTTGCTGAACTCCTGGTTCAGGGCCTGGATGGCGTCCAGCTGGCGGCGTTGGGCGTCCTTGTCGAGGAGCTTATTGCGGAGATTGGCGATCATCTTCTCGGGTTCAATTTCGGAGTCCGAGAAGGGCGTGCCTTGGAATTCGGCGGGGAGGAAGCCGGAGCGGAGCTGGGCGCCGCCACCGCCGCCGGGGCTCAGGTTCACGAAGGCCGGGAGGTTCTGGTTTTCGGTGCCGAGGCCGTAGGAGACCCAGGCGCCCATGGAGGGGCGGGTGGCGAGGATGGAGCCGGAATGGATGAGGCTGCGCGCGGGCGTGTGGGTGGGGTTGAAGGTGTACATCGAGCGGACGACGCAGATGTCGTCGATGACCGAGCCGATTTTGGGGCAGAGTTCGCTGACGTCGATGCCGGCTTTGCCGTACTTCTGAAACTGGAACGGGCTGGGGAGGAGGCCGCCGGTTTGGCGTTCGGTGCGGAGGTCGACGGTGCCGGGGCGCTGGCCGGCGAACTTGGCGAGGGCTGGTTTGGGGTCGAACATATCGACGTGGGAGGGGCCGCCGGGGAGGAAGAGGAAGATGACGTGTTTGGCTTTGCCGGGCATTTTAGGGCCCGTATAGTTGCCGGCGAGCGCGTTGAGGCCGATGGCGCCGAGGCCTCCGCACATTTGGGAAAACAGTTCGCGGCGGGTCATTTTTGGAACATTACCTCGTTGGTGGAGAGCAGGACGTGGGCCAGGTTGGAGAGGTCGCTTTGGGCGAGATAGCTTTTGGCGATTTCGGATTCTTTGGGGCTGGGGTCGCGGGCGAGGACCTTGCGGTAGAGGGCGCGGATGCGGGCGTTGGTATCGGGCTCGCTGTCGAGGGCTTTGGCGATGTTGGTGGCTTGGGCGCGGAGGAAGGGGCCGTTTAGGACGAAGAGTTGTTGGAGGGGGGTGGTGGTTAAGTCGCGGCTGGGGCTGGTTTGGGTGGGGTCGGGGAAGTCGTAGATCTTGAGGAGATTGGACAGGCGGCCGCGGCCGATGCGGCCGTAGATGGTGCGGCGGTTGTTGGTTTCGGCGTCGAGGTCCTGGGAGAGGCCGTAGAGTTTTGTATCGAGGGCGCCGGAGATTTTGAGGAGCGAATCGCGGTAGGCTTCGACTTCGAGGCGGCGGGGGTTCATGCGCCAGAGGAGGGTATTGGACTGATCGATTTTGTCGCCATCGGGGCGGCGGTTGCTGGCTTGTTGCCAGGCGCTGGAGAGCAGGATTTCTTTGTGGAGCCACTTGAGGGACCAGCCGTTCGCGATGAAGCGGGCGGCGAGATCGTCGAGCAGTTCGGGGTGGGAGGGCTTATCGCCCTGGGTGCCGAAATCGCTGGGCGTTGCGACGAGCGGACGGCCGAAGTGCCAGGCCCAGACGCGGTTGACGAAGACGCGGGCGGTCAATGGCGCGGCGTCGGTGACGATCTTTTCGGCGAGGTCGAGGCGGCCGGAGCCATTGGTTAATTTGGGATCCGATTGGGCGAGAACACTCAAGAATCTGCGGGGGGCGGGTTCGCCTTGGGAGGCGACGTTGCCGCGGAGGAAAACGTTCAGGTCGCGGGGCTCGTTGGGCTTGTAGTAGAGCCAGGTGTAGTTTTCGTCGGAGCCGTCGACGTAGTTGGCTGCGTCGTAGACGGTGTTCATGAAGGGCTCGTCGGAGGCACCGGGACGGCGGCGGGCGGCGACGGCTTGTTTGGCCTGTTGGGCGGGATCGCGCCAGAAGCGTTCGAGGTATTTGACGAGGACGGGGTAGCGATCGGTGAGGGCTTCGGTCTCCGTTTTCAGCTGGGCGATTTCCTGTTTCCATTTGGCCACGCGGGCTTCGGCGCCGACGACGGTGGAGGCTTCACCGGTGAGGAGGTTGCGGGAGTAGGCGAGATCGAAGAGACGGCGCTGGACCCATTGGAAGCGGGCTTCGACTTGGGGGTCGATGTCGAAGGTGGGGCGCTCGGAGCGCATGGTGGAGGCGAAGACGCTGGCGAGCGAGTAGTAGTCCTTGGTGGGGATGGGGTCGAACTTGTGATCGTGGCAACGGGCGCAGGCGACGGTGAGGCCGAGGAGGCCGCGGGAGACGGCGTCGACGCGTTCGTCCCAATCGTCGCTCAGGAAGGTGCTGATGACGTCGAGCGAGAGGCGCTGATCCTTGTGATAGACGGGGGCGGCGCCGAGGTAGCCAAGGGCGCGGAGATCGGCGCGATTGGCGTTGGGCAGTTTGTCGGCGGCGAGTTGGAACTTCAGAAATTCGTTGTAGGGGACGTCTTTATTGATGGCTTCGATGACCCAATCGCGGTAGCGCCAGGCGTAGGGGTAGGGCGGGTTGGTGGCTTCGGAGGTGGGGTTGTCTTCGGCGAAGCGAGCGACATCGAGCCAGTGGCGGCCCCATTTTTCGCCGTAGTGTTTGGAGTTCAGGAGTTTTTCGACGAGGGCTGGATAGGCGTTGGGGTTGGCGTCGTTGGCGAAGGATTCGATCTCTTCGTAGGTGGGGCGGAGGCCTGTCAGATCGAGATAAAGACGCTGGGCGAGGGTGCGTTTATCGGCTTTTTGCGAGGGTTCGAGGCCTTTTTCTTCCATACGGGCGAGGAGGAAGGCGTCGATCTTGCGGTTGAGCCACGGGGCGTTTTTGACGGCGGGCGCGGGGAGTTCGTGGACGGGTTGGAAGGACCACCACTTGCGGCCGGCTTCGACGGACATGCCGCGGAGGGGGGTGGCGGATTGGGTGGCGGTTTCGGGGCGGGGATCGTTGGCGCCGGCGGCGATCCAGGCTTCGAAGTTATCGATGACGGGCTGGGGGAGCTTGCCGCTGGGCGGCATTTGGAGTTGGGGGTTCGAGTATTTGAGGGCCGCGAGGAGGCGGGTTGTGGCCACTTTGCGGAGGCCGGATTTGGTATCGAGGACGAGATCGCCCATCGGGGATTTGAGCTTGGAGTTGTGGCAGGGGAAGCAGGACTGGACGAGGACGGGGCGGATTTTGGATTCGAAGAAGGCGGGGTCGGTGGGTTGTGCGAGGAGGCCCGCGGCGGCAAGGAGGGGGAGGAGGAGGCGGGTCATACCTCGACAATTTTACTGTAGGTGGATTGGTGGCGGAACTCGAACATGCGGCGGAGATCCTTTTCGACGAGGGGGCGGAGGAGGGGTGTGAGGCCGAGGGGGAGGGAGTATTCGATTTCGTCGCGGAGGAAGGAGGCGTTGGGGCCGTCGGGGATGAAGCGGTGGGCGTGGCGCCAGGTGGCGAACGGGCCCTTTTCCTGGACGTCGGTGAAGAGGCGATTGTGCTCGTATTCGGTGTGGACGGCGACCCAGGTTTTATAGAAGGGCCCGAAGAGGAGGCGGAATTCGACGCGGGCGCCCGTCTTCAAGCCGCCGGTGCGGGAGATGACTTTCACCTTCTGCCACGGGGGGAGGAGGAGGGAAAAGATGTCGTCGCGTTCGTGGAAGGCGAAGAGTTTTTCGACCGGGACGGGGAAGCGGGACTGATAGACGAAGTGGGCCACTGTTCGATTAGATTCCAACAGGCAGGGCGCTGGTTGATAAACTTCAAATAATGATTCGCTTCTTTGTGGGTTTCGGGATGCTGATGGCCACGTTGGCCGCGCAGGACGTGACGGGAGCCTTGTCGGGAACGGTGACGGATTCGACGGGCGCGGTGGTGGCTGGCGCCAATGTGACGGTGACGAACACGGCTCGCGGGACGGTGGTGTTCCAGGCGACGACGAGCGATTCCGGGGCCTACACGGCGCCGGCGCTGCAGGCGGGCACGTACAGCGTGCGCGTGGAGGCGAAGGGATTCAAGCGGGCCGAGGTGACGGGGATTGCGCTGCAGGTGAAGCAGCGGGCGCGGATCGACGTGGCGCTGACGGTGGGCGATGTGGCGGAGACGATTAACGTCGTTGGCGAGGGGTTGGGACAACTGGAGGCGGAGACGTCGGCAATGGGGGCGGTGATCAACACGACGCAGGTGAAAGATCTGCCGATGCCGAACCGGAACATTTTGAACCTGCTGACGCTGGTGGGCGGGGTATCGAGCGGTGGGGCGGCGACGGGGATTAACGCGAGCCAGTTGTCCATTAATGGATCGCGGACGTTGAATTCGGAGTTCGCGGTGGACGGGGTGAGCGTGGTGTCGGGTTCGACGGGCGGTGTACAGAGGATGCCATCGACGGAGGCGATCCGGGAGTTCCGGGTGCTGACGTCGGGTTACACGGCGGAGTATGGCAGAACGTCGGGCGGGTTTGTGAGCGTGATTTCCGATTCGGGGACGAACGAATTTCACGGGAGCCTGTACGAGTATTTCCGGAACGAAAAGCTTAACGCGAACAACTTCTTCCGGAACGTTCGCGGGCAGGAGCGGCAGACGGACCGGTACAACCAGTTCGGCGGGAAGCTGGGCGGGCCGGTGGTGTTGCCGAAGATTTATAACGGCAAGGACAAAACGTTTTTCTTCTTCAACTACGAGGGACTGCGGCGGATCAGCCCGTTCAACAACCAGTCGACGATTCCGGACGCGGCATTCCGGAGCGGGGATTTTTCACGGAGCCCGATCCCGGTGTTTGACGCCGTTGGCAATACGGTGTTTCCGGGGAACCGGGTGCCGGCGAGCCGACTGGACGCGGCGGGGCAGAAGGTGCTGGGGCTGTTGCCGGCGCCGAATCAATCGGGGATTCCGGACGCGGCGAACGGCCGGACGTTGAACAATTATCTGAGCGCGGGATCGAACGGGACGGTGGACAATCAGTTCACAGTGCGCGGGGATCATTCGATTGGCAGCGCGGCGCGGCTGAGTGGCCGGTGGACGCGGTTTTCGGTGAGCAACCCGAGCGGGGCGATTATTCCCGGGCCGCTGGATTCGCGCGTGGGCGATAGTTTGACGACGGGGAACCAGGTGTCGCTTTCGTGGACGCATATCTGGTCGCCGAGCATCATTACCGAGGGTTTTCTGGGGTATCAACGGAACAATCCGCAGATCGACCCGCCGAGCCTTGGGATCAATGTGCAGGAGACGCTGGGGATTGCGCGGTCGTCGTTTGCGGCGACGCCGATCATGAACGTCAGCGGGTGGCGGTCCATGGGGATCGACGTGAACACGTATCGCCGGCAGATTGACAACAACTATCAGGGGTCGTTTGCGATGACGCGGACGACGGGCGCGCACACGATGAAGACGGGTTTCCAGTTGCGGAAGAACCAGTTCAACGTGTTCAATCCGGGCGGGAATTTTGCGGGCGTATATTCGTTCAACGGCGAGCTGAGTTCGCCGACGCGGAACGGCGGGAACGGGATCCAGGCGATGAGCGATTTTCTGCAGGGGTATATCGCGACGGCGAACTACGATCTGCCGCAGCCGATGACGGGGCGGCGGAATACGAACCTGGGCGTATTTGTGCAGGACGACTGGAAGGTGACGCGGCGGCTGACGTTGAACATTGGGATCCGGTATGAGTACGAGTCGCCGATGACGATGTCGAACGACATTTATTCGAGGCTGGATATTGTGAGCGGGAAGCTGCTGGTGGCGGGGAAGAATGCGTCGCGGAGCCTGAACCTGGAGGCGGCGAAGCGGAACTTTGCGCCGCGTGTGGGCTTTGCGTTTTCATTAGACCCGAAGACGGTGATCCGCGCGGGGGCGGGAGCGTTCTACAGCCAGATTTTCTCGAATCTGGGCGGCGTGGTGTTGTACCCGGGGTTCACGGTGGCGCAGGCGTTCCCGGACCTGGGCGTGGGCGTGGCGCAGCCGTTCCGGTTGCGCGAGGGGATGCCGCAGATTGCGGTGCAGAACTTCAACGATCCGTTCTTTGTGGAGCGGAATGCGACGTTGAACAACCCGCTGAACGCCGGGGCGCAGTTCGGGGAGATCAACCCGATGCCGCGGAGCTACCAGTGGAACTTCGGGATTCAGCGGGAAGTGATGCGGGGGACGGTGGTGGATATGAGCTATGTGGGGACGCGCGGGAACAATCTGCCGCTGAGCCTTTCGTTCAATCCGATTCCGTATGAGCGGGGGGAAGAGCTGGCGCGGATTGGGACGGCGGCGGCGAACCAGCAGGCGCGGCGATTGCCGCTGGTGGGCGGGCTGGGTTCGTTCGTGCACGCGGGAACGTCGAGCTACCACTCGTTGCAGTTGAAGGCGGCGAAACAGTTTTCGCGATCGTTCGGGTGGACGGCGACGTATACGTACGCCAAGTCGATTGACGACGGGACGGGGCTGTTCAGCTTTTCGCAGCCGAACGACGTGGACGGCGGGCAGTTTCCGTCGTTCTTCCGGCGGCTGGACCGGTCGCGTTCGAACTTCGACCGGCCGCACGCGCTGGCGGCGTCGGTGCAGTATAAGACGAGCGGGCCGGTGTGGCTGCGCGGGTTTACGATCAGCCCGATTCTGATTGCGCGCGACGGGTTGCCGGACACGATTACGCAGAGCAATTTGTGGCCCGGCGTGGGGCAGCAGCGTCCGTTCGTGGTGGGCACCGATGGGGAAGCCAAGGCGGGGACGATGACGCCGGAGGGCCAGGCGGTGCGCTACCTGCAGGCGCCGACGGCGGCGAATTTCCCGTTCCAGCCGGCGGGTCCGCTGTTTTCGGGCACGGGGAACAACCGCGTGATGGTGTTGCCGGCGACGTTGGGAAACCTGGGCCGGAACACGTTGCGGCAGCCGGGCGAATTCAACATCGATCTGGCGGTTTCGCGCACCTTTACGATTCGGGAGCGGATGCGGTTTGAGCTGCGCGGGGAGGCGTTCAACTTCCTGAACCACACGAATTTCGACGGGCCGAACACGGCGCTGAGCGTGCAGGTGGACCCGGCGACCAACCGGGCGTTTTTCAATGCGCCGAGCTTTGGATTGATCACGGCGGCGAAGTCGGCACGGTTCCTGCAGCTGGTGGGACGGTTCGAGTTTTGAGCCGGGTGTAAACTATCCCTTTTGCGATGCTGCTTGAACTCAAAGGGGTACAGAAACGGTTCGGAGGTGTAGTTGCACTCCGGAACGGAGACCTGTCGATCAACGCCGGGGAGGTCCATCTGGTGATGGGCGAGAATGGCGCTGGGAAGTCGACGATGATGAAGATCATCGCGGGACTGTACCAGCGCGACGGCGGGGAGATGAAGTGGCGCGGGGAGTCGGTGAACTTCGCCAACCCCGTGGAGGCGGCGAAGGTCGGCATTGCGATGGTGCACCAGGAGAGTTTGCTGGCGCCGCATTTGACGGTGGCGGAGAACATTTTTCTGGGGCGGGAGCTGTCGAACCGGTTCGGGCTGGTGGACCGTGGGGCGATGTTTGATAAGGCCCGGAAGTTGATTGAAGAGCATCATTTTCCACTGCAGGCGGAGTGGAAAGTGGAACGGCTGAGCCCGGCGGGCAAGCAGTTGGTGGAGATCTGCCGGGCGATTCAGCACGGGACTTCGCTGCTCATTTTTGATGAGCCGACGTCGTCGCTTTCCGAGGCGGAGACGCACGAGGTTTTTAAGATTGTGCGGACGCTGCGGGACCGCGGGACGGGCGTGATCTACATTACGCATCGGATGGATGAGCTGCGGAGCGTGGGCGACCGGGTGACGATTTTGCGGGATGGGGAGACGGTGCATTCGGAGTCGATGTCGACGTTGTCGACCAGCAGCATGATTCGTTATATGGTGGGCCGGGAAGTGGCGGCGCTGTATTCGCGGGAGCCGGTGACGCCGGGCGAGGAACTGCTGCGGGTGCACAATCTGACGTCGCCGCCGTCGGTGAAGGATGTTTCGTTGACGGTGCGGGCTGGGGAGATTGTGGGGATGGCGGGGCTGGTGGGCGCGGGGCGGACGGAGTTGTGCCGGGCTATTTTCGGGCTCGATCAGCCGAGCGCGGGGCAGATCTGGGTGGGCGGGGAGCACGTGTCGATTGGGAATCCGCGAGACGCGGTGCGGCACGGGGTGGCGTTGATTCCGGAGGACCGGCAGAAGACGGGGCTGGCGCGGGAGTTGCCGATTTCATGGAATGTGACGCTGGCCGGGGTGCCGTCGAAGTATGGCGTTTTGCAGCACGGCGTGGAGCGAGAGATTACGGCGAAGGCGATTGAGCGGTTGCGGATCCGTTGCGATTCGGGCGCGCAGAAGGCGGGGCGGCTGTCGGGCGGGAATCAGCAGAAGGTTGTGATTTCGAAGTGGGTGTCGCGCGGGGCGAAGGTATTTTTGTTTGACGAGCCGACGCGGGGGATTGATATTGGCGCGAAGGTGGAAGTGTTTGAAGTGATGGATGAGCTGGCGCGGCAGGGCGCGGCGATTTTGATGGTGAGTTCGGAGCTGCCGGAGTTGCTGCAGGTGGCCGACCGCATTCTGGTGATGCGGCAGGGGCGACTGGCGGGGGAACTGCCCGGGCGCACGACACAGGAAGAGATTATGCGACTGGCAACACTGCCGTCGTCTGGCACGGAGTTGGAGCAATGAAGACCGTTCAGCGGCTACTGCCGTTCATTACATTGATCATTCTGGTGGTAGCGCTTTCAATTGCGACGCCGCACTTTTTGACGGCGACGAATTTATCGTCGGTGGTGCGGCAGACGGCGGTGTTCAACATCATGGCGCTGGGGATGACGCTGATTATCATCTCCAGCGGCGTGGACCTTTCGGTGGGGTCGATCCTGGCGATGGGCGGGCTGATGGGGACGATGGCGATGTCCAAAGGGCAGCCGATTCTGGTGGGCGTTTTGGTTGGAATTTTGACGGGCGGGCTGTTTGGGTTGATCAACGGCCTGGCGATTACGCGGTTGAATATCAGCCCGTTTATTGTGACGTTGGGGACGATGGGGATTGTGCGCGGGCTGGCGCTCGTCGTGTCGAACGGGTTGCCGGTGCATGAGATTCCGAAGGCGTTTTCGTATTTGGGGGAAGGGACGGTTCTGGGCGTTCCGTTTGTGTTGTTGTTGCTGGTGGTTTGCGCGTTTCTGGTGCATTTTTTGCTGGACCATACGCGACTGGGGCGGTATACGTTTGCGATTGGGAGCAACCAGGACGCGGCGATTTACGCGGGCATTCCGGTGAAGTTTCATACGACGGCGATCTACGCGATTGGCGGGTTGCTGACGGGGTTGGCGGGGATGATTGAGGCATCGCGATTGATGACCGGGCAGCCGACGGCGGGGCAGGGGTATGAACTGCAGGCGATTGCGGCGGTGGTGATTGGGGGCGGGAGTTTGCGGGGTGGCGAGGGGTCCGTTGTGGGGACTCTTATCGGTGGGTTTATTATGGGTTTGCTGGCGAATGGGTGTGATTTGTTGGGGATCAATCCGTACTGGCAGCAGGTGATTATTGGGGCGGTGATTATTCTGGCTGTGAGTGTGGATGAGTTGCGGAAGCGGCGGGCGGTGTAGCTTGGGGGGAACGAAGTTGCCCGTCCCGACGGGAGAACCGGTCACCGGGATCGACGGCGCCGCGGACGGTGGGAAGCGGATGGCGGGGTTGTGGAAGGGCAAAGTGTGGATGCATCCGGACTTTGATCAGTGGGACGCCGAGTTGGAGAGTTTGTTCTATGAGGGGCCGATCGAGCCGGCCCGGTGATTGCGGGCTGAACGGGATTCGGGTTTACTGGAAAGATGAGTGAACCATCGATTTCGCGGGGCGTGCTGTTGACGCATATTGACTACACGCTGTGGGCGTCGTTGCGGTTGTTGGACGCGGCGGGGCGGTTGACGGCGGAAGAGTTGACGCGGGATTTGCAGGTGTCGCATACGTCGCTGTTGGGGACGTTGCAGCACATCTACTACGCCGATCGGACGTGGCTGGCGCGGCTGGAGGGGCGGACTCTGGCGGCGTTCATGGACCCGGAGCCGGGGCCGGATGTGGCGGCGCTGAAAGAGCATTGGCCGGTGGTGATCAAGGCGCTGCGGGACTTTGTGGAGTTGGCGCCGGAGGCGTTGTTTGAAAGCGATTTGACGTTCAAGCGGCTGAACGGCGATGGGTACTCGTTGGCGCATTGGAAGGTGCTGCTGCACATCGTGAATCACGCGACGCTGCATCGCGGGCAGGTGATGGGGATGTTGCG
>JBIKOG010000040.1:0-42671 GCA_044358225.1 Bryobacteraceae bacterium | reverse complement strand
GCCGGGGACGGATTACCTGTTTTTCCATTTGCAGTTGTAGGCTAGTGTCTTATGACACGTCGCGAATTGATGGCACTGGCCGGCACGGCACCGGCGTTTTTGCGTTCCGGGTTTGGGGCGCCGAGCGACCGGATCAACGTTGGGTTTATCGGCGTTGGCGGGATGGGTACGAGCCGGCTGAACGGTTTCTTGAAGCACGCGGATATGAATCCGGTGGCGGTTTGCGACCTGGATTCGACGCGCGTGGACAAGGCCGTGGAACGCATCAAGACCGTGCGGAACATGACGCCGGCGACGTTTGGCGATTATCGAAAATTGCTGGAGAGCAAGGACATTGACGCCGTTTGCGTGGCGACGCCGGACCACTGGCACGCGATGCCTCTGATCCATGCCTGCAAGGCGGGGAAAGACGTTTTTGTGGAGAAGCCGCTGAGCTATTCGATTGGCGAGGGGCGGGCGATGGTCAAGGCGGCGCGGGCGAATAATCGCGTGACGCAGATGGGGAATCATATCCACAACGACTTGCCGAATTACCGGCGGGTGGTGGAGCTAGTGAAGAGCGGCGCGGTGGGGAAGATTCAGCGCGTGGCGGTGTGGAAGACGTCGGAGAATAAGGGCCTGGGGACGCCGCCGGATGGGCCGGCGCCGAAGGAGTTCAACTACGAAATGTGGTTGGGACCGGCGCCGAAGCGGGCGTACAACCCGAACCGGTCGCACTTCAACTTCCGCTATTACTGGGATTATTCGAGCGGGATGTTTATCGACTTCTGGTGCCACATTACCGATGTGGTCTATTGGGCGATGGACTTGCAGGCGCCGAAGTTTGTGTCGGCATCGGGGCGGCGGGAGTTGACCGATGACAACGCCGAGACGCCGAATTTCCTGGAGGTGCAGTATGAGTATCCGGGGTTGAATGTGGTTTGGAGTTTGAATCCGCAGGGGCCTCCGGGGTTTGAGAACTGGGGGATTGGCGCAGCGTTCCAGGGCACGGATGGGACGATCGTGACGAACTACGGCGAGCACAAGGTGTTTCGGAAGGGGAAGGAGACGACCGATTTCAAGCGGCCGGATCCGACGATTCCCGATAGTCCGGGGCATTTGCGCGAGTTTTTGGATTCGGTGAAGAGCCGGAAGCTGACGACTTGCGATGTGGAGTATGGGCACCGGCTGACCAAGGGCGGGCACCTGGGAACGATTGCGTACCGGACGGGGCGGCGGATTGAGTGGAACGACGCGACGGAGACGATTGTCGGAGATAAGGACGCGCAGAAGCGGGTGACGCGACAGTATCGGAAGCCTTGGAAATTGGGGTAGGTATTGGCGTTGCGGGCAGGTTTTGCGTTTGGGGACACACGGCTTACAGTCGCTGCGCTCCCTCCAGCACGTATGTCCCCGGAGGGTAGTGTTGCTGCGAACTATTGGCCGTCGACGGAGAAGGCCAGAAGGGCATTGCCGGGCTGGCCGCCGAAGGCGCCGTAGCCGGAGTTGGTGAAGAGCATGCCGCCGGCGAGGACGGGGCCGGCGACGTCGATGGCTCCGCCGCGGGCGGCGTCGGCGTTGACGGCGGGGTGGGGGCGGGCGGTGTCGAAATCCCAGATTACCTTGCCGTCTGTGGTGCTGTAGGCGCGAAGGTGGCCGTCGAGCGAGCCCGAGAAGACCACGCCGGGCATGGCGGTGACGGCGGCTGATTGGGCGGGGCTGCAGGCGGGTTTGTTCGGCGGGCAGGGGGTGGGTTGGGCGGACCAGATCTTCTCGCCGGTCGTAAGTTGGAGGGCGTGGAGGCCGCCGCCTTTGGTGGGGCTCAGGGCGCGGCCTTCGAAGGCGATGTCGGAGACGGCGGCGTACAGGTTGGTTCCATCTGACGCGGAGCCCCATTGGAGGCCGCCGAGTTTGCCGCCGGGACTTAAGCGGGTTTGCCATCGTATTTGGCCTTCGGCGTCGGGGTCGAGGGCGTGGACGACGCCGGACTTTTGGCCGATGACGAGTGCGCGTTTGTTGGCGGGGAGATTGACGAGGATGGGGGATTGGCCGAAGTCGAAATCGGGGCCGCAGTTGGTGCAACTGACAACGAACACGTCGCCGGAGGTGAGCTGGCGGGTCCAGAGGATTTGGCCGGTTTTACGGTTGAGGGCCATGACGGCGTCTGATGTTTTGGAGGCGGGTTCGGAGTAGTTGTCGCCGGTGGCGATGTAGACGATGTCGTGTTTGTCGTCGATGGTGGGGGCGGACCAGACGGAGGCGCCGGAGGGGCCGTGGCGTTGGGTGCCGATCGAGTTTTTTGTGGTGGGCCGGGATGGATCGGGGATGGTGTGGGTTTGCCATTTGATGGCGCCGGTTTTGGCGTCGAGGGCGGCGAGGCTACCGCGGAAGGTACAGCATTCGTACTTGGGGTTGTTGCCGACTACTTCTTCGAGAGACGCCACGGGGACGTAGAGGGTGCCTTCGTGGAGCGTGGGCGTGCCGGTGAGGGAGGCGGCGGGGTGGGGATCCATTTTGCGCTGCCAGAGGGGTTGGCCGGTGGTGGGGTTGAGGGCGTAGAGGTTGGCTTTGGTGTCGCCGGCGTAGATGGCGGCATCGGTGGCGACGATGCCGCTGCGGATGGGGGCGGCGGCTTTGTAGGTCCAATGGGTGCAGCCGGTGCTGGCGTCGATGGCGAGGATTGAGCCTGCGGCGGTGCCGATGTAGAGGCGGCCGTTCAGCACGGCGGGCTGGCTGCGGGCCTGGGTTCCTTCGCCGAGATTGTAGGCCCATTTGAGTTTGAGTTTGGGGACGTCGGCTGCAGTGAGGCCGGGGTTGGGTTGGTAGCGGGCGTTGGTGGGCTGGGGGCTCCAGCTGGACCAGTTGGGGGTGGCTATTGGGGTTAGATTTGCGGGACAGGCGTTGGACTTGGTGGTGGCGGATGGCGCGGCGCCCAAGTGTTTGGCGAGGGCGTTGCGTTCAGCCTCTGTGAGCGCGGCGCCTTGCTGGCGCATGATGCCGGTGGAGAGCGCGGCGCGGATGGCGTCGGGGGACATGGCTTGCAGGGCGGCGCTGGGCGGGACGCGACCGGTGGGCGTGTCGTGACAGACGGCGCAGTACTGCTTGTAGAGGGCGGCGGGGTCTTGGGCGTAGGTGGAAATGGCGAGGACGGCGAGGGCGGCGCGCATTGGCATTACGATAGCAAGATGGTCTATTTGTTGGTTGGCTTGTTGGCGGGGATGGCGGCGTGGGCGGATACGTATCCGCGGCAGGCGGGCGTGGACATTGAGCACTATGTGTTTCGGGTGGAGCTGAGCGATACGACCAACGAGGTGCGCGGCGAGACGCGGGTGGATTTTCGGGTGTTGAAGGACGGCGTGGCGGAGTTGGCACTGGACCTGGCGAACACGATGACGGTGGAGACGGCGGGGACGGCGGGGTATTGGCATGGCGGGGACCGGCTGCGGATTCCGTTGATGCCAGTTGGGCGAGCCGGGGAGCGGCGGAGCGTGACGGTGCGCTATCGCGGGACGCCGGCGACGGGGCTGTGGATTGGGAAGACGCTGCATGGGGATCGGGCGTTCTTTTCGCTGCACTGGCCGGACCTGGGGCGGCAGTGGCTGCCGATGGTGGACCACCCTTACGACAAGGCCACGGGCGAGTTTATTGTGACGGCGCCGGTGCGATATCAGGTGGCGGCCAATGGGTTGTTGCAGGAGGAGATGGACCTGGGCGACGGGCGGCGGCGGACGCATTGGAAACAGGGCGTGCCGATTGCGTCGTGGTTGCACGCGATGGCGGTGGGGGAGTTTTCGGTGCGGCACTTTGGAGCTTCTCGGGGGATTGCGTTTTCGAACTACGTGTATCCGCAGGACCGGGAAAAAGGGATTGCGACTTTTGATGTGCCGACGCGGAATGCGTTTGAGTTCTTCAGCGATTTTGTGGGGGCGTATCCGTACGAGAAGCTGGCGAACGTGCAGGCGGCGGGGTTTTCGGGCGGGACGGAGCACGCGAGTGTGATCTTTTATGGGGAGAAGTCGGTGACGGCGAAGCCAGCGACGAATTTGGTGACGCATGAGATTGCGCACCAGTGGTTTGGGAATTCGGTGACGGAGACCGATTGGGACGATGTTTGGTTGAGCGAGGGGTTTGCGACATATTTCACGCTGCTTTGTATGGAGCATGTGGAGGGGCGGGATGCGTTTGTGGCGGGGCTGAAGCGAAGCCGGACGGCGGTGATTTCCATGACGGCGACGCTGCCGGGGGTGGCGGTGATTCACGAGAACTTGAGCGATATGAAAAAGGTATTGAACCGGCTGATCTATGAGAAAGGCGGATGGACGCTGCACATGCTGCGGGGGCAGATGGGGATGGAGAATTTCCGCGCGGGGGTGCGGGATTACTACCAGCAGTACAAGGGGCGGAACGCGACGACGGAGGATTTTGCGCGGGTGATGGAGGCGCATGGGGCTGTGGGTGTACGGGCGCATTTGAACCAGTGGCTGCGGCGGCCGGGCGTGCCGGAGGTGAAGGGGAGTTGGACGTATGACGCGGCGGCGAAGCAGGTGCGGGTGACGTTGCGGCAGGTGCAGAAGGGGGAGGTGTACCGGTTGCCGGTGGAGATTGGGTTGGAGGATGGGCGCGTGGAAAAAGTGGTGTTTACGGAGCGGGAACAGCGGTTTGCGCTTGGGGTGGAGAAGGCGCCGGGGGCGGTGGTGCTGGACCCGAATACGTGGGTGCTGATGAAGGCGGATTTCGAGAAGCAGTAATTTCTCTCATACTTTTGCTGGCTTCGCCGATACGACAGGAAACCACATTTTTTCCTAAGGATTCCGATGCGAAGCCAACTGGTGTCGCGGGGCCGTCGCGCCTTGCTGATTGGGTTGTTTGCGTGCTTGACGGTATGGGGGCAGCGGCTGGACCGGGGGCGGGCCGCGCGATTGTTGCAGCGGCCGCATGCCGAAGGGCAGTTTATTGTGAAGTTCCGGGAGGCGGCGCCGGAGGCGGAGGATTTGGGCCGGTATTCGGCGGGGGGCGTGCGAGGGATGGAGCGCGTGGGGGACGTGCATCTGGTGCGGACGAACGGGCGCGGGGCGGCGGTTTTGCAGGCGTTGAGCGAGCATCCGGACGTGGAGTACGTGGAGCCGGACTATGTGATAACGGCGGGGAAGACGCCGAATGACGCGCTATTCGGGCAGCAGTGGGGGTTGAAGAATACGGTGATGGTGGGGGCGGATATTGCGGCCGCGGCGGCATGGGATTACACGACGGGCGGGCGGAAGGCGGTGGTGGCGGTGATCGACACGGGGGTGGACTATACGCACCCGGATTTGGCGGCGAACGTGTGGGCGGCGCCGCGCGCATTTACGTTTACGGGGGCGAGCGGGCCGGTGACGTGCCCGGCGGGGACGCGCGGGGTGAATGCAATTACTTCGACATGCAACCCGATGGACGATAACGGGCACGGGACGCACTGCGCGGGGATTGTGGGTGCGAGTGGAAACAATACGAGCGGGGTTTCCGGAGTGAACTGGACGGCGTCGATCTTGCCGTTGAAGTTTTTGGGGAATAAGGGGAGTGGAGTGTTGAGCGATGCGCTGCGGGCGATTGACACGGCGGTGCAGATTAAGAAGCAGTTCGGGGCGGAGGGGAACGTGCGGGTGATCAGCGCGAGTTGGGGATTTGTGGGGAATTCGCAGGCGCTGGATGCGGCGATTGCGGCGGTGAATGCGGCGGATATTCTGTTCGTTGCGGCGGCGGGGAACAGTGCGCAGGACAACGATTTGAACGCGAACTTTCCGGCGAATACGGCGCAGCCGAACGTGATCACGGTGGCGGCGACGGATAAGTTTGACGGGCTGGCGACGTTTTCGAATTATGGGACCAAGGTGCATCTGGGCGCGCCGGGGGTGGGGATTCAGTCGACGTATCTGAACGGGCAGTATGTATCGATGAACGGGACGTCGATGGCGACGCCGTTCGTGGCGGGGGCGGCGGCGTTGTTGCTGTCCAATTGCACGGCGACGACGGCGGAGTTGAAGGGGCACTTGTTGGCGTCGGTGGACATGATCCCGACGCTGGCGGGGAAGACTTCGACGGGCGGCCGGCTGAATTTGTATACGGCGATCCGGCGGTGCGCGATGCCATCGGTGACCATTACGGCGACGCCGGCGGTGCGGGTGGTGAAGGCCGGGGAGACGGCGGTGTATTCATTATTGCCGGCGGCGATGGGCGGGCTGAGCGGGGCGGGGACGATTACGGTGACGGGGGCACCGGCGGGCGTGACGTGGACGCTGGGGGGGCCGGTGACGTTGGGTACGGCGGTGAACGCGAGTGTTGTGGTGGCGAAGACGGTGCCGGTGGGGACGTATGCGCTGCTGGCGAACCTGGTGGTGGGGACGGGGTACAAGGCCTCGGTTCCGTTGACGCTGACGGTGCAGGCGGCGCCGCAGTTTGGATTTACGGTGACGGGGCCGACGGCCGCAGTGACGCCGGGCGGGAAGGCTTCGTTGACGATTGCATTGACGCGGCAGGCGGGATTCACGGGGGCAGTGACGGTGACGGCGGCCGGGTTGCCGGCGGGCGTGACGGCGGCGCCGGTGACGTTTGCGAGCGGGCAGACTTCGGCGAATATGACGGTGAACGTGGCTACGGCGGCGGTGGCCGGAGCGGTGGCCATGCAATTGACCGGGACGGGGGGGACACCGGTGCGGAGTTTGATGCTGCCAGCGACGGTTACCGTGGCGCGGGCGATGACGCTGACGTTTGGCACAGGGCAGTATACGGTGAAGGGCGGCACGACGGCGAAGATGACGCTGACCTTGGCTGCGAACGGCCCTATGCCTGCTTCGTTGCGGTTCTCCATTTCAGGGTTGCCGGGGCCGAGCGCGGTGAGCATTTTTTCCGGCGTGGGCGGGGCTTTTCAGTTGATGATTCCGACGCAGGCGGCGTGGGCCGGGAAGACGGCGACGGTGAAGTTGACCGCGGCTGACGGGACGTTGGTAGCGGAGGGAACGACGAAGTTGACGGTGACGAAGTAGGGAGTGGTGTTGGGGGACGGGGTTTCCGAGAGGCCGGGGAATAGGGACAAGTTGCAGCCGCTATACTTTCGGCCTTCCCGTTCCCGGGGTGCCAGGCACCCACCTTCGCCCTGCGGGCTTCGGCGGGCGAGCCGAACGGTGAGTCGGATGGGGGGAGGTACAGCGTACTCCGCTCCGTACGTCCAACAATAGGGACAAGGGTTACTGACCCTCTATTCGGGGGCTTGCCAGAGGGTGAGTTCGGCTTGGAGGGTTTGGCCTTCGGTGACGGTGATGGCGCGGGCGCGGGCTTCTTCGGCCAGTTCGGCGGTGATTTCGCGGGCGTCCATGGTGGCCAGGACGCGGTACTCGCCGGGCGGGAGGCCGCCGAAGAGGAAGCGGCCTTCGATGTCAGTCAGCGTTTCGCGCGGGCCTCCGGTGATGCGGCGGGTCTCCTCTTTCACAGGCCACAGGAAGACCGGGATGCCGGGGGCTGGTTTGGCGTCGCGGTTGACGAGGCCGCCGATCTGGGCTGCGCGTTCAGAGATGGTGACGCGGACGCGGCCGCCGCTACGGAAGGGCTCGACAAAGACCGGGAAGCCCTCCGGCGGGCGGACGGCGCGCCAGGGGCGACGCTGATCCCCTCTGTCGTTTTGGATACTGGCCACGTATTGATTGGGCGCGACCTGGGCGGTGAACTCCCAGTGGCCGGAGCCGAGCATGGCGCTGGGCGTGGGGACCTGTTGCGCGGGTTCGGCGCCGGAGAGATCGTCGCGGCGGGCGAAGAGTTTGACGGGCATGCGGGGAGTGGGGCGGGTCTCGAAGAAGGTGGGAGATGTGCTGACGACTTGAAGGCCTTGCTGCATGTTCTGGCTGATTTGGAGTTCAGTGAAACCGGAGCCGGAGCCATCGGGATAGCTGGCGGTGATCTCGTAGACGGCCGGGGCGAGGCCGGAGATGGAGTAGCCGCCGCCGCAGGCGCCGGTCACCTTTCTCCGCATGGTTTCGGAGGCAATCACGATGTCGACGGCGGTTTGGCGGTCACAGACAATGTTGCCGGAGAGGGTGGCGAGATTGCCGGGTTCGGGGCGGATGTTGGCATCGGGCGTGTCGTTATCGAAGCGGACTTCGTGGACGATGGCGTCGCGGGGTTCGCGGGCCTCGGGGCCGAATTGGGGGAGCAGGCCGGTGCCGTCATCGAGCTGATGGGCGGCGGTGCGGACCCAGTATTTGGCGAGTTCGAGACCGGTGATGCGGTAGATGCCGCGGTCGTCGGTGGTGGCTTCGCTGGCGATGCGGAGAGGGAGGCGGGCGCGGTAGGCGACAACTTTGACGCGCGGGATGCCGACGCCGTTTTCATCGAGGACGGTACCGGTGATGGCGCCCATGCGGTGGAGGCGGAGTTCGGTGAAGAGAGCCGAATCCCTGGTGACGGTGATGGGATGGCCGTGGCCGGTGGGGCGACGCTGGCCGAAGGCGGCGGGGAGGAAGCCCTCGCGCTGGGTTTGGAGGAGGTAGAGGCCGTCGGGAATATTGGGGAAGGAGAACTGGCCGGAACGACCGGAGCGGATTTGCACGGGGCGCAGGTTGGCGCCGCTGCCGGGGACGGGTTGGAGATTGACGATGGTGCGGGAGAGGGGCTTGCCGGAGGCCCATTCGAGGACGACGCCTTGGATGACGCCGGCGGGCATGGCGAGAGAAATCGCGAGGAAGAGAAGGATTCGCATCGTTGGCCCTTGTCAGAGGATGACGGCGAGGGTTGTCATTTCGTGGAAACAATCTCGCGATAAGCTTAATCTTTCCATGCGCATTCTCTTTTTGCTTTTCTTGTCGGCAGTCGCCGGATGGTCACAGGACCTGGTGGGGTTGTATCTGATGTGGCAGAGTGATCCGTCGACGACGATGACGATCAACTGGGTGGACTTGCATACGTCGAGCCCGCTCGATGTGCACTACCGGCGGGTGGGGGAGGCAGCGTGGGCGAAGGCGACGGGGGTGAAGTTCGCCATTGCCGATACGACGATGCAGGGGCGGCGCGTGGAGCTGAAGGGGCTATTGCCGGACACCCACTACGAGTTCAATATTGGCAAGGGGATTGAGAAGCCGGCCGAGGGCTGGCGGTTCCGGACGATGCCGCGGGACTTGAACCGGCCGGTGCGATTTGTGACGGGCGGGGATATGTTTTCGACGCGGTTGAAGCTGGACAAGGCGAATAGCAATGCCGCGTCGCTCGATCCGGACTTCGCGCTGATTGTGGGGGATTTGGCGTATGCGAACGGGGTGGCGTCGAACCGGTGGGTGGAGTGGTTGAAGAGCTGGATGCAGGCGGCGGTGAGCCCGGACGGGCGGGTGATTCCGCTGGTGATCGGGATTGGGAATCACGAAGTGAAGGGCGGGTATAACGGCAAGATTCCCGACGACGCGCCGTTCTTCTATTCGCTGTTCACGACGCCGGAGCGGCGGGCGTATTATGCGCTGGACTTCGGGGATTACCTGTCGATCTTGGTGCTGGACACGGCGCATACGAACCCGATTCCGGGCGCGCAGGCGGAGTGGTTGGCGAAGGCGCTGGCGGCGCGGAAGAACAAGCAGTTCGTGTTTGTGGGGTACCACTATCCGGCGTATGGAACGACGAAGGGGCCGAAGGGGAAGACGCCGCTGGACGCGGCGCATTCGATTGAGATCCGGGAGCACTGGATGCCGTCGTGGGAGAAGTATGGGGTGACGGCGGTGTTTGAAAACGACCATCACAACTACAAGCGCACGCATCGCTTGCGGCAGCACAAGCGGGACGACACGAACGGGATTCTGTACCTGGGCGACGGGGCGTGGGGCGTGGCGACGCGCACGGTGCCGGAGCCGGGGACGGCGTGGTGGCTGGCCAAGGCGGAAGGCCGGAATCACGTGTGGGAAGTGAAGATCCGCAACAACGGAACGTCGACGATCCGGGCGATCGATATCGATGGAAAAGAGTTCGACAAGGTGGAGGTTTTGACGCCGCGGACTAAGCCCGTGGAGTAGGGACGGTCCAGAGATAGGCGGGGTAGGGGTGCGTGTTGTCGATACGGTCCGGCTTCCAATCGCGGAGGCCGTTGAACTGGTAGGCGACTACGCGGGTGCCGGGTTTGAGGTCCTGCAAAAGCTTCGGGTTCAGCTTGGCCATGACGGCGGTGTAGAGGTACATGAAAACGACGGTGGCGGGGCGGATGTCGGCTTTGAAGAGGTCCTGTTCGATGAATTTGACGCGGCGGGCAACGCCGGCTTTCTTCGCGGCGGTACGGGCTTCGAGGACGCGATGACCTTCGATTTCGATGCCTACGCCGCGGGCACCGAAGTGTTTGGCGGCATAGATGAGCACGCGGCCATCGCCGGAGCCCAGGTCGTAGACGGTGTCGCGCGCGGTGACGCGGGCGATGCGGAAGAGAGTGTCCATGACTTCGTCGGGCGTGGGCACCCACGGCACGTCGCCCTTGCTTTCTTCATACTGGGCGAGGGCTGGCGTGACAATGAGGGGCAGGAAGGCGCGACGCTGCATTCGCTCATTATCGCTGAGAGAGCTCTGCTAAATGGCCGTTAAATCGGGGTGGCACCACTCGACAGCGCGGGCATTCCGGCGATTAATGGGAAAAGGAGACCGACCCATGACGATACAAAAACGATTTCTGCAGACGGCGATGGTGGTGATCTGCGCCGCGGCTGGGTACAGCCAGCGGCAGGGGCCGCCGGAGCTGGGGAGTCCGTTGCCGGGGCTTTCGACGGAGGATGTGGCGCTGTTTGAAGCCGGGAAGGCGGACTTCCTGGAGGTGGAGGGCCCGACCGATGGGTTGGGGCCGGCGTTCAACGGGCGGAGCTGCGCGGAGTGCCATTCGGTGCCGGCGATTGGGGGGATTGGCAATCAGTCCGTCACGCGGGCTGGACGGATGGTGCAGGGGCGTTTTGTGGAGCCCGATGGGGGCAGTCTCATCCACAAGTTTTCGTTGCCGGACCACAAGTGCCAGCCGCTGGTGCCTGCGAATGCGACGGTGGTGGCGACGCGGATTCCGCTGGCGATTTTTGGCGATGGGTTGATTGAAGCCATTCCGGACGAGACGATTCAGGCGCTGGCCGACAATGCGGAGCGCAACCCGGATGGGATTCGCGGGCGCGTGGCGTTGGTGCGGGACCCAGCGTCGGGGTTGCAGCGCGTGGGCCGGTTTGGATGGAAGGCGCAGCAGGCGACGCTGTTAGGCTTTGCCGGGGACGCGTATCTGTTTGAGATGGGGATCACGAGCGAACTGTTTCCGAGCGAGGCGGCGAGCGGGATTGCGGCGAACGTGTTGGCGGCTTGCGACAGCGTGGCGGATCCGGAAGACAAAGCCGATCCGGTGACGGGGCGGCGGGGGATCGACAACTTCACCAACTTCATGCGGCTGCTGGCGCCGCCGGCGCGCATGCCGGGGAACGACGCGGCGGCGCGTGGGGAAGAGTTGTTCCAGCTGATTGGCTGCGCGGCGTGCCACCGGCCGGTGCTGCGAACAGGACCAAGCGCGACGCCGGCGCTGGACCGGCGGCCCGTGGCGCTGTACTCCGATCTGCTGTTGCACGACATTGGAACAGGAGACGGCATTGCGCAGGGCGCGGCCGGGCCGAACGAGATGCGGACGCCGCCGCTGTGGGGTTTGCGGTTGCGGAAGCAGTTGATGCACGACGGCAGCGCGCTGAGCGTGGAGCAGGCGATTGGGCAGCACGGAGGCGCGGCGGCGCGCGTGCGGGAGCGGTTCCGGAGTTTGGCGGCGCGGGACCAGCAGGGATTGCTGGAGTTTCTGGGGACGTTGTAGCACCGCGCCGTTTCACCCGTTGGGCATTCGGGGCTGGGGGCTTTCCCCCGGCCCTAGATGCTGAGGACGGGACAGGGAGAGCGGCGAATGAGATCGTGCGCACCGGTGCGGAGCCGGCCGAGAATGCCCTGCGTTTTACCGCGGCCGATGATGAGGAGATCGGCATTGACGGCATCGAGATCAGAGAGAATGGCGTCGTTGACGGTGTCTCCGGCGACGATCTCGACAGGTTCGGCGACGAAGGCTTCGGCGGCGAGAGCGGCGTACTCTTTACGACGGCTCTGGGCCTGCACCTCCCACTCGATGTTAGCGAAACCGCCAGCGAGGCCAAAGGAGGGCAGGGCGTGGATGACGCGCAGCGAGGCGCCTAGGCCGGCGGCGAATTGGGCGGCGGCGGCGAGAACGCCGGCCGAGGCGGGGCTGAGATCGACGGCACAGACGATCGAACGGGGGAGCCCCGCGTAGTTGGGCAGATCGGCGGCGTGGGCGGCGGTGAGGACGGGGCTTTCGGTATCGTGCAGAACGCCGGCGGTGATGGAGCCCAGGAGGAGTTCGCGATAACGGGTGCGCCCGTGAGTGGGCATGACGATGAAGCCGGGTGCGGCCGTTTTGGCGGCATCGACGATCTCGTCGACGGCGTGTCCGATGCGGAAATCGCGATCGACGGTGATGCCGCGGAAGGCGTCCTCATGGTAGTGGTCGAGTTTGCCGCGCAGTTCTTCAACAATCGTCGCCAGGTGGTGTTCCAATGGCGCGAAATCGGATGAGAGACGTACCGATTCCACGACGTGCAGGATCGTGACCTTCGCGTCGAAGCGGCGGGCAAGAGCCGTGACGAGGGGGACCATCGCCTCGCAACGGGGAGAGAAGTCGGTGGGAAAGAGTATGTGTCGCACGACTATTTCTGTGCAGTTGAAGGGCCAAAGGAGACGAGCTCCATCGTCATCTTGCCGTAACAATCGGGCGCTACGATGGGAGGCTCCTCCCAGGCTCTTATCATGTTCAGCGAACTATCGTGGCTTTCCAGTTGTTTCCTGATTTTCGCGCTGGCGTTGGCGCTGAGCTTTGAGTTTGTCAACGGGTTTCACGACACCGCCAATGCCGTGGCGACGGTGATTTATACGAATTCCCTGCGATCGACGCAGGCGGTGGTTTGGTCGGGGATCTGGAACTTTCTGGGCGTGCTGTCATCGAGCGGCGCGGTGGCGTTTGGGATTCTGGCGCTGCTGCCGGTGGAACTGATTTTGAACGTGGGCTCGGCGGCGGGATTCGCGATGGTGTTTTCGTTGCTGCTGTCGGCGATTATCTGGAACCTGGGCACGTGGTATCTGGGGCTGCCGGCATCGAGTTCGCATACGCTGATCGGTTCGATACTGGGCGTGGGGATGGCGAATGCGATGCTGCGGGGAGGCGGATCGTTCGGCGACGGGGTGAACTGGGGGAAGGCGCGGGAGGTGGGGTTGTCGCTATTGGTATCGCCGCTATTTGGCTTCGCGGCGGCTGCGTTGCTACTGTTGGCGATGAAGGCGGTGGTGCGGCGCGCGGAGTTGTACGGCGAGCCGGAGGCGGGCAAGACGCCGCCGCTGTGGGTACGGTCGATCCTGATTCTGACGTGCACGGGGGTGAGTTTCGCGCATGGGTCCAATGACGGGCAAAAGGGGATGGGGCTGTTGTTGTTGATTCTGATTGGCATTCTGCCGGGGACGTACTCGGTGAATGCCGGGCTGGACGGGGCGGCGCTGGCGCAGGCGGTGACGGCGGCGGAGACGGCTGGGCGCGGGTACAAGGAGAAGGCGCGGGGAACGGTGACGAGCCGGGAATCGGCGGGCGCCGAGGTCTCCCGCTTTTTGAAGGCGCATGGGGAACCAACGGAGGCCACCTATGCGGCGCTGGAGAGCCTGACGGCGGAGATCAGCGAGACGCTGCGCGGGCGTGGATCGATGGCGGAGATTGCCGACGGGGAGCGTGGGCGATTGCGGAGCAACGTGTATCTGGTGACGGAGGCGATGGCGCATATGGACACGGCGGGGACGGCGGCGCCGAGGGCGGAGTTGCAACGGCTGGTGCGTTTCATCCCACTGTGGGTGAAGCTGGCGGTGGCGCTGGCGCTGGGGCTGGGGACGACGATCGGATGGAAGCGGATTGTGGTGACGGTGGGGGAGAAGATCGGCAAGACGCACCTGTCGTATGCGCAGGGGGCGGCGGCGGAGATGGTGGCGGCGGCGACGATTGCGGCGGCCGACATCGGCGGATGGCCGGTGAGCACGACACATGTGTTGTCGTCGGGCGTGGCCGGGACGATGGCCGCGAATCATTCGGGGCTGCAGATGAACACGATGCGGAACCTGCTGCTGGCGTGGGTATTGACGCTGCCGGTGTGCGTGTTTCTGGGCGCGATGCTGTTCGCGCTGGGGATCAATATTGTGGTGAGTTTAGGACTGCGATAAGGAAAGGGCCGGAGGAGCCGGCCCTTCGGGTTGGGGTTAGAACGCGTAGCGGAGAGTGAACACGATGCGGCGGTTGCCGCCATCGGTATTCCACTGGTTGAGGAAGCCCGCGTTGTTGATACGCGCTTCGGGGATACCGAAATTACGCGAATTGGTGAGGTTGAAGAAATCGCCGCGGAAGTTGAGCGAGTGCCCGTCGAGATAGGGCATCCGGAATGACTTCATGACGGCGAGATCGACGTTGCCGATGCCATCGGCGCGCAGGATGTTCCGTCCGGCGTTGCCGAGGGGCGAGGTGGCGGTAGGGAGGCCGAAGAGCCCCGGCGCAAAGTTGGTGACGGTGGCTGGGATCTGGACGGTGACCTGCGCGCCGCGTTGCCCGAACAGCGTTTCGACGGGCTGACCGCCGATGGCCGTTCCGGCGACATTCGGCCGGATGGAGGAGCCGATCAGGCTGTCGATACCGGAGAGGCGGAACCCGGGGTCCACGCCGGCGAGCGGCGAGAAGGGCGAACCACTCTGGAAGGTGGTGAAGTTGGCGATGGTCCAGCCGCCGAAGGCGTGGCCGGCGACACCCTTCTGCTCGCGCAGGAAGGGCACTTCCCAGGTGAAGTTGGTGGTGAAGCGGTGCGGCCGGTCGTAGGTGGACCGGGCGCGTTCCGGCTTGCGATTGAAGGAGTCCTGGGCAACGGCGACTTCCCCGGCGGAAGAGGCGTTGAAGATCTCCGATTGGTCGTCGATGAAGGTGCTCCAGGTGTAGTGGGCGCCGAGCGAGAAGTTGTTCGACAGGCGCTTTTCAAGCGAGGTCTGCCAGGAGTGGTAGACCGAGCTGGAGGCATTGGCACGTTCGCGAATGATGCCACGGGTGGGATCGACGCGAATGGTGCCGTTGGCGTTGTTACCGGCGACGGTGGGATTGCCGTCGAGCGACATGAAGAGCGCGGTGCCCTTGGTGCCGACCCAGCCGGTGGTGAGCGCCCAGCTGGCGCCCAACTGGCGCTGCATCTGGAAGCTGAACTGTTCGGCGACAGGCGCGCGATAGGTGGGGTTCACGATGGTGCGCGTGATCTGCGAAGGATTGTTGACGCTGGGCAACACGCGACCGGTGGCGATGTCCTGCACCTTCTGGAAACCGCCGGCGGAGCGGGCGGCGAAGTTGGTGACCACGGTGAAGGGGAAGGAACTGAACACGTTCAAAACGATGTTGTTGAAGATGAGGTCATAGGTGCGGGAGTAGCCGCCGCGGATGACCAGTTTGTCTTCGCCGGTGAGGAAGCCCATTTTCGGCGGACGCCAGTTGAAGCCGAAGCGGGGAGCCCAATTGTTGGTGTCGCGCGAAGGGGGCAAGTCCATTTTGTAGGCCGAATTGTTGTTGTTGAGCGCGAGCACTTTGTCGTTGGTGCGCTTCAGGAAATCGACGGCGTTGCCGGGCGATTCGTAGCGGAGGCCGTAGGTGATCGTGAGGTTTGGCTTCACGCGCCATTCGTCCTGTACGAAGAAGAAATAGTCGTAGTATTTGTAGCCCTGCCAGCGGGGAACGCCGGGGAGGAAGCTGTTGATGGATTGGACGTTGGGGATATCGTCGATGACGTCCTGGAGCGTTTGATACTGCAGGCGGCCGCGGATGGTGGGATTGAAGTCCTGGTTCTGATCCTGGCGACGAATATCGATACCCATCTTCATGTTGTGATTGCCACGCAGGATGGAGAAGTTGTTCATCAACTGGTAGTTGTTCAACACCTGGGTCTGCGGGAGGTTCACGGCCAGGCCGATGGCGGTGCGGGTGTTAGCCGCGTTGAAAGCAGTGAGGCCGAGCTGAGTGACTTCGATGGACGGGATGGTGAGAGCGCGCGTGTCGGCGGCGAGGGTCGCGGATTTGAAGCGACCGAAGCCGATACGGAACTCATTGAACATGGTGGCCGAGAGCGTGCTGGTGACGCCGAAGTTGGCGTTAATCCGATCCGCGGGCGACTGCGAGGTGAGGCCCGGCGGCACGGACTGGCCGCTGACCGATTCCCGCGTATCGGCGAGAATGCGGCCGGTGAGGCTGTGCTTGTCGTTGAAGCGATGATCGCCCTTGGCCATCCACTGCCAGGCGTTGAGCAGCGCGGGCTGCGCGCCGGAAAGGGTGCCGACGGGGATGGTGAGGTTCTGGCCGCCGATGAGGGCGGGGACCGTCTGGCCGGTACCGGTTTGGGCGGCGGGGAGGAAGTCCAGGATGGCGTTCAGCGCGGGGCGAGTGGCGGCGAAGGGCCGGAGAATGGCCTTACCGGCTTCCGTGGGAGCACCGGTGATGGCGGAACCCGAAGCGAACTGACGGTCGGTCCAGCGCAGGATGCTGCCGAAGAAGAACGTCTTGTTCTTCACAACCGGGCCGCCGAGAGTGCCGGCGAACTGGTTTTCAATGCGCCAGGGAGCTCTGGTGAAAACGCGCTTGTCGAGATTGCTGCGCGAATTGAGTTTGTTGTCGTTGTGGCGCCAGTAGGCGGTGCCATGCAGGCTGTTGGTGCCGCTCTTGGTGACGATGCTAACGACACTGCCAGCGGCGCGGCCGTACTCGGCGGCGAACTGGTTGGTGATCATGCGGAACTCGCCGACGGTGTCGGGATTATTGATTTCCTGGAGCAGGCCACCGACGGAGGGAGAGTTGGAATCGGTGCCGTCAACGACGAAATTGTTCGACCGCGTGCGCATGCCGTTAACGGAGAAGCTGACGCCGCCGGCGGCAAAGCCGGAGTTACCGGCGGAGAGCTGGCTGACGCCGGGCACGGAGAGGGCGGCGTTGAGAATGTTGGAATTCGGAGCCAGCGGAAGATTCTGGATGCGCTGGGCATCGAAGTTGACGCCGACTTCGGAGTTGGTGGTGTTGATCAGCGGCACCTCGCCGGTGACGTTGATGACTTCCTGCGTGGCGGACACTTTCAACTGAGCGGGAACGTTGGCCCGCTCATTCAACTGGATTTCTACATTGGACCGGACCAGCTTGGCAAAGCCCGCTTTCTCGATCGTTACTTCGTATTTGCCGGGCTGCAGGAGCGGGAAACGGAACTGGCCGCCCTCGCCGCTGGTGGTGTTGGAGACGATCCCAGTCGCAGTATTGCGGGCTGTGATTTTTGCGCCTGGGATGCTCGCGCCGCTTTCGTCGGCCACGGTTCCAAGGATTTCAGCTGTGGTCTGCGCAAGCAGGGCGGTGGCCCAAACGAGCACAAACAGGAATAGCGAGAGTCGTCGCATAGGACGCTTTACCCCTTTTCGTTTGAAGGATCAGATGGGGAGAGATGTTTTCGTCAGGTAATGGCGAAAAGCAGCAGGTTTTGTCCGTCTCCGACGTGGGGCGGACAGTTACAATTATTCCCCGATCTTTTCATCATACTGAAACTATCGGGGTGACTTCCACAAAGAGTATCCCGCCGCGGCGGCGACAATTACGTTGGCGACAATCACAGGGGTGGCGCGAATGAAGATGCCGTAGCCGATCCATAACATGGCGGCACCTCCCTGGACCGCTCGTAGCGAGCGGCCCTCGCGGCAGAAATAGGAACTGGCAAAGGCGGCGGTGGCCACCCATCCGATCCACTCGGCGACCATTAGTTCGTCACCTGCGATGCCACCGGGACGGGGCGGAACTTGACGGTATCGGTGCGGACTTTGTCCCATTCGTGTAGGACGTGACCATGGGCCTCAAAGGCGTTCCGGATGCGGCTGGGGGCCCAGTCCATGAGTTCTTCGAGGATAGGGATTGCGACGCCGAGCGCGTCATCGGCCAACACGGTGCGGCGCGCAATTTCGGTGATGTACTTGTTCTCCGAGACCGCGATAGTCAGTCCGCCGCAGCGGTTCAGATGCAGCATGACGTGGACGTCGGAACTGCCGTCGCCGACGTAGGCGATGCGGTCGTGCGGGACGCCCAGGCGGGCGCGCAATTCTTCCAGCGCGGCCACCTTGCCGTAGCCGGCCGGGACGCGCAGAATCGACTGGATCTCACCGGTTTCGGCGGCATATTGGAAGCGGGTGCCGACGATGTGATCGGGCGGCACGATGCCTTCCAGCGCCGATTGAATGACCTCTTCCGGGGCGGCGGAGATGACGTAGAAGGAGAAGTGGCAACCCTCCAGATCCTGCACCAGTTTCATGAGGGCGGGGATGTTCTGTTTAAGTCGGACGCGCTTGCCAACCTCATGCAGATGTTCGCGGCGGACGCGGCGGTACTCGGGATCGTGGAGCAGGAGGTGGGAGAGCTCCGCGCCCTGCTGCACGAAATGGGTCCTGGACAGACCGGCGATTTTTTCTTCGAAATTCGAGGCTCCGAGCAGTTCGCTCAGGACGAAGCCGGAGTCGTTGAAGCTGAGCGTCTGGTCGAAATCAGACGCCAGTAGATACCGCTTGGAGTGCGGCGTTTTGTCCTGCATGTTCTCACTATCCTTGTTGGGGGTGAATACCGTGTTGCAGTGGGGAAACCAGTGCATGAATCCTTCGCGGAGAACAAGGCGAATGGAGGAACAGGGATGTATTTGTGATGCGCGCCGGCGGGAGTTGGTTTCAGCGTATGGGAACCTAATAGGACCCGCGTGAAACGAATCTTCATTCTTGCTCTTTCTTTGGCGGCGCTGGCCCAAGCGCCCAAACCGGCTGAATCCGCTGACGCGCAGAAGCGCGTGGAGCTGAATCTATTGGGGAAGGAGGACACGGCAAAAGGGGAGAGCCGGCGGAATGAGAATGTCCAGTTCAACCTGGTGGACAACAACGCGCTGAAGGAATTGAATGTGCGGCTGGGCGCGACGGCGACGCTGGTGCAGGAGTTCCGCGCCGACCGCGGCTACTTCGGCGCCGAGTTCGGTACCCCGGCGGCCGCGCCCGCGCATTTATCGGCCGTGCGCCGCGCGAATTGGCATGGCAATCTTTTCGCCAATCACCAGAACAGCGTACTGGCGGCGCGGGCGTTTTTTCAGGTGGGCGACGTGAAGCCGGCGCATGAAAACCGGTACGGGTTTCAGAGTGGGTTCACGCCGTGGAAAGACGGGTATTTTTCGGTGCAGGGGTCGCAGGATAAGCTGCGTGGACAGGTGAACGGCAACGTGCTGGTTCCCCGCCCCGAGGAGCGGAGCGCGCTGATTGCCGACCCCGCGCGACGCGCGATTGTGACGAAGTTTCTGGCGGCCTATCCGGCCGTTCTGCCCAATCGAACCGATATCAATCCGCGGGCGCTGAATACCAATGCGCCGCAGCACATTGACGGCAACGACGCCACGTGGCGGCTGGAGCATAAGCGCATTTATGCGCAGTATCAATTCACCAGCCAGGCGGTGGAGGCGTTTCAACTGGTGGCCGGGCAGAACCCGGACACGCGCACCCGCTCGCATCGGGCGCGACTGACGTGGGCGCCGGCGGGCCATTGGCAGATCACCTCGGCGTTTGACCGGATCGGCAGCCTGCTGGTGCCGGAGCCGAACGCAGTGGGGCCGATGGTGGCCATTGCGGGGTTGACCACGCTGGGGCCGTTGGGAACGATTCCGATTGACCGCGCGCAGAACATTTATCGCCAGGAAGCGGCATATAGCGCGGTGCGCGGGGAGCACACCTGGACGGCGGGCGGCATGTTTATTCGCCGGCAGTTCAACGGCATGGAGACCGATTCGCACCGCGGCTATTTTTCGTTTTCGAATGACTTCGGGCGCACGGGGATCGAAAACCTGCGCGTGGGCACGCCATCGCAATATCTGGCGTCGGTGGGCGATGTCTGGCGTGGGTTCCGGCAGAGCCTGGGCGCGGCGTTTGCGCAGGATTCGTGGCGGGCGACGAAGAATTTGACAGTGCAGTACGGCGTGCGCTGGGAGTGCATCGGGCGGCCGAATGAGGTGAACGGGCTGGACCGAATTGCCTACGGTACGGACTGCAACAACGTGGCGCCGCGCGTGGGGCTGGCGCACCGTCTGCCGGGCGCGTGGGGCGTATTGCGCGCCGCGGCGGGTGTGCACTTTGGCGAGATCATGCCGGTGTCGTATTCGCAGGTCCGGCTGTCGCCACCGCGCAGCGTGAAGCTGGTGATTCTGGCACCGGATTTACTGAACCCGTTCAGCGGTTCGGGAGAGGCGCCGAAGCCGAATTTATACCTGATGGACCCGAAGCTGGCAACGCCGTACCACTACCAATACAACGCCAGTTGGGAGCGCGCGCTGGGCGCCAACTGGCGCATGCAGGCCGGCTACACGGGCAGCCGCGCGCACAAGCTTCCGGTGATGTGGTACACCAATCGCGCGCATCCGGTGGCGGGCATTCCGCAGACAACGGCGACCATTAACAGCCGCCGTCCGGACGCCGTACTGGCCGATGTGCGGCGCGTACTGAACGGTTCGCGCGGGTACTTCGACGCGGGGCGCGTGACGCTGGTGGCGCCGAGCATTAAGGGCATCACGTTGGACACGGCCTACTGGTTCAGCAAGGCCATGGACCTGGGCGCCGATTACACCAACACGGCCTACGACGCCGATTCGCGACTCTCCCGCAGCCAGAGCGAATACGAGACCCATCGCGACCGCAAGGCGCGCAGCCAGTTCGACCAGCCGTACGCCTTCCTGGCCCGGGTTTCGTACACGTGGAAGGGCTGGACGGGGAGCAGCGTGGTGCTGTTGAAACAGGGCACGCCGTTCAACCTGACGACGCTCGATGGGCCCGGCTTCGGCAACGTGGATGGCAACGGCGGGGACCGGCCGAATCTGCTGGACCCTTCCATTCTGGGCCGTACGATCGGGAACCCGGACACCTCCGTGGCGCTGCTGCCGCGGACCGCTTTCTCGTTCATTCGCGCGGGCGCAGAGACAGGAAATCTGGGCGCCAATGTATTCCGCAAAGGCCCTATCCGCAACGTCAACGCCGCCATCACGCGCACCTGGAAGACCCCGCATGAAACGCAGATCGTGCTGCGCGGGGAATCGATCAATCTGCTCAACACGCCGCAGTTCGCCGAACCCGGCGCCATTCTTGGCACTCCCGAGTTCGGCTACATCACCAACACTTTGAACGACGGCCGCGCGTTCCGTTTCAACCTCGCGTTCCAGTGGTGATTCTTAACGAGAACTTAGCAGGGAAAACAGGGTAATTGCCGGTACGCTCAGAGAGTATGAAACTGCGATTTCTGCTCTTCGTGGCCGCCGTGGGCGCGGCCTTCGCCCAGCCGCCAGCGATGCAGACCGGTGACGGCATCTGGCTGCGCGACGCGCTGTTCGGCGAAAAAGACACCTTCGATTCCTGCCTGGCGCACCAGCCCGGCCAGGGGCAATATCACAACCACGTGCAGCCGGTCTGCCTGCGGGCGCAGCTTGGCGACAACATCGAAGTCATCGCCACCAGCCGCATCGGCAACACGTATCGCGAAAAACAGAGCGGCTGGCAGCACTCCCCGATTCTGGGTTGGGCGCTCGACGGGCACCCGATCTACGGGCCGTATGGGTACAGCGATCCGAAGAACGCGGCGAGTCCGATCAAACGCATGAAGAGCGGCTATCAGCTGCGCAAAATGACGCAGCGCGACTCGCTGCCCGAGTGGGCGCTGGGTTATCACCGGGGCGTATCGCAACAGCTGACCGCGGCGCAGCAAGGCCCGGCCATTGACGAAAGGTTCCCCTTGGGCCGCTACATCGAAGACAACGAGTTTGTGGCCGGCCTTGGCGATCTGGACCAGTTCAACGGGCGCACCACGGTGACGCCGGACTACCCCAACGGCACCTACGCCTACTTCATCACCATCAAGGACGACGGCACGCCGGCGTTCCCCTACCTCATCGGGCTGCAGTATTACGGGACGGTGGCGCAGGGCCAGGTGACAGTTCCCGCCGAGGCGCAGGATTACTTCAACAGCGGCCAGTTCTCCGGCGCGCGCAACACGACTGATCCGACGTTGAAAGCGTGGCAGACCGACAATGCGACGACCACGGCGCGCGCGGTGGTCGGATGGGATCCCTCCGCCGGCCCGCAGACCACCTGGCCGGGCGCGCAGCCGGCCGGCGCACGGACGGCGGGCGGCGGCGTTACCACTCCCGCGAAGGCCGATATCCAGCGCATCCGCACCACAACCAGCACCGTCTACGTGAACTCGAATAACCTGCCCAGCTACGTCATCGGGCCCTGGTTCGCGGGCGGTATGAACGGCGGCGTGTTCATGAATTTCGCCGCGTCGATCAACGTGCAGGCCGCGCTGCCGAGAGCGCCGCAGGCGGCTTCGGGCACGCGCACGAATACGGGGCTAGGCGCCATTGGGATCTGGGTGAACGGTGTCGTGCTTTTCAACGCGGCCGACGGCGCGTCGTACCGCAATGCGAGTGGCGACGACGCCGGCGGCGGGATCGTACAATCGAACGCGCTTCACTGGTCGTCGGCATCGCTCGAAGGCGGACCGGTGACGCCGGGCGCGCTGATGACCGCGTTCGCCCAGTTCGAAGGCAAGTTGGCCACCACCACCGAAGCGGCCGCGACGGCGAACTGGCCCCTTTCGCTGGGCGGAGCCACGGTGACGATCATCGACGCGTCCGGCGCGTCGACGCAGGCGCCCATCGCCTATGCGTCGCAGAAACAGCTGAACTACCGGATCCCGGAAACCGTCGCAACGGGACTGGCGACGGTGCGCATCACCGCCGGCGGCGTGACTGTGCCGGGAGCGATTCACATCGTCAATACGTATCCTGGCCTGTTCCGCGCCAACTCGGAAAACGCGGCGGTGGCGCAGGTGGCGCGCGTCACTTGCAGGAACGTGGTCTATGAACTCGTCAACAGCCCAATCGCGATTGGCGCGGCCACCGAACAGGCCACGCTTGTGCTGTACGGGACGGGGCTGAATGGGGCAAAGGACGTGACCGCGACGGTAGGTGGCGTAATGGTTCCGGTGGCCTACGCGGGGCCGCAGGGCACCTACGCCGGGCTGGACCAGATCAACCTGTCCCTGCCTCAATCGCTGACCGGCAAAGGCAAGGTGGATGTCGTCGTGACGGCCGCGGGCAAGCCGTCGAATCCGGTCCACATCACCATCCGGTAACATGCGCCTCCTCGCCGCAGCACTGCTTTTCTCCACACTCGCCGCGCAACCCGCGCGGCAGGTGTGGATCCGTGCCAAGGCGCCGGGAGCTGCGCAGCCGGATGTGCACAGCGTCGACATCACGGAGAGCGAAGTGGTTGTGCGGTCGGGCGGCATCTCGCTGGCCTGGCTGGGTCCGCTTGGCGTGTCGCAGCAGCAATCAGCGGCGCCACGCCAACACACCTTCCGCATTCCGCTGCGGCCGCCCCCGGCGACGGGCCCGCACGCCCACATTCCCGCCAGCCACGCCGGCGTGTTCGTCAACGGCGTGCCCATCCCCAATCCCTTCGAAGCGGCCTCCTACCGCGGCCAGAATCTGTGGCACTTCGATACGGTGGCGATGAATGCCAAGGCCACCCACGGCGCACCGCGGCCGGGCCTGCTGGAAGAGTTGCTGCCGGACCGCAAACGCCACTCGCCGCTCATCGGATTCGCGCTCGACGGCTATCCCGTCTACGGACCCTGGACCGGCGGCGCGCGCATGCGATCGAGCTACCAGCTCCGCAAGATCCAAACGCGCGACCGCTGGCCCGATGGCACCCGGCTCGCCCCCGGCCAGGCCGGCCCGCCGGTGAGCGAGGAGTACCCGCTAGGTGCGTTTGCGGAGGACTATGAGTACGTCCCGGGGTCTGGCGATCTGGACGAATACAACGGGCGCATGGCCACCACCCCGGAATATCCGGACGGCACCTACGCTTACTTCCTGTCGACAAACAACAGCGGCCACCCTGCTTTCCCCTACCTGCTGGCGCACGAATTCTACGGCGAATATGCGACACCGCAAATGCCCGGAGTGCTGCGTTTCCGCGTTCCCGGCAAAGAGGGGAAACTGGTCCGCCACCTGGAGCATGTCCACGAAAAACCGATGCATGTGCTGGTGATTTCGCACGACCGCCAAACCTTCGCGCACATTCATCCGGAGGTCAATGAACAGGGCATCTGGGAGGTGCCCTTCACCTTCCCGCACGCCGGCCGGTTCCGCGTCTATTCCGACTACACCCCGCCCGGCGGCAACCAGCGCGTGGAGCACTACGACTCGACGCCACCGGCCCCGAGCCCCACCCGGCGCCGCCCGCGGCCAACCCTGGCGTGACGCTGGAGAACGCTGACAAAATTCGCGCCGGGGAAGACGTCGAACTCGTCTTTCGCGTGGGCGACACCATTCGCGGATGGCAGCCGTACCTCGGCGCCTGGGCGCACGTCGTCATCGCCGGCGAAGGACTGTCGAGCCTCCTCCACGCCCACCCGATCGACAACGCACCGCCCGGCGAAGCGCACGACCACACCCGCACGCCGCCGCCGGACCGCCTGCGCGTCGCGGCCAACTTCTCCACCCCCGGCCAGTACAAACTCTGGTTCCAACTGCAACTCGGCAACGACGTCGTGACGATCCCCTTCACACTCCCCGTCGCCGCCGTGGTCAGCCGCGTGAACAACCAACCCATCCCTGCCGGGGCCGCGCGGCTCCGCATCACTGCGCACGGCTACGAGCCCATGCGCCTGGAAATCCCACCAGGCAAACCCGTCACGCTCGCCATCACGCGCACCGCCGAAGGCAACTGCGGCGGCCGCATCGTCTTCCCTGCCCTGGGACTCTCGCGCGACATCCCGCCGGGCGGCACGGCGCTTTTGACCCTGCCCGCGCAGCCCCAGGGAGAGGTCCATTTCACCTGTGGCATGGGCATGTACCGCGGTAGCATCGTCGCCGTCAGCGCGGCCCCGTCGCCAGCCCCTCAAAGAACTCGCAGTGCTTCCGGAAGCCCAACGACTCGTACACCCTGATCGCCGCCGCGTTCTCCGCCCGCACGTTCAGGCCAACCGTTTCCAACTCGGCCAGCGCGCCCAGCGTCGCGCACGTCGCGATTCGCCCCAACCCGCGCCCCCTCCACGCGCTGTGCGTGTAGACATTCCCCATCGCCGCGGCGCCTTCGCCGGGCGCGTACAGATGCGTCCCGGCCGCCGCCAGAATCTCCCCGCCCTCGCAGACGCCAAAGAACACGCCATCGTCTACCATCGACGGAAAGAAAAAATCGGGTGACTCCCCGGCCGCCGCGCCCTCGGCGTAGAGCCGCTCCAACGCCGGCACATCGACCGCCGTCAACCGCCGCGCGCGCGAAACGTCCACCCAGCCGGAGCGATCGCCGGTCCAGCCCATTCGCCACATCAACTGGCGCTTCGTCACGATCGCCACGCGCTCCACCGCGGCCAGCGCGGGCGCCTGCACCTGCAGATGCACCGGCCATTGCACATGCGCCAACGCCTCCGCCACGCTCGCCTCGCCCATCGCGAAGAGGATGCAGGTGCCGTAGTCGTGCAGCACCAAAGTCAGATCCGGCGCGAACCACCTGGTCTTCGGAAACATCGCCGGCGCCAGATCTCCGAGCGCATAGACGCACCACACCCGGTCCCGTTGCAGCAGGGCCCGGATCGCAGACGGAGTGGAGCGCAGTTCCATAATCAGAACGGGCCGCGCGCAACTGCCACGGCCCCGTCCCGAAAAAACAAGCTAGAAGCTGGCGACCGCGCTCGGTTCGTCGTTGAAAACTTCGAAGACCGTGTAGAGCTTCGTGATCTGCAACAGATCCTGGACGCGCTTGGTCAGGTTCAGGAGTTTTAGATTCCCGCCGTTGTTAGAGACCGTTGTGAAGGCCGACACCAGTTCGCCGATGCCGGAGCTGTCGATATAGGTGACTTCGCCGAGGTTGAGGACGATCTTCTTGTTGCCGTCCGCCACCAGCTTCTTCACCGCCTCGCGAATCGCCACGGAGCCGTCACCCAAAGTGATCTTCCCCCCAACGTCCACCAGGACCACATCACCGTTCTGCCGATTGTTAATAGTTGCGCTCATTTATCCTCTCCAAAACAAGGTCCCGCCAGTGCGCGAGTTCCTTGTGCCATCATGAGATACTTTCACAGTATAGCCGCGCCGCATGCCTGAAATTGTAGAATCCGACATCTTGTTGATTGGACCCGACGGAGAATCCCGTCCGATCCGCCTTTCCGTCTCCCCCTACATCATGGGCCGGTCGGAATCGGTAAACCTGCCCATGCCCGGCGATACAATGCTTTCCCGCCAGCATTGCGCCTTCGAATGGGCCGGCGATGCGTGGATCGTCCGCGACATGGGCAGCAAGAACGGCACGACGGTCAACGGTCTCAACCTGATTCGCGAACACCGTCTGTCGCCCGGGGACCGCATCGTCGCCGGCCGCCAGATCATCGAATTCGATTCCCAGAAGGCCGGGAGCACAAAGCCCATTGCCAGCCCGCTGGAATTTGTCGAGGACGAAGCCGGCGCCGCCATCCGGCCCGATTCCACTTTCATCATCCGGCTCGATTCGGCCAACTTCTCCTCCCGGCAAACCGGCGGCCCCAGCAGCATCGAACTCGAACGGGCCAACCGCCGCATGGAAGCCCTCGTCCGCGCCGGCCGCGAACTGGCATCGTTCAAGCCCATCGAAAGCCTGTTCGGCATCACGCTCGATCTCGCGCTCGACGCCGTTGGCGCCAAACGCGGCATCCTCATGACACTCGAAAACGGCGAACTCGTAACCCGCGCCCACAAGGGCGACGGCTTCCGCGTCTCCTCCGCCGTTCGCGATAAAGTGATGCGCGAACGCGCGTCGCTTCTGGTGCAGGACGCCAGCAACGATTCGCTCCTGCGCGCCTCCCAAACCATCGTCCAGCAGAAGATCAAAAGCCTGATGGCCGTGCCGCTCCAAACGGAATCGCAGGTCATCGGTATTCTCTACGTCGACACGCCCAACATCCTATACCCCTTCGACGCCGAAGCGCTCAGCCTGCTCACCGTCTTCGCCAACATCGCCGCCATCCGCATTGAACACGCGCGGCTCGTCGAAGTGGAACACGCCGAGCGGCTCCTGACGCACGATCTGGAACAGGCCGCCGACATCCAGCGCAGCCTCTTCCCGCAGTCGCCCCCGGTGCTTCCCGGGCTGCAGTTGTCCGGCCGTTCCCTGCCCTGCCGCTCGGTAGGCGGCGATTATTTCGACTACGTGCCCATGGCCGACGGCCGCATCTTCGTCGTCGTCGCCGACGTCAGCGGCAAAGGGCTCGCCGCGTCGCTGCTTATGTCCAGCCTGCAGGCCCGCGTGCACGCCCTGTGCGAGTTGCAGACGGATGTGGCGAAGTTGGTCAGCCGCCTGAATCACTCCACGAAAGCCAACACGCCGGACAACAAATTCATCACCGGATTCTTCGCCGCCATCGATCCGGTGACCGGCGAAATGGAGTACGCCAACGCCGGGCACAACCCGCCCGTCATCGCCCGCCAGAACGGCAAGGTGGAACTGCTCACCGCCGGCGGCCCCGTGCTCGGCATTCTGCCCAACATCAACTACGTGGGCGGCCGCACGAAACTGGAAACCGGCGACCTGCTGGTGATGTACAGCGACGGCGTCTCGGAGGCCCCCAACGCCAAGGACGAAGAGTTCGGCGAAGAGGCCGTGGCCCAGATCGCCGCGTCGTGCCTGGACCGCTCCGCCGACGAAGTGCTGATGGAGATCGCCCGCCAGTTACGCGCCTTCCTCGGCGAATGCTCGCCCACCGACGACGTTACGATGGTCGTCGCGCGCAAGCTGTAAGGAACGGGAGCAAGGCGGCGTTGACGTCGTCGGGCCGCTCCTGCTGAATGAAGTGGCCGGCGCCATCGATCAACACTGGCGGGGCCAACTGCGGCAGCGCGGCCTGCATCGCCGCGATCGGTGACCGCCCGCCGATCGGAGCAATGACGGGGTCGTTGGAGCCCGCGATGAACAGTGCAGGCTGTGTAATCGTCGCCCCAGCCCACGGCGCCAGCAGCTCCCAGTTCCGGTCCAGGTTCCGATACCAGTTCAGCCCGCCGCGAAATCCGGTGCGAACGAAATCGGCGGTCATCGTGTCCAGGTCGGCCTCGGTCAACCAAGCGGGTAAAGCGGGCACGTCCGTCATGCCATCCAGAAATCCGTGGCCCGCCGGAACATACAGCGGCGAACCCTCCCCCGATAGCCCCGTGAACATCCGGCGCAGCGCCAACCGCGGATCCCGTTCGAACTCGCGCTCGGCCACGCCTTCTTCCTGAAAGTAGAACCAGTAGTGGTTGTCCAACCCCGCTTTGCGCAGCAGCCGCAACGGCGCCGCCGCGCCGCGAGGCCGGAACGGAACGCTCAGCGCCGCCACCGCCGGGAACAGATCGGGCCGCAAAAGCGCCGCCTGCCACACCACCGCGGCACCCCAATCGTGGCCAACCAGCAAGGCCTGCTCGTGCCCCAGCGCCTTGACCAACCCCACTACATCCCCCACCAGATGCAGCATGTGATAGGCGTCCACGGCGGCCGGCGCGTCAGTGCCACCGTAGCCGCGCATGTCGGGCGCAACGGCGTGAAAACCCGCCGCCGCCAGCGCAGGCAACTGGTGCCGCCACGAATACCAACTCTCCGGAAACCCGTGGCACAAGATCACCAGCGGCCCCGCGCCCGCCTCGGCAATATGGAGGCGAATCCCGTTCGCCCCCACCTCGCGATGGGTGATCACTTCTTCGGGTACCCCGGGGCGGCGGTCACTTCTTTCATCTGCAGCATGTGCCGCTCGGCGTGGCCGCTGATCATCAGAATCATCTCGTACAGGTCCATCTCCCGCCCGGGGCCCATTTGGAAGAACCGGCCGCGCAGATCCTCATCGGTCGTTTCGACGTACTTGATGGTAACGTCGCGCCGTTCGTTCAACGCCGCCACCAGCGCCGCCTTCGACGCGAACCGGCCCGTCGGCCGGATCTCGCCCGGCGCCGAGGCGCGCTTGCTGCGGTCGGCCATCTGCTCCAACACCGCCTTGTTGCCAGCCTCCCGCTTCGTCGCCTTCGCGGCGCGCTTCGTCTCATCCACCGGCAGTTTCTTCGCGCTCTGCTGAATCAACCCGCGCAGCATATTCTCCGTCTCGGTAATGTGCTCGGCGCATTCGGCGATGCTCCAGCGGTCCGGCCCGGCTTTGAACGTCCACTGCGCCTCGCTCAACGGCGCGATCAGGTCCAGCACCTGCTTCCGCGTTGCGTGCAAATGGCTCATCGCCTGGTCCCGCTCGCCCTTGCTCAGCGTCTCGGCGCACATCGGTAGCGCCAACAGCGCCAGCATCATCAAACTCCGCATCCTTCAATCCTCCGGCTTCCTAGGGTAAAAATCCTAGATGAAAGGCCTAAACGTTCAGTGCCTACAGGCCGATAGTAGCAAAGGAGGCACTGAATCGAGTGTCCGACGCAGGCAGCTTATCCAATTTTTTGTCCGAATTACGCCCCCCGCCGGAGCAGTCTCTGTCGACAATCCCCGCCATTCCCGCGGGCCTGTCGGCGGAACCCATCCAGGACGGAGGCCGCTCCGGCAGACTACTCCTCATAGACTCTCTGGAAATCAATCGCCGCCTGGCGAAGGGAATGCTTCGATCGGCCGGCCAATACGAGTTCTTTGAGGCCGCAACCGGCCGCGCCGCCCTCGAGATTCTGGAAAAACAGCCGGTGGACCTGATTGTGATGGATCTCATGATGCCCGACATCAGCGGTCCGGAGTTCTGCCGCCGGCTGAAGAGCAGCCGGAAGACCCAGCTGCTGCCGATCCTGATGATCACCAGCATGCAGGGCGCCGAACACGAAGTGCTCGGCATCGACGCCGGTGCCGATGAGTACCTTACAAAACCGCTCCATCCATCCGTCCTCCGCGCCCGCGTCCGCGCGCTGCTGCGTCACAAAACCGCCATCGATTCGCTCGACGAAGCCGAAACCATCCTCTTCGCCCTCGCCCAGGCGGTGGAAGCCAGGGATTCTTATACGGCCGAACATTGCCAACGTCTGGCCACCTATAGCGTTGCGCTTGGCGTCGCGCTCGGCCTGTCCCGGCCGGAACTGGTCGCGCTCTATCGTGGCGGTTTCCTCCACGACATCGGTAAGGTTTCCATCCCCGATAGCATTCTCCACGGCAGCAAACGGCTCACCGATGCCGAATGGGTCATCATGAAACAGCACACAGTGCGCGGCGAAGAGATCTGCCGCCCCATGAAGAGCCTCGCTCCCGTGCTGCCCATCATTCGGTCCCACCACGAAAAATGGGATGGATCCGGCTATCCCGACGGTCTCAGCGGCGAAAACATTCCGCTACTGGCCCGCATTCTGCAGATCGTCGACATCTTCGACGCGCTCATCACCGAACGCACCTACAAACGCGCCTTCACCGTCGAAGAGGCCACGCGTGTCCTGGAGGACGAGGTTACCCGTGGCTGGCGCGATCCAGAGCTGGTCTCGCTGTTCATCAGCCTGCTCAACCGGAATATGCTGGAGTCCACCGCTTCGCTCATCGATACCGACTGGCCGGAGCTATCCTCCATGCTCCGCTCTTTGCAAGGAATGCACTCGGGCATTCAGGCGGCCAGCCCCTCGCAAGTCATCGAGATGCCGAAACCTGTTCTCTAATAAGGCTATGCGCGCCGCCACACTCCTCTGCCTGATCCTCGCGTCCCTCCCGGCCTTTGCCCAACCCAAGACGCCACCAGCGCCCGACGCCGAGCGCACCCGCTGGTTCCGCGACGCCAAGTTCGGCATCTTCGTCCACTGGGGCCCGTATTCGGTCATCGGCCGCCACGAATGGGCGCGGCACAAGCTGCAGATTCCCCAGGCGGACTACGACAAGTTCGCCCGCCAGTTCAACCCGGTCAAGTTCAACGCCGCCGAATGGACCAACCTGTTCCAGAACGCCGGCGCCAAGTACGTCGTTATCACCTCCAAGCACCACGACGGCTTCTCCATCTACCGCAGCGGCGTCAGCAACTACGACATGAAGATCACCCAGTACCCCGGTGATCCGCTCAAACAGCTGGCCGATGCCGCCCAGCGCTCCGGCCTGCGGCTCGGTTTTTACCACTCCATCATGGATTGGAAACACCCTGACTACCGCCCCCTCCGCTCCTGGGATACGGTGAAGCCGGAGGACAAGGACGGCGATCTCCCTCGATACCTGGAATCGATGAAGGGCCAACTGCGCGAACTGCTTTCCAACTATGGCGACGTGGCCACCATCTGGTTCGATGGTGAATGGGAACACAAGCCGGAGGAGATCAACGCCGATGGGATCTACGACCTCATCCGCTCCCTCCAGCCCAACACACTGATTAACGACCGGCTCTACAACCGCCGGCCCGGCAACAAGGCCGACTTCGGCACCCCGGAACAGTTCGTGCCCGCCACCGGGCTTACCGGTGCCGATGGCAAGCCGCTGCTCTGGGAAAGCTGCGTCACCATCAATACCGACAGCTGGGGCTACAACAAATACGAGACGGAGTTCAAAACGGACCGCGATCTCATTCGCATGTTGATTGAAGTGGTCAGCAAAGGCGGCAACCTGCTCCTGAACGTCGGCCCCCGTCCGGACGGCACCATCCAACCGGAGTTTGTCGAACGGCTGGAGTCCATCGGCCGTTGGATGTCTGCCAATGGGGAGGCCATCTACGAAACCACCGCCTCCCCGTTCCGGAGCCTCCCCTTCCATGGCCGCGCCACGGTAAAAGGATCCACGCTCTACCTGCACGTCTTTAACTGGCCCGCGGACGGAAAACTCCGCGTCGCCGGCCTCCAGAACATCGTGCACAAGGCCTACCTGCTCGCCGATCGGAATAGGTCGCTCACCGCCGCCCGCGATGGAGACGACATCGTGGTCAATCTCCCCGCCAGCGCACCGGACGACATCGCCTCCGTCGTCGCCCTCCAGCTCGATGGGACACCCCGCGCCATTCCAGCCTTTGAAAAGCCAGCCGAGGACGGCACGATCACACTTCCAGCCGCCTCCGCCGAAATCGAATCCAGCCTTGGCCAGCGGTTGAAGATGGAGAACATCTTCGGCCACGCCTACCTGACCCGCTGGACCCGCCCCGAAGACGTCCCCACCTGGAAGATCAACATTCCCAAAGCGGGCCGATATCAGATCAGTCTCCGCTACGCCGCTCCGAAGTCCAGCGGTGGCCTGCCCTTCTTCCTGAAGGCCGGCGACGTATTGTTGAACGGGAAAACCGAAGTCACCGGCGACGCCCAGGTCTTCCGGCAGTTCACCGTCGGAGCCATGGCATTGAAGTCCGGCGAACAAACGCTCCTTCTCCAGTCCAACGCCCCATCCGGCGCCGCCGCTATGAATTTGGAAGCAATCGTTCTCAAACCCATGCGACGATAGCGCCATGCGCCTCTTCCTGCTGGCCGCCGTGGTCTGTTCCGCCCAAACGCCCATCACCCTCGTCGGGGATTCCACCGTTGCCGAAGGGGGCGGCTGGGGCCCCGGCTTCCGCGCCGCCCTCGCCGGGAAAGCCCAAGTCCGCAATCTCGCCCGCAACGGCCGCAGTTCGAAGAGTTTCCGCGACGAAGGCTCCTGGAAACCAGCCATTGATGGCACCGCGAAATACATCCTCATCCAGTTCGGTCACAACGACTGTCCCGGCAAAGGCCCTGACCGCGAGACCGACCCCACCACCACTTTCCGCGCCAATCTACTCCAATATCTCAACGAAGCCCGCGCCGCCGGCGCCACGCCCGTTCTGGTGACCTCCATCGTTCGCCGCAACTTCACCAGCGACGGCAAAATCAAAGCCGACTGCCTCGTGCCCTACGTCGAACAAACCCGTCAGCTCGCCGCCGCAACGAAAACACCGCTTCTGGACATGTACGCCCAAACAAAGGAACTCAGCGAGCGGATCGGACTGGCCGCGAGCGACGCCCTCGGCGCCACCACCGCCGACGGCAAGCACGATCGCACCCATCTGAGCCCCAAGGGCCAACAGGAGATCGGTGCCATCGCCGCCGCCGGATTTCTCCGCCTATTCCCCCAGAGCGCGAATCACTAACTGGGCCGTCTCGGCGCCGGAGAAGTTCTGCTGCCCGGTGATCAGATTGCCGTCGCGCACGGCAAACGATCGCCACAGTCCTGCCTGCACATAGTTCGCCCCCGCCTCGCGCATCGCGTCCTCAATCCGCCACGGCATCACATGCTGCCCACGCGCCAAGAGACCCATATTCCACACGGCATCGTCGGCAAAATCTTCCTCCACATTGGCAAATCCAGTCACGGTTTTCCCGCGGGCGATCAACTCCCCATCGGCGCCCCGCGCATACCGCAGAATCGCAACGCCATGGCAGAGCGCCGCGGCAATCTTCCCTGCCGCATGGAAGGCCGCGAATTTTTCATGCAGCACAGTCGCCCGGTCAAACGTGAAGATCGGCGCCTGTCCGCCGGCCACCACAATGGCGTCGAATCCATCTACATCGATGGAACCAACCGGGGCCGTCCCGGCTGTCAGACCGGCCAGCGCGGGTGTCGCAATGAACCCCATCGTGATCAAGTCCCCCGCCGAGTACCCGCTCGGGTCTCTCGGGTCGCTCATCCCGTCGGCCTCGCAGCGCCCCCGTCCGGACTGAAAATCTCCACCTCGTATCCCGCTTCCCGGAAGCAGAAATAGGGATGCGTCAACTCGCTCCACCAGAACCCCACCGGCCAACCCGTCGTCGTCGACACAGCCGGATTCGCGATCACGATCGCCACCCGCTTCGGCCTCCCCGGCCGCACCGCATTCACGTTCCGCACGCTCATTCGCCACCTCGCTCCAGCAACTGAAACCCGATCCCGCGCCCATAGCCGTGCTGCAACGCCAGCGAAATCCACAACAACGCGAACGGCTCCAGCAAGCGCGCCTGCGTTAACGGACCCGCGTCCCGCGCATCAAATCCAATCGCCGACGCCAACTCGCCCACCTGCGCCTTGGCCGCCGCGTCATCGCCGCAGTAAAACAGAACCGCCTTCGTCCCGCCGAATGACGGATTGGCCATCACATTGAAGCCAATCGTGTTGAACGCCTTCACCACGCGCGCCCCCGGCGCCCACGCCGCCACCTGCTCGGCCCCCGACGTCGTCGTCCCGAACTCCAGCCCAGCCAGTCGCGGCAACAGCGGATTGGTCGCGTCAATCAACACCTTTCCCGCCATTGAACCCGCACCCTCCAGAATCTCCCGCGTCGCCGGCCACGGCGTCGCCAACAAAACCACATCGCTCTCGGCCACCGTCTCGGCAACCGTCGCTACCTGGGCTCCGTTCCCGGCGCGCGCCGCCAACGCAACCATCTCCGCCGAATCCGGCCTCCGCGACGCGAACACCACCGCGTGCCCCGCCCCCGCAAATCGCACCCCCAGCGTGCCCCCAACGTTCCCCGATCCAATAATGCCGATCTTCATCGCCTCTCCTTTTGCGCAATGACTTCAATTACGATACTGTATCGTATCGATATAGATTGTCAAGATGGCATTGTGGCCGCAAAAAAAGTAGAAGACAAAACCGCCGGCCGACCGCGCGATCCGGAAACGGAACGCCGAATCCTCGAAGTCACCCTTCGCCACCTCGCCGAAGAGGGCTACAGCCGCATGTCACTCGACAACATCGCCCTCGCCGCCGGCGTCAGCAAACCCACCATCTATCGCCGCTGGCCCGGCAAGGCCGATCTGGCCACCGCCGCCCTCCGCACCCTCCAACTCGCCGAACCGCCCGTCGACACCGGCTCCACCACCGGCGACCTCATCGCCACGCTCGAAAACTTCTCCCGCTCCCTCCTCCGCCCCAACGGCCTCTCCCTCATCGGCACCGTCCTCGCCGAAGAAGCTCACACCCCCGAACTGCTCGCTCTCTTCCGCGAACGGCTCGTCGTCCCGCGGCGTCAGATGCTCCGCGCCATTCTCGACCGTGCCAAACGCCGCGGCGAACTCCGTCGCGGCGTCAATCTCGATACCGCCGTCACACTCCTCGTCGGAGCCTTCTACGCCCGCTATCTGGCCACCTCAGACGTTCCCGCTGGTTTCCCCCGCGAGCTCGTTTCCCTGCTCTGGCCCGGACTCGTCCGCCAACGGCGCTAGCGTCCCTCCATACCAACGGCTGATCATCCCGCGCAACTGCTCCGGCCGCCACGGCTTGGAAAGGAAATCATCCATTCCGCTCTCCATGCACTTGTAGCGTTCTTCCTCCAGCACGCTCGCCGTCATCGCAATCACCGGGGTCCGCGGCGCGCCCGCTTCCCGCCGCCGGATCTCCCGGGTCGCCTCATAGCCGTCCATCTCAGGCATCAGACAGTCCATGAAGACAAGGTCAAACCGCGCTCCGGCCATCCGTTCCAACGCCTCCACACCATTCCCCGCCATCACCACAACACAGCCCAAACGCTCCAACGTGCGCTCGGCCACCTTCCGGTTCACCGCGTTATCCTCCACCACCAGAACCACCGGAGCCCGTTCAAAGTCGAGCGGCCGCAGTGGCAACGGCGCCGGCTCGGGGCGCGCGCTCCCCGGCCCCACCGGCAGCAGCAGCGAAAACCAGAAGACCGACCCCTTCCCCTCCCCGCTCTCCACGCCAATCTCCCCGCCCATCGCCTGCACCAACAGCCGCGATATCGCCAGCCCCAGCCCGGTCCCGCCAAATCGTCGCGTGGTCGATGGGTCCGCCTGCCGGAACCGGTCAAAGATCAGTTCCTGCTTCTCCGCCGGAATGCCCACCCCGCTGTCCTCAACATAAGCGATTAGGCCCACCGCTGACGCGTCCCGGGACACCACGCTCCACCGCACCCGTACATACCCCCGCTCCGTGAACTTGATCGCGTTCCCTACCAGATTCGCCAGGATTTGCCGCACCCGCCCCGGGTCGCCCGTCACAGTTGCCGGCAGTTCCGCGTCACCGGTCACCGTCAGTTCCAATCCCTTCTCCGCCGCCACGCCGCCAAAACCATCCACCACCTTCCGCGTCAGCGCCATCGGGTCAAACGGCACCGCCTCCAACGTCAGCCCGCCCGATTCGATCTTCGAGTAATCCAGAATGTCGTTCAATATGCCCATCAGCGCCTCCGCCGAAGAGTGAATCGACACCCCCATATCCCGCTGATCGGCGGTCAACGAAGTCTCCAATAACAGGTTCGTCAGCCCCAAAACCCCATTCATCGGCGTCCGGATCTCGTGGCTCATCGTTGCCAAAAACTCCGTCTTCGCCCTGTTCGCCCGATCCGCCTCCATCCGCGCCGCCCGCACCCGCATCACCTGCCACGCCGTTACCAAAGACACGAACACCAGGAACCCGATCCCCACCCACAACAACTCCTGCCGCCGCTCGGACTCGCTCAACCGCAATAGCCAGTCCGTACTTCCCAGCCCCACCGCATAGTGCGCCGAGATCCGCCCCAACGTCCCGTCCATCGCCATCCGGTCGATCTCGCTCCGAATCGCCTCCGCGTGTATCTCGTTTCCCGGCGAAGCCCCCGTGGCAATCTCCAGTCTCGTATTCGGCAAAAACTCCACCGCGAACGCCGCGCCACGGCATGCCTGGCTCCGCGTCATCGATTGCGCCACGAACGAACGCTGGTCCAGGAAGATATGCAGTACGTCCCCTTGGCACAACGCATCGAACAGGAGCGAACGATTCGGATACGTCTTCACCGTCGCCCCCGGCCGTACCTGCCGGATCATGAAGTTCGGCACCGGCGTGTTGATCACGCCAATCACGGTCTCCGGCGCCCGCGTATCCCCCGCCAGCGTCACCAAAGCAAAATGGCTCTCCGCCCACGCCCGCGTCAAATAGAACAGGTCCCGCCGCCGCGGCGTCACCGACATCGATCCCCACAAGTCCAACGTCCGGTTCGGCAACAACACCTCCGGCCCCTCTTTCGGACTCACCCATTGCAGCCGGATCCCGACGCGCCGCGCCGCCTCGTTCACCACGTCCGGCCCCAACCCGGTCACCGTTCCATCCGCCCGCAAAATCTCAAACGGCGGCCCCGGCCACGTCCCCACACGCAACACCCGGTCCGGCGGCCGGTACGCGCCCGCCCGTTGGAACGCCAGCACCGCGGCGATCGCCAGAATGAACACACTTCCAAACACAATCCGGGTTCTACCGGTCATCGGGCGACCTCTTGTGTCATTTCGGCCGAACCGCAAAAGATATTAGCATCGCCATCCCCCCCCTTGACACGGGACAAAATCCTCGACCTAATAGTCCGAGCATGCGCGCCACCCTCCTCTTGACAACCCTCCTCTCCCTCGCCGCTCAACCGGCGCTCCCGCCCGCCGCAACCATCAAAATCGACTACGAAAAACACGTCAAACCCATCCTCGCCGCCAAGTGCCACTCCTGCCACGGCGAAGACGTCCAACAGTCCGGCCTCCGCCTCGACAAGCGCCAAAACGCCATGCGCGGCGGCGATTACGGCGTCGTCATCAACTCGGGCAACAGCGCCGCCAGCAAGCTCATCAAACGCGTCGTCAGCGGCGACGGCGGCATGCAAATGCCCCCGTCCGGCCCCCTCTCCGCCGAAGAAATCGGCATCCTCCGCGCCTGGATCGACCAGGGCGTCGACTTCCGCATCGAAATCAAGGACGATGCCCCGCCCCCGCCCGTCTCCCCGAAACTCGCCAGTCTCCTCACGGCCATCCGCAACGGCGACACCTCCTCGGTCCAAAAGCAACTCGACCTCGCCGCCGCCCAGGACGCCGCCGGCGCCACCCCGCTCCACCACGCCGCCGCCTTCGGCAACATCACCATGATGAAGGCTCTAATCACCGCCAAAGCCCCCATCAACGCCAAGAACCGCCGCGGCTCCACGCCTCTCCACTGGGCCATCCACGACGAAGCCAAAGTCCGCCTCCTCATCGAAGCCGGCGCCGATATCAACGCCCGCCAGGCCGACGGCCGCACCATCGTCTATCAAGCCGCCAGCGCCGGCAACGCCAACGCCGTCCTCAAACTCCTCCTCGAAAAGGGAGCCAACCCCAACACCCCCACCGCCAACGGCAACGCCCCGCTCGCCAACGCCGCCGCCCGTGGCGACGTCGAAGCCATGCGCCTCCTGCTGGCAATGAAAGCGGATCCCCATCACAAAAGCGGCACCGGCGCCAACGCCCTCATGTCCGCCGCCGCCAGCCGCAACTCCGAAGCCGTCAAGCTCCTCCTCGACCTCGGCGCCGATCCCAACGTCGCCACCAAAAAGAACGAAACCGCTCTCCACAACGCCGCCACCGCCGGCGACACCGAGTCGGTCCGTCTCCTCCTCGCCAAAGGCGCCAACGCCAACATCCCCGACGATCGCGGCTACACGCCCCTCATGTACGCCGCCGCGTCGGAATCCATGAACGCCACCGTCGTCAAACTCCTCCTCGCCGCCAACGCCAAAATCGAAGTCACTGGTGAAGGCGAAACACCCCGCACCCTCGCCGCCAAACGGGGCGATACCGAAGTCGCCCGCCTCCTGGGCGTGACGCCCAAAGACAAGCCCCAGTCCCAGCCCGCGCCCGGCAAGCGCCGCCCCATCCCGGTCGCCGTCGAACAGGCCGTCACCCTCGTCGCCAAGCAGAGTCACAACTTCATCCGCATCGCCGGCTGCAATAGCTGCCACGCGCAGGATCTCCCCTCCACCGCCCTCGGCCTCGCCCGCGACCGCGGCATCCCCACTCCCGCCAAGGTCGATCAACTCCCCGTCGCCATGACCGGCATCAACCCGGAACGCATCATGGACCTCGGCGCCACCAACGTCTCCAGCATCGGCTGGGAGATGATGGACCGCGCCGCCAACCACCAACAGCCCGACGCCTATACCGACGCCACAGTCCACTTCGTCAAGGCCATGCAAACCGCCGACGGCAACTGGCGCATCCCCGACGGCCGCCGCCCGCCCATGAACTCCGGCGACTACCAAACCACCGCCATGGCCATCTTCGCCCTGAAAACGTACACGCCCGAAGCGCAGAAGGCCGACACCGCCGCCCGCCTCGCCCGCGCCGCCGCCTGGCTTGAAAAGGCGAAGCCCTCAACCACCCAGGAACGGGCCTTCCAGCTCCTCGGCCTCGCCTGGGCCAACGGCTCGCAAAAGGTGATCGCCGAAGCCGCCCGCGCCCTCACGGCAACCCAAAAACCCGCAGGCGGCTGGAGCCAACTCCCCGCCATGGAGCCCGACGCCTACGCCACCGGCCAGGCCCTCTACGCCCTCCACACCGCGGCCAAACTCCCCACCACCGCCCCGGTCTATCAGAAGGGTATCGATTATCTCTTGAACACCCAAGCCGCCGACGGCTCCTGGCTCGTCCGCACCCGGTCGATCTGGATCCAGCCCTACTTCGAAAGCGGCTTCCCGTACTCGCACGACCAGTGGATCTCCGCCGCCGGCACCTCCTGGGCCGCCATGGCGCTGTCACTCACCAACGAGCCCCAAAAACTCAGCAAACGCTAGGGGATACGAGGCGAAAAGATCCACGCGCCACCAACGCAGCGACACCCCACCCCGGGGACATACGTGGCGGAGGGAGCGCAGCGACCGTAGCCCGTGTGTCCCCAAAACCCGAGCAACTCCGTGCCAGGAGCGCCCCCTCACAACTCCGCCAAAATCCGCCGGCAATTCAACACCTTCTCCACCAAATCCAACGGCGTGTAGTAGTAGTGGTTCGACGCCTCATACCCAATCACGGACCACTCCCGCGCCACCGGATACTGCGCCCGCGCCAGCGCCATCTCGCTCTTCACCAACTCCCGCATCCGCGGCCGATCAACCGACCCCGCCTCCCGCAACCGGTAAAATTCCACCTGATTGGCCACGCTCAAAAAGTGGTGATAACAAGTCCGCGCAATCCCCAACTCCATTGCCGCCCCGCGCCGCTTCCCCGCCGGCGCCGCCGCCACCGCCCGTTCCAACAGCGCCAACCCCGGCCGCCAAAGTGAAGCCATCCGAGCAAACTGCCGCTCCACCACCTCCGGCGGATACTTCCCGCACCACGTCTTCATCCCATCGTGCGGAAACAAAATCATCCCCGGCTTGTGCCCCGTCGGCGTCATCCGCAACAGGTTCGCCGGCCCATGCTGCACCGGAATCACATAGATCGCAACCCCATACGGAAACTCCAAAAACGCCCGCGAAAACACGTCCCAAGCCGCCACAGCATCGGCAAAACCAGCCCCAAACTTCTGCCGCGCCACGCGCCGCAACGTCTCCGCAGCATCCGGCGCCGGGTCAAAATAGTAAGCCTTCGCCGCCATCAAATTCGACGAAGGATATCCCCCGCAAGTCCACGCCGCCATCAACCCCTGCACCCCCGCCCGCCGCAAGTTCTCGCAGTGTTGCAACACCAACTGCGGCACCGGAATATAAGGCACCGCCGAAATCTCCCACGTGTTGTTGAACTGCACCTTGGCCAGATTCGTCATCCCCGCCCGGCTCGCCGCCGCCCAGTTCCGAGTCGCCCGAGGCCCCGGCCCGACAACCGAAATCGAATACTCGCCAACAGCGCTCCTCACCCCGCCCCGCTCCACCGGGACACTCCACTCAGAAATACTCACAATCCGCGTATCGCTCGGCAACTTCGCCAACAACGGCCCCACCATCTCATCCGGCCAGCCCCAGTCGTAGTGAATCACCTCCGCCGTCGCCGACCCCATCCGCACCCCGTCCCGCATCGCAATAAACAACTCCGCCAGCGCGTCCCAACTCTCCCGCTTCGCGCACCGCGGACAGTCCCCGGCCTTGGGAACCTTCACCCCCAAGCCCCGCCATGCGAAAAGCAGTTCGTGTGATTCTCCGACATCGAAATCGTGAACACCCCGCCCAACTCCGGCACCGCCCGGAACACATGCCCCAACGAATCCCGCACCCAATCCCGCACTACGGCGTTGCTCGTACACATCGAAAACAGATGCTGAAAGGAGGATCCCCTCATCTCCGGCCGCTTCGCAAAAAACGCCGCCGGCATCGCCCGAGGCTCGTTCAAATACAGGTAGACCCGAACCCCATACTCCCCCGCCCGCCGCACCAACTCGCTCAAGTTCCTTAGCCGTATCTCGGAACCCTTCCCAAACTCCGGAAACGCCGCCGACGGCGCCAGCGTGTTCAGCACCCCCTGCAACCAAACGCCATTAATCCCCGCCCGCGCCAGCTTCTCCAAATACGCATCAGGAAACGGATCCGCCTCCGGCTCGAACAGCGGGTCCCCATACAACGCAAAATACGAATACAAATACCGAGGCGACCACACCGTCTTCCGCTCCGTCACGCCACTCGGTAACACCGGCGATTCCAACTCCTCCATCCGGTCCTGCAGCGCGTACAACGCCTGCATCAACTCGGCCGTATCCCCCGCCTCCACCCGAACCGAACCAGCTTCAATCGTCGTCCGCGCCCCCGCCATTCCAGCCTGCAGCGTGAGCGTCAGCCGCCCCGACCCGCCTCCCCCAAAGCTCTCCCGCACGAAGCGCAAAAACCGTTCCCCCGCCCGCGCCAGCCGCGGATCGGAAACCGGCTCGAGCGTCCACCCCGCCCCACCAATCCCCGAGCGCAACAAAGGATTCCGCGCATCGGACAACTCCCCCACAAACCCACAAAGCGCCGCCCCCGGCCTGATCAACTCCGCCCCAAACACCTCCCGAACAATCGCCCGCATGGCCGCCACAGCCTTACTCTCCGCCGCCGTCAACGCAGCCCACCGCACCGGCTCACAATCCGGCTTCGGCCCCAACTTGTGATCCAGAAAATCATCTTCCTTCAAAGTAAATCGGAGCCTATCCAAGTCCCACCCCAACAACTGCACCAACTGCGCCTCCGGCAACAAATGCCAGTTCTGCCGAATGGCAGTCACATAGATCCGCCGCAACTGATCTTCGGTCAAAACGCGCTTCCCCGGCAGGCCCATCGAAGCCCCCAACCGCAAAACATTCCCGGCCGAAGTCCCCAAAACCGCCGCCATCCGCTCGGTATTGACGAGCTCCCAATTCCGCCAAACAAACTGGCACAACCGATTGGGAAAATGAGTCTCCCCAATCGCCGCCGCGCCACCCTGCCCCACCAGCGGCATCCCCGCCATCCCCACCAAAAACCCCCTCCTATTGGTGCCACTCACTGTTATCCCCCTTAATTCCGGCAGCGGCCGAACAACGCCCATCGTATCAATAACTTCCAGCCGCTACATCCACTACGAAAAAACGACCCACCCCGATATCCCCCCTTTTTTCCTAGTGAGAATTTTCACCCGCGACAGCCACCCTTTTCATAGAGGACCCCATGCCCCGCAAACCCCGCTTCGCTCCCCCCGGCCACTACCTCCACATCACCCAACGCGGCAACTACGGCCAACGCACCTTCTACTCCAAGGGCGACCACGCCCTCTTCCTCGAACTCCTCACCCGCACCGCAGCCAACTACAACATCGACGTACTTGCCTACTGCTGATTCCGCTACTCTGAATTGGCCCACTGTGATGGCCTGAAATGGCCCACCCTGGCAACCAACCGCGTACCCTGATATCGGCGCAAGCCGAAGGAAGAAGCGGTTGAACAGGAGAACGAAAGTG
>JBIKOG010000280.1:0-8976 GCA_044358225.1 Bryobacteraceae bacterium | reverse complement strand
GCCTCCAACGCCACCAGCATCAACAGCCGCACCGGCGCCATCACCATCGGCGGCCAAACGCTCGTCATCACACAACCCGGAGTCACCGGCGCCATCACGCTGTCTCCCGCCACCGACACCGCCCCCTCCACCGGAGTCACCGCCAAATCCATCACGGTAACCGCCAACGCCACCGACCTCAATTGGTCCGCCACCGCCAGCGTTCCCTGGATCACCATCACCGCCGGCGCCACCGGCACCGGCAGCGGTACAGTCACCTGCAACGTCGCCCCGAATACATCGAGCGTCAACAGCCGCACCGGCGCCATCCTCATCGCCGGGCAATCCTGGACCCTCACACAGAGCGGAGTCACCGGCGCCCTAACCCTCTCGCCGTCATCCGATACCGTGCCCGTAGGCGGCGCAAACGGAAGGCTGCTCACCGTCACCGCCAACGCGCCTGACTTCGCTTGGAACGCCACCTCCAACGTCCCCTGGATCACCATCACCACCGGAGCCACCGGCACCGGCAACGGCGCCATCACCTACACCGTCGCCGCCAATACCGGCAGCGAAGACCGTTCCGGAACCCTCACCATCGGCGGCCGGACCTTCGCCGTATCGCAGCAAACCAAACCGGAACTGCTCCTCTCGCCAACCCGCGCCGCATTGTCGTTCGTCACAGGCGATCCAGTCCCGCCCATCGCAGGCGAACTCGGAGGCACACCCGGCCTCGCCTTCACCGTCCGTTCCGATGTCCCGTGGCTGCAGGTCTCGCCCCGGGCCGGCGTGCTAAACGGAGGCCTCAAGCTAACGATCACCCCCAGCAACCAACTCTCGCCCGGCGAGTACGTCGGAACAATCACAGTGCAGGCCGAAGGCGCCGAAGCGCGAACGCTGCTGGTCCGGTTATCGGTCACCGAGCCGACGCAATTCATCGCCCTCCCCACAGCAATCGAACTGGAGGGAGCCACCCCGGCCCTGTTGTACATCACCTCCCGAGGCCGCCAGGTCAGCTACCGGGCGGAGGCCATCAGCGAAGGTAGCTGGCTATCGGTAAGCCCGGAGATCGGCACAACGCCGGTGAACCTCCGCGTAACGGCAAACCCGTACTTTCTAAAGCCCGGCCGCTACACCGGCGCCATCCGCCTCACGGCCGCAGAACCCGGCGGCGGCGGACCCATCAGCATCCCCGTGACACTCAACGTCCCCGCACCGCCCGGCCAGCCATAAGGGACAACATCCATCACGGTCCGAATCCAACCCGCGCGCGACCCGTGAGAAAATCACCACATGCGCCGCCCATCCCGCTCGCGAATGACCGTCATCCGGACGATTTCCTGCCTCTTCGCCGCGATGGTCTCGCTTGCCCAAACCGCGCCGGACGCCAACCGCCTCGCCAAACTGCCCATTCGCTTCGAACCCAATGTCGGACAGGCGCCCGCCGGCGTCCCCTTCGTCGCCCGGGGAACCGGCTACTCTCTCTCCCTCCGCGCGGAGCGGGCCGAGTTCGTGTTCCGAAGCGGCGAAACCCAGGCCCGCCTGGAAATGCAACTGGTGGGCGCACGCACGGGCCGGCCAATGACACCGTCGGATAAACTGCCAGGCGTCAGCAACTATCTCCTCAGCCCGGCCCGCGGCGGGGCAAAACACGGCGTGCCAACCTACGAACGCGTAACCGCCGCCGGCGTCTATCCCGGAATCGACGTCACCTACTACGGTTCCGGGCAGGAACTGGAGCATGATTTCGTCGTGTCCCCGCACACAGACCCCGCCATCATCCGGATGAAATACACCGGCGAAGCCGCCCCCCGTGTCGACACCGATGGCAGCCTGCTGTTGACCACCGCGCTCGGCCCAATCCGCCAGCGGCCGCCCGTCGCCTACCAGCAGCGGGACGGAAAGCGGATCCCCGTCGAATCCCGCTACTCCATCCACGCCGATGGCACCATCGGCTTCATCCTCGGCGCCTATGACACGACGGCGACGCTGACCATCGACCCCGCTCTCGTCTATTGCACCTACCTCGGCGGCGCAACGCCAAGCGGCACCGACATGGAACGAGCCTACGGCGTCGCCGTCGATGCCACCGGAGCGGCCTACGTCGCCGGCGTCACCGACGCGGCCGACTTCCCCGTCGCCAACGCCATGAAGCCCATCAAAAGCGCCTACCAGGACATCTTCATCGCCAAAATCAACCCGGCCGGCACCGCGCTCGTCTACTCCACCTTCATCGGCGGCAGCGAATCCGAGGAAGCGCACGCGGTCGCTGTGGACGGCACGGGCGCAGTGTATTTGACGGGAATCACCTGTCGCCCGATTTCCCAACCGTGAATGCGATAGACACCACCTACAGCGCCGGCACCAGCGACGCGTTTGCGCTGAAGCTCAATCCGGCCGGAACAGCCTTGGTGTATTCGACGTACCTGGGAGGAACCGCCACCGACGACGGGACGGGGATCGTGGTCGACTCCACAGGAGCTGCCTATATCACCGGGACCACGCAGTCCAAGATCGGTTTTCCTTTGAAGAACGCCAACAAATCGGCGCCGAACTTTTGGTATCGCAGCTCGTTTCTGTCAAAACTGACACCCGGCGGCGATGCGTTGGTGTTTTCCACCTACGTGGGTGGGACCTACGATGAATGGGCAATGGCGGTGTATCTGGATACCCTGGGGAACGTTTACGTCACGGGGCAGGCGCGTTCGCTCGACTTCCCGTTATCGAACGGGCTTTATCCCGCCACCCCTGACGGGGCGCTTTATGTGGTCAAGTTCAACGCCACGGGCACGATGTTGTATTCGACGTTGACACCGTCGACGACGATGGCGTTGACGGTGGATACCGCCGGTGCCCTGTATACGGCAAACACGGGCGCCGGGGCGCTGACGCTGAGTAAGTTGTCGGCCACCGACGCCAGCGTAGTGTGGACGAAGAACATTGCGGTTGACCTGACTAGGACGTTCGAAGTGCACCGGTTGGCGGCAACGGATACGGGAGCGCTCTACGTGGCCGGGATTACCGGGTGGGATGGCCTGCCCATGGTCAATGCATTCGATACCTTCAACGACTTTGCGAACATTTTTCTGATGCGGATTTCGGCGGATGGCGCCACCATCGAGGACTCAACATACATTGGCCGGGGCGGGTTTTTCCGGACCTACGGAATCGCAACGGATCCAACAGGCGGGGTGTGGCTGGCCGGTTCAGTGAATGGCGGCCTGCCGGTGACGGCAATTGATGTGGCGCCCGATGGCGTGTCGGACGCGTTTGTGTTGAAGATGAAGGGCGCGGTCACAACCGTGCCCTTCACGCTCACCACGTCGCCACCAGGGCTGCAGGTGGCCGCCGACAGGGTGGGCGGAGCGGCGCCGAGGGTCTACAACTGGGTGCCCGGCAGCACCCATCTGCTCTCCACGCCGGACTCGCAATATCTGGGCGGGACGGTCTACAACTTCCTGAGTTGGAGCGAAAACGTGCCCAATTTCGGCACTATCACCGCGCCGGCACGTCCGGTGACGATTACAGCCACGTTCCGGGCGACAGTCTGTAGCTACACCGTCGCGCCAACGACATTCACCCTGGGGAAAGCGGCTCAGTCGTTTTCCATGACCATCACCGCCACGCCGGGTTGTCCATGGACCACCGCCAACACCGTGCCATGGATCTCGCCCTATCTCTCGGACGGCTACACCTACGCCACCTTCAACGTCGACGCCACCACCGTCGCCCGAACCGGGACGTTCACAGTGGCAGGGACAACCATCACCGTGAACCAGACGTTGGCCAACCAGACCCCGGATATAACCCGCGGCACGCCATCGGCAGCCTTCTCTACGCCGCAACCATTCACCTTGATCGCCAGCGACGCCGACGGCGCGACCGACATAGACCGCATCTACTTCGTAGTGAACGATTCGGCCACAGTGGCGCCAAACACTTGCCACGGCTTCCTGGAACGGGCCACCAACCACCTGTTCCTCTACAACGACAATCTGGGGACGCTGCTGGGGCCGATAACGATGGGCGGATCGGAATTTCTCCAAAACAGCCAGTGCACGCTGTACGGGCACCTCTCAGAGGTGACGGCCAGTACGGGAAGTATGCTCTTGGTGAACCTGGAGCTCGCCCTGCGGGGCAGCTTTGCGTCGCGGTCGTTGAAGCTATTTGCATTGACCGCCGACCTCGCGGGTCAGAACTCCGGATGGTCGCAAATCTCCACCTGGACGCTCATGTCGCCGCCCGTGAATCTGCCGCCGCAGGTGCGAACGCCCGTCACCCCCGCACCCACCGGTTCGCCGCAAGTGTTCGCCTTCGCCGCCCGCGACGTGGACGGTGCCGCGGACATCTCCCGGCTCTACTTCCTCGTGGGCACGTCGCGCACGGCAACCGCGGGCACCTGCTATGGCTACTACGAACGCGCCGGCAACGCGCTGTACCTGTACAACGACGCCGGCAACGCGGTAACCGGGCCGCTCGCGCCGGGGGCGGCGGGGCTGCTCGAAAACAGCCAGTGCGTCCTCTTCGGCGCCACCACGGCCGTGGCCAGCGCCGCCGGCGTCGATCTGCGCATAAACGTGGGCTTGGGCTTGAAGGCACCCTACGCCTACACCACCAAGGACGTCTACCTGATGGCCGTCGATAGCGCTGGTGGAAACTCCGGCTGGACCACCCTCACCTCCTGGCTCCCCGGGTCGGCGTTCCAGCCGCCCATGGTCCTGAACGGCTCGCCGGCAAGCCCCGTCGGCTCGCCCCAGACGTTCACCGTCCAGCTCCGCGATGCCGATGGCTACACCAACCTCAGCCGCATCTACTTCGTGGCGAATGCCACCGCCACTGTCGCGCTCAACACCTGCCACGGCTTCTTCGACCGCGCCACGAACGCCTTCTACCTCTACGACGACACGCTCACCGTGCTGCGGGGCCCGCTGGCCGCCGGCGGCGCCGGGTTCATCGAAAACAGCCAATGCCGCCTGGACGGGACGGGTTCGGCGGTGGTGGCGGCAACGGGAACGGACTTGTCCCTGGGGCTGACGCTGTCGTTGAAATCGCCGTATTCGACTTCGCCGCGAAAGCTCTATTTCCTCGCCGCCGACGCGCAGGCCATGGATTCCGGCTGGGTGCAAATCAGCACCTGGACCAACGGCGTCGCGCCCCAGCCGCCCTCCATTCTCTCCGGGGTAATACCGGCGCTGACCGGGCCCGCCCAATCCATTTCCATGACCGCCCGCGATCCCAACGGCGCGGCGAACATCCAGCGCATCTATTTCGTCGTCAACAATTCGCCCTTTGTCGCACCAAACGGCTGCCACGGCTTCTACGACCGCGTGACGAACGCGTTCTTCCTCTACAACGACGCGCTGACCATCGCCCAAGGGCCGCTAACACCAGGCGCGGCCGGCAAACTGCAGAACAGCAACTGCGAGATCGATGGGCCTGCCACCGCCGCCCCGGTGCTTGCCGGCAACGACATGACGATCACCCCCCGGCTCACGCTCAAGGGTTCCCTGGCATCGACTGGCCAGATGGTCTACGCCATTGCCACCGACATGGAAAATGCCGCCAGCCCCTGGACGCCGCTCGTGTCCTGGACGGCCGCCACCCAGGCAAACCGCCCCCCTTCCGTCATCGTGCCGGCGTCCGGGAACTGGCCGAGCGGCCCGCAAGGGCTGCCCATAGCGGCGCGGGACCTCGATGGGGCGAGTGATATTGGACGCATCTACTTCCTCATTGATGCCAGCACCAACATCACCGCCGTCACCTGTCATGGCTTCTACGACCGTGCGGCGAACGCCTTTTTCCTCTATGCCGACGGCTTAAGCCCCCTCCTCGGCCCCTTGGCGCCCGGCAGCGCCGGAACGCTGCAGAACAGCCAGTGCGCCCTGTCCGGCGCCACCACCGCGTTGGTCAGCGCCACCGGAACGGATCTGGTGCTGAACCTGGCCGCGAACTTGAAGGGGACCTTTGCGACGCAGGCCAAAACCGTCTACCTCTGGGCCACCGACAACGCGGGAAACAACACAGGCTGGACGCAGATCGGCACATGGGCGCCACCGGCGGGCAACCGCACACCGGCCATTGTCTCGGCAACGCCAGCGGCGCCCACGGCGGCCACCGAGTCCTTCAATCTCCTGGCGCGCGATGCCGACGGCTTCGCCGACCTGCAGCGGGTGTACTTCCTGCTGGCCGCCTCGCCCACCGTGGGCGTGAACGGCTGCCACGGCTTCTACGACCGCGTCGCGGACGCCTACTTCCTGTATAACGACAGCCTGACGGCCTACATGGGGCCGGCCGGAGTGCTGGAGAACAGCCAGTGCCGCTTGAACGGGACAACGGGGACGCAAGTGGTGTCGGCGTCGGGAACAGATCTAACCCTGCGGTTCGGGCTGACCCGAAAAGGCGCGGCGGCCACCGGGACGCTGAATCTGTATCTCCTCGCGGCCGATAGTGCGGGAGCCAACAGCGGGTGGGTGCAGGCAGCGAACTGGAGCGTCTCAGGAGTGACGCCGCCGCCATCTGTAATATCGGCGACCCCGGCGGCGGTGACAGGCCGTTCGCAACTGTTGACGGTGACGGCACGGGACGCCAACGGGGCGAGCAACATCGGCCGCGTCTACTTCCAGATCGCGGGTTCCACGGCGATCTCGGGGCCCGTTTGCCATGGGTTCTTTGACCGGGCGGCGAACGCGTATTTCCTGTGGGACGACGCCTTGACCACCGTCACCGGGCCACTGACGGCCGGAGCGGCGGGGACACTCTCCAACAGCCAGTGCGCGATCTCCGGACCATTGACGCAGTCAGCGACCTCCACCGGAACCGATCTCACCATCCGGCCCCACTTCACGCTCCAGGGCGCGCTGGCCACGGGACCGCAGAAGGTGTATTTCCTGGTGACGGATCTGGCGCAGCGAAACACGGGCTGGGTGCAGGGCGGTACCTGGACGCCATAACCGGATTCTCTCGCCCACCCGCCAGGCGATTCCCCCGATCAAGGCTCAGCGCGATCGATCCCCAAACCGGACTCACTACATCACCCATACATCGTGGAAGACGACCTGATAGTCTTCGCCCTTACCATCAATGACCGTCATCCGGGCTGTGAGGTCCGATCGCCCCTCCTCCACCGTGAAGACTGAAGCGTCAACGGAAAATTCTCTGGGCGACGGGCCCTCAACTTCAACAACATCGAACTTCAGTTCGTTCTCGTCTGGCATACGAACAGTCCCACGGTAGGACTCCATCGTCCGCCGAATGTCCTCCGCCTGGAGATGCCCCGGGCCGGGGGCAGTTAAGCTGGCAAGGGCTTGGTACTGCTTTTGAGTGAGCAGATCTAGGATCGTGTGGACTGCCGCCCGAATCTTCTCTTTGGGATAGTTCATGGTTCTCACCTTCTATCTCGCTCTCAAAATCCTCGTGGCGAGTCTCCAGTCGCTCCGATGCTGTCGAAATACCCATCGGCTGGCGTGATCGCGAGTCGCTCCCGCCTTGCGTAAGGCTTTGTAGCCTCGCAAAAATCCGCTCACGCAAATCACCCCACCCCCAACTGGTGCCAGTGAAACAGCTTATGCGTAATCTTCCACTCGCCCCCAACCTTCAACAACGTAAAGACATCGGAAGCATGCGCATCAGCCCCCGCCAACTTACCCGACCAATGCTCCACCTCCAAATGCACAACCGCGATCGTATGGATAATCTCGATCCGCGCAAACCGCGCCTGAATCCGCGGAGCCGGCCCATTGGCGTCAATCCACTCAAACACGTGCCGCACCGAACCGCCGTACTCCACCCCTAAACAGAAACCGGAAATCGTGGCATCCGTATGGAAGGCCGGCCGCATTAAGCCACTATCCCCGGCCCGGGCGCCAGCGATATAGCAATGCATGGTCCGCGTAATCGCATCATGTTCCGTCAGGTAACTGTTCGCCTCCGCCACCTCCGGCGCATCCACCGGCGCGGCGATTGCCTCTGGAAGCCGCGTGTTCCGACGCGCCCAGGCCTCCACCTCATGCGTATAGGCGAACACCGTGTCCTGCTTCTGATGCCCGCGCCGGTGCACCGGCAGGCCCTCTTCACTCTCCCAGCGCCGGACCGTACGCTCACTCCGATCCAGATACGCTGCAATCTGTTTCCAGGATTCCAATGTCTTCCGGGGCGTGTTTCGGTCCGGCATATGGCGACAGTGTATCTCAGCCATGCCAGTGGAAGGCCTTCTGAATGATCGTCCACCCCTCCGGCGTTCGCAGCAGCGTGAATATGTCCGTCATCCGAACCCCGGAACCAGCCAGCGTCCCCGACCACCCGGACACATCCAGATGGACGACTGCCAGCGTATCGAGAATGTCGACACTCACAATCCGCGATTCAATCGACGGTGCCGCGCCATTCCGGTCGATCCAGTCGAAAAGGAAGGCCGTTCCAACCGCAAGCCCCGGCCCCGCGTACCCGAAAAGGACGCCTCAGGATGAAACGCCGGACGCATCAGCTCACTCTTTCCCTGCCGGCTTCCCTCCAAATAGAGCCCCAGCACGCTCGCAATCGCCTCGTGATCGGCGGTCAAAGATTTCGTATCTGTCATGAGTGAGAAGATACGGGCAACCGCCACCGGTCATCAACGGACAAAGGCGGCAAAAGCGGGTCACAGCCCAAACATTTCTCCTATCCCCCACCCAATCAACAACTTACAATCCGGCCGCCCCGTCTACTCCTTGACAACTTGCTATAATGAAAGAGTGAGGGCTTGTTCTGCATCCAACAGAACAAGCCCTTTTGACATTCGCCACCCTCGGCCGGGCCCACAACCCTCGAAAAGGTGGAAATAACCCAAGAAACATTGAAAAGAAACAACTTACGCCCCGGGTTATCTCCCACAGGAACCCCAAACACCCAACAAACGCCCCAAATCCGCCCCAAATAACCCAGGAAAAGTCCCAAGGAAAACTACCTCTCCCCCTCCCGAGCATACCGCCGCGCCACCTCCGCCCACCACCCCTTCGCCTT
>JBIKOG010000081.1:0-29529 GCA_044358225.1 Bryobacteraceae bacterium | reverse complement strand
CTCCGAGCGCGGTGGCACTGCGGCTGCACCTGGAGAACTTCCACGCCGGAGACGGCCAGTTGTGGATTACCGAACTGCTGGCGGACCGGCCGCAGACATACGGGCCCTACGAAGGCGACGGGATTCACGGCGACGGCGAGTTTTGGACGAACACGGCGCTGGGCGAGGCGGTGTTGATCGAATACCAAACGCGTTCCCGTTCGCGAACCGTGCCCTTCCGGATTGCGGAGATTTCGCATCTGACTGAGTTGCCAATCACTGTGGCGAAGCCCGGTCCGGATATGGGTTTGGCGAAGTTCGGCGAGACGCGGGCGGCGGCGCTCAGTTGCAACATCGATGTGACTTGCCGGGAGGAGTACGCCGAACTGGCGCGGGCGGTGGCGCGGATTTCCTTTGAGACCGGCGACGGCAGCGCGCTTTGCAGCGGCACCGTTCTAAATACGCGGGCGAGTTCGTTTATTCCGTACTTCATGACGGCGGCGCACTGCATCTCCACCGACGCAGAGGCCCGGACGGTGGAAGCGTTTTTCCTGTACCAGACGCTGCGCTGCAATGGTCCGGCGCCGACGGCCGCCGACGTGAGGAGAGCGTTGGGATCCCGTTACGTCGCCGGCAGCACGTTGGAGAATGGCGACTTCACGCTGCTCCGGCTGAACAGCGTGCCGGACGGCACCATCTTTGCGGGATGGACGGCGGACGAGCATCCGGTGGGCGCGGCTGTAACGGGCATTCATCATCCCACAGGCGATTTGAAAAAGATCTCCTTCGGTGCCCGCGGCGACGCAATCACTACCAGGGGCAGGCCGACGGAGAACTTTTATACCGTGCTGTGGCGCGAGGGGGTCACGCAGGGCGGATCTTCCGGATCGGGCATTTTCAATGACCAGGGACAGATTGTTGGCATGCTGTCCGGCGGGCCGCGGCCACCTGCGGGACAGACGGAATGCGACCTGCGTCCGGCCTTCGATTGGTACGGGCGTTTCGACGTGGCGTTCCCGCAAATCCGAACGTTTCTGGAAGATCGGGCGGGCTCCACGAACACCGGTGGCGGCACCACCACCCCGCCCACAGGCACAGCGTTGACCAACAATACACCGCTGCGGCTGACCCTGCCGGCCGTGAATGCAACCACTCTGATTGGCGGCAATAACGGCTGGCGCATCCAGGTGCCCGAAGGCGCAACGGAACTGGAGATCACCCTTGCCACCGCGACGGCGAATGCGGACCTCGACCTGTTCGTGTCCTACGAAGCAGCGCCCTCCATCACAGGCGGCCGCGTGGTTTCCGACTATAGCTCCATCAGCGATTCCGGCAACGAACGGATCCTGATCAACGCGCAATCGAACCCGCCGCTACGCGCCGGCACCTACTTCATCGCGATCGCGAATTTCAGCACCGGACGGGAAGTTTCCGCGACCCTCAATGCCCGGATTGGCACACCAGGCACAGGAGGCGGCGCTTCACAAGCGGTGGCGCTGACCAGCGGCGTCAGCCGAACCTTCAACCTGCCCGCTGTGACCAACGGAACCCTGTTCACAGGCGCCGCCGGATATCGGATTGACGTTCCCGCGAACGCGACCCAGTTACAGATTCGTGTGAACACCACGACGCCAAATTCGGACGTGGATCTGTATACCCGTTTCGGGGCCGAAGTGACTCTCGAGGGGGGGCGCCCGGTGGCGGAATTCCGGTCCACCTCCGATGGCGGCAACGAATTGATCACCATCAACGCTCAGTCCTCACCGGCCCTGCGGGCGGGGACCTACTTCATCGCGCTGGGCTTGTTCACGCCCGGTGTCGCCACCTCGGGCACGATCACGGCGACGTTTACGACGCAGGCGCCGGTGGCAACGCCGATTGTCCTTTCGAGCGGCGTGGCGCGGCCTGTATCGCTACCGGTAACCACGGGGCCAACGCTTTTCCCCGGCGATCGCGCCTTCCAGATTACCGTCCCCGAAGGCGCAACAAGATTGAAGATCGACCTGCGTACCTCCACCGCCACCGACGTCGACATGTTCGTGACGTTCGGCGATCTGGGGCGGGTCGTGAATGGCAAAGCCGTGGCGGATTTTTCATCGGAAGGACCGGATGGCAATGAGAGCATCACCATCTCCACCACCACGTCTCCAGCGCTGAAGCCGGGGGTCTACTTCATCCAGTTCGTCAATTACGACAACCAGCGGGCCGCCGAAGGCACGATCACCGCGACCATCGAACGCACTCCGGTCGCGCCCACCGCGCCGACGGTGCTGGCCTCCGGCGTTGCCGCGAAACTGCAACTGCCCGCCGTCACCGGCCCGACCGTTTTCACCGGCGCTTACGGCTACCGCATCCAGGTGCCGAATGGAGCGACGCGATTGACGATCCGGCTGACGACGTCGACGCCGAACACGGACGTGGACCTGTATGCCCGCCACGAGGCCGACGTCGACGTCAGCGCCGAGGGCGACATCATCGCCGACCACTATTCGGAGACGTTGACCGGGAATGAGTCGATCATCATCACGGCGTCCTCCAACCCGCCGCTGCGCCCCGGCACCTACTACATCGCCACCGGCCTCTATACGGAAGGCGTGATCGCCAACGGCACCATCACGGCCACCGTCGAGCGCGCCCCGTCGGGGACGCCGCAGGTTGGCCAGGAACTATCGTTCGACCAACCGGTGACCTTCAATCTGCCCGCGGTTGAAAACTCAACTCTGTTCGGCGGCGCCAACGTGTTCCGCGTGAACGTGAACCAGCCCGGCGGTTTGAAGTTCGAACTGCGTACGGCAACCGGTGGCGTGGACGTCGATATTCACGTTCGCTTCCAGCAACCGCCGGCAGTGGAGAACGGCCGCATTGCGTCGGACTTCTCGGCCACCGGGGACGCCGGCGATGAGGACCTGACCGTGCTGCCGAACCTGATCGGCAATCGCCTAGGCACCTACTACGTGGCGCTGGCCGTGTACACGCCCGGCGTACCCATCACCGGGACGTTGCGTGTGACCCCGATCGTGCCAGGCGGCTCCGGAGACGCCAAGCGGGAGGAATCGACGCTTCTGAAGGAGCGAGGCGGGGAGCACTTGAAACCCAAGGTTTCCCTGCGCGGGGAATGAAGTACCGGCTCTTCGTTTTAGCGGCGGCGCTGCTGTTTTCAACAGGCGGCGCCGCCATCAAGGCAACGACGCTCGGCAGTTGGCAGGTGGCCAGCCTGCGATCCCTGGTGGCGGCGGTGGTGCTGCTGGCCTTGCTGCCGGAGTCGCGGCGTATGGGTTCGCCGCGGGTGTGGCTGGCCTCGGTCGCCTATGCGTCGACGCTGGTGCTGTTCGTTCTGGCCAATAAAATGACCACCGCCGCCAACGCCATTTTCCTGCAGGCAACGGCACCGTTCTACCTGCTGGCCATCGGGCCGCTGGTATTGAAAGAGCCCAACCGCGGGCGCGACTATGTCCTGGGCGGCGTGATGGCGATGGGCATGGCGCTGTTCTTTTTCGACTCCTCCCAGGCCTCGGCACTGGCACCCAACCCGGCGTTGGGCAACGCCCTGGCGGCGGCGACGGGACTCACCTGGGCCCTGACCGTCACCGCGTTGCGCGGCCTTTCCAAGGCCGAAGGGGCGAGTTCCCTGCCCGTCGTCAGCGCGGGCAATCTGGTGGCGTTCGCCGCCGCGCTGCCCTTCGCCTGGCCCATCCCGTCGATCGGGGCGATGGACCTTTCGGTGCTGCTCTATCTGGGCGTTTTCCAGATCGGGCTCGCCTACTTCTGCATGGCACGCGGCGTGAAGCACGTGCCGGCGTTCGAAGCGTCAGTCCTGATTCTGCTGGAACCGGCGATGAACCCGGTGTGGACTTACCTGTTCCACAACGAACGCCCGGGCCCGCTGGCGTTGGCGGGCGGCGTCATCATCATGGGCGCCACGGTGGCGCACACGCTGACCGGAACGGCTACGGCAGCGCCTCCAGAAACGTCTCAACCTCTGCCGGACTAACGTAGAAGTGCGGCGAAACGCGGAGCCACCCGGCGCGCGGCGCGGTGATGATTCCTTTGGCCTTCAAGTCGCGCCAGATCATGCGTGGGTCGATATCCGCTTTGCGCATGGAGACGATGCCGGAACCGGTGGCGGGGGTGCGCTCGGCAAGCAGTTCGTAGCCCTTGGCCACGGCGCCGCGGGCCACCTGATCGGCCAGCGACAGGACGACGGGGGCGATGTTGGCGACGCCGACTTCGTTCAGGAACTTGAACGACGCCTCCAGGCCAAAGCAGCCGATGGTGTTCAGCGTGCCGGGTTCGTAGCGGCCGGCGTCGGCGCGCAGCGTCATGTCGCGGCTGGCGTAATCGGCATGGGCGGCGGCGTTGGTCCAGCCGAACTCCACCGGGTCCACCGAATCCTGGACGTCGCGATGAATATAGAGAATGCCACAGCCCTCCGGACCGGTCAGCCACTTGTGGCCGTCGGCGGCGGCGGCTTGGATGCGCGCCTTGCGCACGTCGAGCGGAAAGGCGCCCAGGCCCTGAATGGCATCGACGAAAAAGAACACGCCGTGGCGGGCGCAGATCTCCCCGATCGCCTCCACGTCGCATCGGTAGCCGCTGAGAAATTGGACGAACGAGATGGCCAGCAGGCGGGCGCCTTTGGCGGCACGGTCGATTTCCTCCAACGGCGCTTCCGGACGCAGCCAGGTGATTTCAACGCCCTTGGCGGCCAGGCGGATCCAGGGATACTGGTTGGCCGGGAACTCGTCGTGGAACGCGACAATGCGATCGCCGGGTTTCCAATCCAGCCCCATGGCGATGGTGGCGATGCCTTCGGAGGTGTTTTTCACGATGGCGATTTCGCCGGGCTCGGAATTTAACATCTTCGCCGCTTCCGCGCGAAGGCCGTCGTAACAGGCCATCCATTTGTCGTAGTGGAGGCTGCCATACTCCTCGGCGTCGGTGGCCAGCCAGCGCATGGCGGTGGCGGCGGCCCGGGAAATGGGCGAGACGGCGGCGTGATTCAAGTAAATGAGGGATTTAGTGACCGGAAAGTCCGCCCGGTGCCGCTCCCACAAAGATTCTCCAACAGTTTCGAAACCCATCGTATCTTCTATGCGTAACACGAAGTGAGCCTGTTGGTCGACACTGTGACCCCTGCGCGCCAGCGCTATAATGAGGGCACTGTTCCTAGGAGTTCCATGAAACATCTGCTCCATCTTCCGTTAGCGGCCGCGATTGCGGTCTCCCTTGCGTCGGCGCCCGCCTTCGCCGCAGACACCAAAGCAACCGATAAGAAAGCCGACGAAAAGCCGAAGACGAGCGGAAAGAAGAAGCCCGCGAAGAAGGACGTCGAGGCGATCGGCGAACGCGACGTGGGCAAAGGCACCAATTTCTATTCGATCGAGAAGGAAATTGCGCTGGGTAAGGGCTTGGCCCAGGAGATTGAGCGGTCGGCGAAGATCATCGACGATCCGGTCGTGGCCGAATACGTTAACCGCGTTGGCCAAAACCTGGTCCGCAACTCCGATACAAAGGTTCCCGTTTCGATCAAAGTGATTGATTCGGAAGAAGTAAACGCCTTCGCATTGCCCGGCGGCTTCTTCTTCGTCAACACCGGATTGATTCTGAAGGCCGAGAGCGAATCGGAACTCGCCGGCGTGATGGCGCACGAAATCGCCCACATCGCCGCCCGCCACGGCACGAAGCAGGCGACGCGCGGCCAGATCGCCAACCTCGCCACCATCCCGCTGATCTTCATGGGCGGCTGGGCGGGTTACGGCATTCGTCAGGGTGCCAGCATCCTGGTCCCGATGGGGTTCCTGGCTTTCTCCCGCGGCTTTGAACGAGAAGCGGATCTGCTCGGCTTGCAGTATTTGTACAAGGCCGGCTACGACCCGACCTCCTTCGTGGACTTTTTTGAAAAGCTGCAATCGCTGGAAAAACGGAAACCGGGGACGATGGCGAAGGTATTCTCCTCCCACCCGCTGACCGACGACCGGATTGAAACTGCGCAGAAGAACATTCAGGAACTGCTGGAAGCCAAGCCCGAATACGTGGTGACCACTTCGGAGTTCATGGAAGTGAAGGGCCGGCTTACCTCTCTGCTGAACCGGAAGAAGGGCGAGGAGCCCGATTCCAACCGTCCGCGCCTCCGCCGCGCCCCGGGTTCAACGACCGGTCCGGTGGACGCCGATGAGGACGGCAAGAAACCCAAAGAAGACGAAGATGAGCGTCCGAAGCTCAAAAAGCGTCCCAACGCAGCGCCCGAAAATTAAGTCTGTAGAAACTTTACCGAGGAGCAAGGGTCGCGACAGCCGTCGCGACCCTTATAATTTAGCTATGCGCCGTTCCGCATTTCTTCAGTGTCTCGCCGGCTCCGCTTTGTATGCGCAGCAGCCGGCCCCGATCAGTGTCGCCGTAAACGAGGTGATTGTCCCGATCACCGTCACCGACGAGAAAGGGCGCTTCGTGTCGGATCTGAAGCAGGAAGACTTCAAGATTTACGATGAAGGCAAACTGCAGAAGATCTCGTACTTCAGCCGCGAACGGAACCAACCGGTGGTCGTCGGCTTCCTGCTGGATCTCTCCAACGCCAGCCGCTTGCATTGGAAAAACTATCAGGATTCGGCGATTGAGCTGGCCCTGGCCCTGATCCCGGATAACGACAAGCGGTTCTCCGGCTATCTCATCACCTACGGCAACGAAGCCGAACTGGCGGTGAACACGACACAGGACTCCGCCAAGATCACGGAGAAAATCAGCAAGCTGAAGCCGGGCGGCGGGGCGGCGCTCTATGACGCCATCTACACCGCCTGCACCTCGCGCAGCCTGGTGAAAGGCGAACCGCTGGAACCGCGCCGCGTCATCGTCGTCATCGGCGATGGGCACGACAACGCCAGCAAGAAGACGCTCGACGAAGTCGTCGAAATCGCACAGCGCAACCTGGTTACGATTTACGGCGTCTCGACGGTCGCCTTCGGGTTCAACACCGTCGGCGAAAAGAATCTGACGCGCCTGGCCGAGGAAACCGGCGGACGCGTGGAGTACCCGCTGCAGGGCCTCTACAAGGACGTGTCGGGCTACCTCTCCACCCCTTCCGACGAAGGCAACTACGCGTTGAAAGTCGGCACCGGCGGCTATGCCTCGGAAATCGCTAAGGGCATGTTCCGCGCCGTTTCCAACACGGCTGGTGAAGTGACGACCCAGTACATTCTCCGTTACGTGCCGGAGAACGCCGATCAGCCCAAGGTATTCCGCAGCATCCGTGTGTCGGTACAACTGCCGAACGTCACCGTTCGCGCGCGAAAAGGGTATTATCCGTACGCACCCGAAGTAAAGCCGAAGTAATTTCTGCCGATACGATTCTAGAACTCCCCATGACCACCGCCCTCCAGATGCGCCCCCTGGACTATATCGTCCTAGAGGTATGTCTGCCCGGCGGGCGTCCCGAAAATGCGGGGGTGATTCTGCTGGATAAAGAGGCCAATCAGTTGTACGTGAAGGCCCGGCGGGATTGGGATTCCTTCGACACCGAAGAGGCCGACGTTCTGGGCGAGTTGGAGGAGATGATCGAATCGATGGCGCGCGACCACGGCGCCGAGGCGACGCTGGCCTACATCGAGTCGACGTTTTCCGGCGTCGTCCGCGCCACCGACCGGCAAGCGACCATGGCGGCCGATCCGGAGGCGCGATTGCGCCGCCTGTATCGCGAAAACGTCAATTCCGTTGGCGCCATTCCGGTCATCCAACTGCGGGCCGCGGCGGGCGGACTGAGCGAAGAACAACTGCCCGGTGAGGTAGTGGGGACGGTCGATCCGCCGGGGAACGTCCGCGTCGTGCCGGGCATTTTTGCCGCGCAGGTGGTGGGGCGTTCCATGGAACCGCTGATCCCCGATGGCAGCCTTTGCCTGTTCCGTCCCCATGGCGGAGGCAGCCGCAACGGGCAGAAACTGCTGATTGAAAAGTTCGGCTCCTCCGACGCGACGGCGCAGTTCACGGTCAAGGTCTACCGCAGCGAGAAACGGGTCCACGAAGACGGTAGCTGGGAACACGAGCGAATCCGGATGATCCCGCTGAACCCGGAATTCGAAGAGTGGAATCTGACGCCGGACGAGTTCAAGGTCATCGGCGAGTTCGTCGCCGTCCTGCCGAACGAAGAATGACCCCGCTCGACCGCGCCCGCCAACTCGTCGCCGGCGCCGAGCGCGTCGCGGTATTGACCGGCGCCGGCATATCGGCCGAAAGCGGCATCCCGACGTTCCGGGGCGCCGGGGGATTGTGGCGCAACTTCCGGCCGGAGGATCTGGCCACGCCAGAGGCGTTCGCGCGTAACCCGGAGTTGGTCTGGGAATGGTACATGTGGCGCCGAGCGCTGATCGCCGAAGCCCAGCCCAATCCCGGCCACCTGGCGCTCGCGCGATGGGAGCGGCACGTCGCGGCCTTCACCTTGATTACGCAGAATGTCGATGGGCTGCACGACCGCGCCGGGTCTCGCCGAATTCTGAAGATCCATGGCGACATATGGCTGTCCCGCTGCACAGCGTGTAGTTACCAGCGGATGGATCGCCGCTCGGAGTACGCCGGCCCGCCGCGATGCCCGGAGTGCGAAGCGCTGCTTCGTCCCGGAGTGGTTTGGTTTGGCGAACCGTTGCCGCGCCTGGTATGGGACAACGCCGAACGCGCCGTCCACGACTGCCAGCTACTCGTCGTCGCCGGCACGTCGGCCCAGGTCTACCCGGCCGCCGGTCTCATCGGCCAGTGCCGCGCGCCGGTGATTGAAATCAACATTGAGGACACGCCCTATACTTCGGCGGTGACGGTGGCGCTGCGGGGACCTTGCGGCGATGTGCTGCTACAATTGTGGCCGTCATGATTCAATCGACCATAGAATGGGCGCTGGCACGGGAGCGGCTGCGGTCTCGCGTGGCGCGGCGGTCCGGCGTCTCCTACTTCCAGCATGTCGCCGAAGGGGTAGCGATTCTGGCAGCCCTTGGTGCGCCCCTCGTCGCCCAGCAAGCGTACTGTCTCCATCCGTTGACGCAAAGTGACGAGGAATTCAACGTCAACCTGGACCTGTTAGGCCGCTGCAATGGAGCCGCCGTCGCGCTGGCGATCGAATACCGCTGGGTGGCCAACCAGAACGCGCGCGGCGTGGTCTGCGCGCCCCACGGCCGGATCCGGCTTAGCTGCCTGCCGTTAGTAAACACAATGCTCGTTGCCGACAAAGTGCAGAACCGGAAGGACTTCCTGGCATCGTTTTCAGCCGCCAACCACCCCGAGTATAGGGAACTCGTCCGCTACTTTGTTTTATGGATGGAAGCGCTGGAAATTTCCGATGAGAGGTATGTGGAACTGACGGCCCTACTCCCCCCCGCACTGCAACCATTGCTCGACGCGATGATCGCCGCCCCGATCCCGGAAACGTTCACGGATGCCGAACAGGTAGAACTGACGGCCGGAAAAGAACGGGACATCCGGATCGCGCGCTCCATCCTCGATGCACTGCCCGACGGGCCTCTCACCGAAGAAGCCTGGGTTTGGCTTCTCCCGGGCGCGCTCAGCCAGGATGAAACGGCGGCTGGCTTTCGGAGCCTCGCCTACAGCTGGTTCGACACGCAGAGTCCGGCTGCCGCCGCGCTACCGGAAATCGCGGCGGTACTCGATAGAACGCAGGCGCCCTTCCTGCGTGATTTGTCCTCCCGTCTGCGACGCATCGACGAGCAGAATCCGCGGAACCGCGGTCGCACCATCCGGGGACACTGCAGGTCTCTCGCCCTCTATCTGGCCACCCAGAGCGCACCGCCGGAAATCGTCACGGCCTTTCGCCAGCTGCTCCGTCTGGCATAGCATGTCTGCATGCGACTTCCCGCCCTGCTGCTGTGCACTCTCGCCGCGTTCGCCCAGACACCGGACACCGTATTCCTCGAAGAGCTCACCTGGACCGAAGTCCGTGACTCGCTCAGCGCCGGGCGGACGACGCTCATCATCCCCACCGGAGGCACCGAACAGAACGGCCCGCACATGGTGCTGGGTAAACACAACTTCCGGATCCGCCACACTTCAAACCGTATCGCGCGCCAATTGGGGAACGCCCTCGTCGCGCCCGTCATGGCCTACGTCCCCGAGGGGGGCCTGAACCCGCCCGAAGGCCACATGAACTACGCCGGCACCATCACTCTGCCGGATGAGGTGTTTCGTAAGGTGCTGGAGTATGCGGCACGCAGCGCCCGGTTGCATGGGTTTAAGAACATCGTGCTGATCGGCGACAGCGGCCCCAATCAGCCCGGGATGCAGGCGGTAGCGGCCCAGTTGAACAAAGAGTGGGCGGGCACCGGCGTGCGGCTGCATCACATTCCGGAGTATTACCGGGGCAACGGATTCGATGAGTGGCTGGCGGCGCAGGGCGAATCGAAAGAGGCCATCGGCACCCATGCCGGGATTCAGGACACCTCCCTTCTGATGGCTGTCGACCTGAAGCTGATCCGCAGGGACAAACTCGCGAACGCACGCAATCCCAAGGCCACCGGCGTGACCGGGGACCCGACGCGCGCGACCGTCGTTTATGGACGCAAAGGGCTCGACATGATCGTCGACACGACGGTCCGCCGCATTCGCCAATCGATCGCCGCGCGCTAGGGCGCCGCCGCCTCCACCAACTGGATCGCCAACCGGTCCGGCCCTTCGATCAGCGCCACCCGCCCGTAGCGCTCGCGCGTCACGCCCTTGAGAACGCGGACACCCGCCGCGCGCAATCGCCCCAACGTCCCTTCCAAATCGTCGACCCGCAGCCCAACGTGATCGACCACCCGCCCACGCGTCGAGCGCAGCGAGGCGGGGCGCTGCAGATACTCCACCGGGAAGATGATCACGTTCACGCCATCGAGCGTGAAGCTAACCGAAGGCGCCACTTGAAATCCCTTGTAGAACCGCGGCTCCCGCGACGGTGCGCGACCCGCGGCCGGCCACGCCACGCCGAAGTGCTTGGCCCACCACAGCCCCGCCGCCACCGGGTCGGCGCTGAGCAGATGCAGGTGTCCGAAGCGGTGGTGGTTCGCGGTATTGAGCTCAATCAGCGCACCATCCGGCCCTTTCACATAGGCGTAGTAAAAGCCGGACGTGCGGGCCAGATCGCTGATGTCGGTCAGCGGCGTATCGAACGCGGTCCCTTTGGAAAGTTGCTCCTGATAGGCCCGGCGCATGTCCTCCGCGCCCCAGCCGAAATGCCAGATGGCCGAGGCAATGGCCGACGGCGGCGCCTTCTTCACTTTCCGCAGGTACAGCCATCCGGAGTGGATGCGGATCGCGTCCGCAGTCGCACTCTCACAGGCAAAGCGCGATGTGTAAAAGGCGCTCGCCGCCACAGGGTCTGTCACGTTGAGTTGCAAGTGATGGAAGTGCGCTTCCGCACCCCAGGCGGCTGAAAAGAGAGCAATACAAAAGGCAAAACGCATCCGACAATCAGCCTATCGCAGAACACCGGCCGGCCCTACACGAATGGATTCGGTTCAAGAACTGGACTAAGAGGCCGAAGAGATCCATAGCTAGGGCAACGGTTTCGAATCGTTTGAGCCCGACCCTGATTAGGAACATCGAAATGGCTAACAACTCCTCTCTCTTTCAGTCGATTCCCGAGCAGCTCGACAAGACATCGATCGCCTTCCGGCTGCGTGGCGTAGGGATTCTCGCTATCGCCATGATCGCGGTCATCGGGGCGGTCTCGCAATCCGGCATCAATCGGATCGGACAGAATCTGCAGGCCGTCACGGTTTCCGGGCAGTCGCTTCGCAATCACCTGGAAAGTGACATGATGCACGATGCGATCCGGGGCGATGTGTATGCGGCAATCAGCGGGCTTAGCACACAGAAAGAGACCAAAGAGGAGTTGAAGGCCCACGTGGAATGGTTCCGCGGCGCGGTGAAGAAGAACCAGGCGCTCCCGCTCGACCAGGAAACGCGCAACCTTCTCGCCAAGAGTTCGGAAAAGCTGGAGGCCTACGTCGTCGTCGCCGAAGAGATCTGTGCGCTGGCATACACCAACCCTGGCAAGGCACGGGCCAATCTGCCGAAGTTCTCAACGGTCTTCACGGAGCTGGAAAAACAGAACGAGGAGCTGAGCGACCACATTGAAAAGGTGTCGCTGGCGGCAGACAAGACGGCGACGGAGGAAGCGGCAAATGTTCGGCAGACGCTGATTATCTTTGCCCTCGGCGATGCCATTGTCATGTTCCTTCTTTCCGCCTGGATCGGACGGTCCATCACTCGCCCGATCGATGCGATGGTGACCACATTGGAACACGTCGGGGCAGGCAGGTTGAATGTGGCAGCGGATCTCCACGGCGGCGCGGAAGTAACCCGCATGGCTTCCGCTCTCAATCAGGCGCTTGAGAAACTGCGGACAACAATGCGGTTGATCAGCGCGTCCAGCACGTCCATCCACGCCGCAAGCGCGACGCTGAACTCCCGCAATGAGCAGATCTCGGCCGCCGCCGAATCGACCGCCACCTCCGCCAGCCGCCTCAGCGACTCCGGCAGCGAGGTCTCCGAACGCCTCCAGGCCGTCTCCGCCAGCGGGCTGGAACTCTCCGCCTCGGTTCGCGAAATCTCGACCCAGGCCGCTTCCGCCGCCAGTCTCGCCAGCCGCGCCAGTGTCGCGGCGAATTCGGCCAACACCCTCTTCTCCGTGCTGGAGAAGACAAATCAGGAAATCGGCAACGTAGTAGCTGTCATCAGCAGCATCGCCGACCAAACCAACCTTCTCGCGCTCAATGCCGCCATCGAGGCAGCCCGCGCGGGCGATGCCGGGCGCGGATTTGCCGTCGTCGCCGCTGAGGTGAAGGATCTGGCCTCGCAAACCTCCGGAGCCACCGAGGAGATCTCCACGCGCATCCTCGGCATCCAAACGCAAACCACCCGCGCCGTCGAAGCCATCCGTGCACTCACCGAAGTAATCGATTCGGTCAACAACGTCTCCACTACGATTGCCGCGGCCGTCGAGGAACAGACCGCCGTGACCAAGGGAATCGAAGAACAGCTCTTCGACGCCAGCCGATCCACGCAGGACATCGCCTCCTCGGTCGCCAGCCTCGCGGAGAACGCCAACATCACCAATCAAAACGCCAGCGAATCCCTTACCGCCGCGCGCCAGCTGCAGGAGATCGCACAATCGCTGCAGTCTTCCGTCGACATCTTTGTCATCGCCGGCTAGCGCCTAATCAGAGGCCGAACGCACATCGGGTATGCTCGGAGTATGCGCACCCGCCTGACGTTCGGCCTCCTTCTCACCGCGGCACTCACCGCCCAGGAAGTAACGCTCAATCCAGCCGAGCAGCGTTTCCAAACGTCGATGTCCAACGTCACTCTAACCGGCTTCTATACCAACGGCGAAGCCAGTGAACTGAAACAGGACCGCTACGTCGTCGAAAAAATCAGCAAGGCCTCCGGCAACCTTTGGAAGTTCGACGTTCGAATTCAATACAACGGCAAAGACATCGCGATCGCCATCCCGGTTCCGATTCTCTGGGCCGGCGACACGCCGGTCGTCTCACTGACCAACTTCGCCGTCCCGGGCTCGGGAACATTCACCGCCCGCGTCCTCTTCCACGACGGCGCCTACGTCGGCACCTGGGCCGCCGCCGATGGCCACGGCGGCAAAATGTTCGGCAGCATCAAGAACAACCCGCCACCGAAACCATGACCGTTCGCATAGCCCGTCTGGCGTACGCCGTCCAAAATCGACTAAGCTCACTGCATGCTCCGCATCTCCGTCCTGCTGGTCGCCCTCCCGCTTCTCGCCCAACAGGACCTCCGCCTCACCTACACCTCGCCCATCGACAACACCCCCCAGCCCTACCGCCTCTACATCCCAAAATCCCATCCCACACCCGCCCCGCTTGTCATCGCCATGCATGGCACCGGAGGCAATGAAAACACCCTCTTCGACGACCCCGCCTACCAACACATCACGCTCAGACAAGCCGCCGAAAAGCACGGCGTCATCGTCGTCAGTCCCCACGGCCGCGGCATCACCGAGTACCGCGGCATCGGCGAACACGACGTCCTGTCCGTGCTCGAAGAAGTGCGTAAACGCTACCCCATCGATCCCGAACGAATCTACCTCACCGGCCACTCCATGGGCGGCACCGGCGCTGCGTATCTCGCCATGCGCCACCCGGACGTGTTCGCCGCCGCCGCGCCCCTCGCCGCCGCCTACAGCTACCCCTGGCTCGCTCGCAATCTGGCAAACATCCCAACGCTCTGGATCGCCGGCGCCAACGACGACGAGTTCTACCATCGCGGCGTCGCCGTCGGCCTGGAACGCATGCGCAAATTCGGCGCCAACGCCGTCCTTGAATCCCTCCCCAATGAAGGCCACAACGGCCCCGTCAAAGACTTCAACAAAGTCTTCAGTTGGCTCCTGAAATACAAGCGCGATCTCCACCCCCGCCGATACGTGTACGAGACCGACACCCCGCTCCACGGCTGCGCCTTCTGGACCTGTCTGAACGCCTTCGCCACGCCCGGCCACACCGCCACCATCCACGCCGAAGCCCCCGGTGGCAACCGCGTCAACCTTACCCTCGCCAACATCGCCGAGTTCACCTTCGTCCCCGATTCCACCTTCCTCGACACAACCAAAGCCATCCCTCTCGCCATCAACGGCACCCTCATCTGGAGCGCCCCCATCCCGCTCGATAAACAACTCCGCATCACTCACGGCTGGACCGCCACCCTCGAACCCATCCAGCCCCGCCAACTCACCTGGCGCAAACACCCCGTCGCCCACGCCCCCCGCGAACTCAACATGCAGGGCACGCAAAAACCCCTCGGCACCTGGATTGCCGATGCCATCCGCGCCGCCACCAAGGCCGACATCGCCCTCTATGGCGGCTGGGCCTATCGTGGACTTCCCCTCCCCGAAGGCGCCGTCGATATCGTCGATCTGCTCCAATGCTCCCGGCCATTCGACCAACTCCTGGTCACAGTCCAACTCACCGGCCACGAGATCACGCAGATCCTCGACGACAACATCCCCCACCCGAAGAAGGACCAGCCGCTCCGCGTCGATTCCCCCGGCGCCTCCCGGCTCCTGCAAATCTCCGGCGCCGCCTATTCCTTCGATCCCGCCAAACCGGACGGCTACAAGATCACCCGATCCACCCTCGACCCCGAGAAACGCTACACCGTCGCCCTCGAAGGCCAGGTCGTCGAACGCCAGTCCGCCCTCCTCGCCGGCAAGTTTCGCAAGCTCGACTACCAAACCACCGGCATCCCCCTCACCATGGCCCTCTACGGCTACGCCGCCACGCAAGGAACAATCACCGCCCCACCGCCCGGCCGCATCACCCAGGCCTCCCCGCCTCGCTAATATTCACTTGCAAATCGCAAGTGAATAAATTATCGTGTGGAAGTGTCTGTCCCCAAACGCCGGTCCGGCTGTCCGGTGAACGTATCTCTGGAAATGCTTGGTGATCGATGGTCGCTGTTGATCATCCGCGATCTCATGGTGCGCGGCCACCGGACATTCAAAGAGTTCCAGCAGGCCGGCGAAGGCATCGCCTCCAACATCCTCGCCGACCGTTTGCAAAAGCTCGTCGCGGTCGATATCATCTCCACCGAACAGTCGCCCGACGATGGACGCATCATCCATTACCGGCTCACCGAAAAGGGCATAGACCTCGCCCCGGTGTTGCTCGATCTCCTCATCTGGGGCGCCCGCCACGAAAAGACGTCGGCCCCCCGCGCAGTGATCAACCATCTCGAAGCCAATCGCGAAGATGTCCTCGCCGAAACCAGGCGCCGCTGGAAAGATCGGGATTTGACCCCCTTGATACCTAAATTCCAAAAGGAAAACAAACTATGAGCAAAGTAAGAGTCCTCGTCGGAACGCGAAAAGGCGCGTTCATCCTGGAGTCCGATGACAAGCGCGAAACGTGGACCACTACCGGCCCCCACTTCGGCGGCTGGGAGATCTATCACATCAACGGCTCCCCGGCCGATCCCAATCGACTCTACGCCTCCCAATCCAGCGCCTGGTTCGGCCAGATGATTCAGCGCTCCGACGATGGCGGACAAACCTGGGAACCCGTCGACAACAAGTTCGTCTACGCCGGGGTCCCCGGCACCCACCAGTGGTACGACGGCACCCCCCACCCCTGGGAATTCAAGCGCGTATGGCACCTGGAGCCAGCCCTCGACGATACCGATACCGTCTACGCCGGCGTCGAAGACGCGGCCATCTTCAAGACCACCGACGGCGGCAAATCCTGGAACGAACTCGCCGGTCTCCGCGAGCACGGCTCCGGCCCCCGCTGGCAGCCCGGCGCCGGTGGCATGTGCCTCCACACCATCGTCATCGATCCCACGAATCCGCAGCGCATCTTCATCGCCATCTCCGCCGCTGGCGCCTTCCGCACCGATGACGGCGGCGCCACCTGGACCCCCATCAACCAGGGCCTCAAGTCCGAATACATCCCCGACCCCAACGCCGACGTCGGCCACTGCGTCCACCGCATCGCTCTCCACCCCTCCCGTCCCGACACGCTCTTCATGCAGAAGCACTGGGACGTCATGCGCTCCGACAACGCGGGCGACTCCTGGCACGAAGTCAGCGGCAACCTACTCACCGATTTCGGCTTCCCCATCCAGGTCCACGCCCACGAACCGGAGACGATCTACGTCGTGCCCATCAAGAGCGATTCGCTCCACTACCCGCCCGATGGCAAGCTCCGCGTCTACCGCAGCCGCACCGGCGGCAACGAATGGGAAGCCCTCACCAACGGGCTCCCCCAGCAGGACTGCTACGTCAACATCCTTCGTGATGCCATGGCCGTCGACAAGCTCGATCAATGCGGCGTCTATTTCGGCACCACCGGCGGCCAGGTCTATGCGTCGGCGGACTCCGGAGACAACTGGACAGCCATCGCCAGCAACCTCCCGCCCGTGCTGTCCGTCGAAGTACAAACCATCCCATGACCATCCGCGTCGTGCTCCCCGCGCACCTGCGAACCATAGCCAAAGTGAGCGGCGAAGTCGAACTCGACATCGCCGCTCCCGCCACCATTCCGGCCGTCCTCGACGCGCTCGAATCCCGTTTCCCCGCCCTGCAAGGCACCATCCGCGACCACGTCACCCGCGTCCGCCGCCCCTTCATCCGCTTCTTCGCCTGCAGCGAAGATCTCTCCCACGAACCTCCGGAGACCATACTCCCAGAGCCCATCCAAACCGGCGCGGAGCCGTTCCTCATCGTCGGCGCCATCGCCGGCGGCTAGACCCGTTACGTTCTCCTCTCGCAGCAAAGCACCCACGGGGACACCCGCGTGCCGAAGCGCGACAGCGCGCAGGCCGGGTGTCCCCAGACGCCGCACTCCTCAGCTTTCTGCTCCCCTGCCGCGTCAAAACAGCATGATCAAATTCCTGCTGGGCGCCATCCTCGCGGTTCTCGTATGGATGCACCACCACGGCATCGCCCACCAAGGAAGCCCAGCAAAGCTTACCGTTAGGCGCTACCAGATCGACAGCTTTCACAAAGCACTCGACAGCTTCAAACAGGACACCGGCCGCTACCCCACCACCGCCGAAGGCCTGCAAGCCCTGCGCCCCTACCTCCAACAGGACATCCCCACCGATCCCTGGAACCAACCGTACAAATATCGCCTCCACCCCGCAGGCTACCCCATCGTCAACTGATCACCGCACCCGTCTCCGTCGTGTCATACCCCGCCAAAACCTCCAACTTCCGCCGCAACGCCGCCCGCTGCAACACATCCAAAAACGTCTGCGCCACCGGCGTCTCCATCGTCTCCCGCCGCATCACAAAGTCGTAACGTTCACTCTGCAAAGGAACAAAATCTAACCCGAACGTCTGTGCCGCCGACCGCGTCGCCAAACAGCAATCCGCCTCCTCCGTCAGCACCATATACGCCGCCGCCAAATGCCCATGCGCCACCCGCTCATACCCGGCAATCTTCTTCCCCGCCAACCCCGCCTCCCCCAACAAACGATCCAACAATCCCCGGCTCCCCGATCCCGCCTCACGGTTCACAAATCGAACCTTCTTCCGCGCCAGATCCTCGACTTTCCGAATCTCCTTCGGATTCCCCCGCGCCGTCACAAACCCCTCTTCCCAACGCGCAAACGTCACCACCGCGAAGTCCTCGTCCGGAAACTCGCTCTTCAAAAACGGCAAATTAAATTCACCCGTCTCAGCGTCCTCCAGGTGCGACCCCGCAATATGCACCTTCCCTTCCGCCAGCCAGCGCAACGCCAACTTGCTCGACGCCGCCGCCGACACAATCTCCACGCCGCTCAACCGCTCCACCATCCGCGACACCAGCCCAATCGCCGGATCACACCCCGCCATCACCATCTTCTTCGCCGAACTCTCTTCTTTCCCAAACGAAACCAGCTCCGCCATGCCCCGCCCGACATGCGAAACCACCCCATCGGCCTCCGGCAAAAAATACGGCGAAGCCGTCACCGGAATACCCACCCGGCGCGCACCAACATGGCACACCCGCACCGCCTGTCCCCGCGCCACCGGCGTCGCGCTCAGCACCTCCGCCGGTACGCACTCCGGCGACTCCGGCTTCTCCGAAACCAGCGAAAACAGCTCCTCTACCGGCACTTCCAACTCCCGCGCCAACCGCAACGTCACTTCGGTATTCGGTATATAAGTGCCCGCTTCAATCGCATGAATCGTCTGCCGGCTCACCCCCACACGACGCGCCAATTCCGTAGCGCCCACCCCTCGGCTCTTCCGAACATCACTCAGCTGATTTTGTATTTTCGCGTCCAAAGCAACACCCTCAGAATTGTAGCTTGACCACCAGCTCAAACACCCGCGGGTCCAGCGCCGTCGTAATCGACCCAAACGCCGGCGCCCCAAAACTCCCGTTCGGATTCCCCAGTGGCGGCGTGTTCATCACATTAAAGGCCTCCGCCCGGAACTCCATCCGCAGCCCCTCGCGAACGGAAAACGTCTTTCCCACCATCACATCCAAACTCCCGTACCCCGGCCCCACCACAGGGTTCCGCGAACTGTTCCCGATCGTAAACTGCCCCGCCTGCACAAACGCCCCCGTGTTAAACCACCGCCCCGTCGATCGCGCATCCACCGCCAACACCGGAGAACCCACCCGGTTTGGCCGCTGAATCCCGAACCCGGCAAAGGCGTTCAGATTCGTCGCCTGCGTCACCGCCACCGGGCTGCCGGACTGTCTCCGTACAATCCCCGCCACCTGCCAACCCCGCGCCTTCAGCAACTCATAAACGAACCCGATAGAAACGATGTGCGGCACATTCCCTGTCGAGACATCCTTCTCCAGCCGCTTGTTGAAACTATCCGCCGCCTGGAACGTCGCCACCGGCCCCGTCAGCACCGCCGAATCAAACACCGCACCGGCATCGTCAATCAACCGCGAAAACGTATAAGCCCCCGTAAACGTCAAGCCCCGCGAAAACCGCTTCTCCACCCGCGCCTGGAAAGAATGATACGTCGAGTGCCCAACGTTGTTCCGGTAAAGCGACACCGTCGTGAATCGCGGATACGGCCGCAGCAACTGCGCTCGCGCAATCGTCGCCCCGCCAATCTGCCCGAAGTAAGGATTCTCCACCTGCTGCACCAACTGCGAACCCAGCGCCAATTGCTCCACCGTCAACTGGTTCAAATTCACATCCGGCACGCCCAACCGCGTCAGCTTCGAACCCAGGTACCCGGCCTCCACGCTCCAGTGCGCCCCAAACGTCTTCTGCAACGTGAAGTTCCACTGCTGCGCATACCCGCTGCCATTGTCCCGCTGCACACCGAACACGCCCTGCCCCAACCCCGCAGCCGGCCCCGCCGGCTGCACCCGCACCGTCGGTCCTTGCGAAAGCACAAACGCCGGATTCACGTTGTCCAGGCTCTGTTGCCCCACCGTCTGAATGTACGGAAACAGTGGCGTAGTGAACGGCGTAGTAATGCCCGCCTGTTCAATCCACGTCATCCCATACCCGGCCCGCACGACAAACGAATCCGTCACCGTATAAGCCAATCCCATCCGCGGCGCAAAATTCTTCTTCTCCAAATCTCTCGCCGCTCGCCCCACGCCATTCGCGCCCAACAAATCCAGCCTCTGCGTCGCCAGGTTAAACACCGCGCCCCGGTCGCCCACCACCGTCGAAGGGAAATTCAGCGTGTACCGCACGCCGAGATTCAGCGTCAGCCGCCGCGACACCCGCCAGTCATCCTGTACGAAAAACTCCGCAATCCGCGCCCTCGGCGAAATCGTCTCCGGCTGCACGTCCAAGCTGAACCGTCCCACTTGCCCCAGCAAAAACGAGGCGAACGCATTCCCCGTATTCGCCATCGCCGCGCCATTCGCCGCCAAACCGGCCGTGAAGATCGGGGTGAATTGGTAGTTCCCAGTCGGGCTCGGCGGCTGCAACACGTCCAGCGCCTGCAACCGGATATCGGCGCCCATCTTCAAACTGTGCCGGCCCGAAACCCGCGCATAATTGTCGATAAACTGCGTAACTGACGTCGTAAATGTCGCATTTCCGCTCGCCGGGGGACCCAATTGCTGCATCCCCACCACGTCAAAAGTCGGCAGGGCATCGGAGAACGAACCAGCCGGAACATTCGGAATCCGCAGCCGCTCGCCTGTCCGCATCGCCGTCCGCCCGAACCCGCGCCGTGTATATCCCGCCCGCAACTGGTTCACCGCGCTCGGCGAAAACGCCCACGTATGCTCAGCCGCCACGCTGTCAGCCCGCGTCAACGTGTTCCCAATCACACCCGTCGTCAAACTCCCGCTACCATCCGGCAACGGCGGCGTCGGCCGGCTGTCGTCCCGCAAAAACGAATAGCGTCCAAAAACCCGGTGTCGCTCGCCGAAATACCGGTCCAAACGCCCATCAAACTGGTCCGCCAAGGTATCGTCATTCCCCTGGCGACGGTAATTGTTCGCCTCGGCATCACCGCCCAAGGGATAACGCTCCGCCAATCCCGCCGCCACCCGATCCAGGCGCGTCGCCGGAATCGTATTCCCCGCAAATGCATCCCGCGCAAAACCCGTCTCCGTGCGCCGCGTTGTTGCGGGATCAAAAATTGGCTGCGCAAAAACTCCCCGCCGCTGTTCCCCTGTCGGCACCGTGCTCACCCGCACCACCCCGGTGTTCAACCGCGTGCCCTGCCAGTCAGCAAAGAAGAAGGTCTTGTTCTTCCGCACCGGCCCACCCACCACAAACCCATACTGGTTCCGTCGGAATCGCGGCTTTTCCCCGCTGTTCGCAAACAAGTTCCGGGCGTTCAACTTCTCATTCCGGAAGAACTCAAACAGCGTCCCATGCAACGCGTTCGTCCCCGCCTTCTGGTTCACCATAATCACGCCGCCATTGCTCCGCCCATACTCCGCCGAATAGCTGTTCGTCTCCACGCGAAACGCGTCAATCGCATCCACAATCGGATAAAATGCCACCTGCCCCGGCTCTGGCTGCAACACGCTAATGCCGTCGTAAATATACTCGCTCACCCGAGGCCGGCTCCCGTTAATTCTTGGCAACACACTCCCCGGTGGCAGGCTCACCCCCGGCGCCAACGCAATCAGCGGCACAAAATTCCGCCCGTCCAACGGCAACGTCGTCACCTTCCTCTGTTCCACCACATAGCTCACCGCCCCCCGCCCCGCCTGCAACAACGGCGGCTCTCCCGTCACCTCCACCGCCTGCCGGTCCTCGCTCAGCCGCAACGACACGTCCAAACTCACCCGGTCCCCCACCCGCAACACCACGCCCTCCCGCTCCACCGGCGCAAACCCGCGAGCCGAAACCGAAACCCGGTACTCCCCCGCTGGCAACGCCAAAAAAGGAACGTCCTCTCCCTCCGTCCGTGCCGACCACCCCGTCCCCGCATGCGACACCGCCACCACCGCCCCATGAACCGGCAACCCGGCCGGGTCCAACACGCGCACCAGCAACTCACACTTCGTCGCCTGACCGTGAATCAGCACAGAAATCCCCAGCACTGTCAGCCATCGCGCCACGGTGTCATGCTAACACGACACTGTCTCCTACAACGCACTCCCCAATCCAAAGAATCCCCGGATCTGCCGCAACAGCAACTCCCGCGCCGACTGCACCCGTCGCGACGCTCCCTCCTTATCCAGCTTCTCCCGAATCCCCGCCAACTCCACCTGCCGCTCCGCCATCACCAGCGACATGTCTTCGGCAATCTCCGGACGCCCGCTCAGCAGATCAATCAGGTCCGCCTTCTCCAGCCACAGACAATCCACCTGCGCCGCCGCCTCCACCGTTGCCGACCGCTTCTCGCCCGTCAACAACGACATCTCGCCGAAAAAATCACCCGGCCACAATACCGCCACCTGCTGGCTCAACCCACCCTCCACCTGCAGCGAAACATTCGCCTTTCCGGTCAGCATCAGGTACATCGAATCACCCTCGTCCCCCTGCCGCAGAATCATCTCCCCAACCCCGAACGACAGCATCTTCATCCGCGGCGCCACGCGATCCACCTCGCCATCGGTAAGTGCGCGGAACAGCGGAATCTGCCGCAGCGCCGCCACAAAGTCCGGCCCCACATCCGGCCGCCGTGCCGAGTGCAAATCCAGCACCTGCGCAATCGGCGCCATCGAAGCTCCCGACCGCGAAAGAGCATAGTAAATCCGCGTCAGAATCGCCGAATACGTCCCATATTCGGTCCCCGGTTGCGTCAGCCAGATGTGGACCCCGTACTCAATAAAGTCCGGCCCGCACGTCACCACCATGCATCGCGGCGCAGGATCCATCGTCACCCCTGTAATCGGGGACGCAGCCAACCCCGCCCCCACCGCCTCTATCACCCGTGCCGGATCCCGCCCATATCCCAAGACAAACTTCACCAAATGGCGCCGCTTCATCGGAACCAGCGTCACCGGCGACTTCGTCAGCGAACTGTTCGGAATCAGAATCGTATCGCCATCGGCCGTCGTAATCGACGTATGCCGCAGCCGCACATGATTCACCTTCCCCAAGCCAAGATCAGTCTTGATCCACGCCCCCGGAACAATCTCTTCTTCCAATTCCAACGCCACACCGCCTGCCATGTTCTGCAGCAAATCCTGCAACGCGAAACCCAGCACCGCCGTCGCCACCGCCGACGTGGCAATCAGGCCCGTCACGTTCACGCCCAACCGGGACAACAGCGTCACCAGCACCGCCGCCACACCCAGCAACCCCACCAGATCCGCCAGGAATCGCGGCAAACGCAGGCGGCCCATCAGCGGCGCCGTCAACAGCGCGACAGCCGACAGGATCGCCGCCACCTCCAAAAACGCCCGCGCCACTTCATCAAAGGCAAACCACCAACACGCGGCCGACAGCGCCAACTGCATCCACACCGGCCGCACCATCGCCCGCCCCGGCCGCCACAACAACAAAGACACCACCAGCACCGCGATCCAGCACGAAACAAACGTCACCTGAATTGGCATGAAGGCCCTATTTTACCCGGATCACCAAACCGGAAGAGCCGCAGCCTAAGGCCGCGCCCAATACCGGTCCCGCGCCTGCACGACGAGCCCCTTCTGCTTCACCGCCAGCTGAATTTTCCGGAACTCCGACAGCTTCACCGGCGCGTCCGAAACGTATCCCAGACTATACTGGCTCCTCAGCTCATCCTGAATCCGGGCGTAGATCTGATCAATCGGCAACTTCTTCGATACCTCGTAAAAAGCCCCGCCCGTCTCGTGCGCCAGCTTCACCAACACGTTCCGCCCGAAGTCCCCATTCCGGTCCGCGAACAGAATCGAATAGATCAACGTGTCATTCTTCTGCGCCGCCTCAATCGCCTCCATCAGCGTCGAACTGCTCCCATAGTCCACCCCATCGGTCAGCAGAATCAGCGCCTTCCGCCCCGTCTGATCTCTCAGCAGAACCCGCGCCCCCGTGTCCACCGCGTCAAACAACACCGTCGCGCCGCCAATGCCCCGCTGCAGCTCGCTCCGGCTCGGCGTATCCACCAGCGAAAGCGCCGCCTCCAGCTTGTTGTAGTCGCTCGTCAACGTCTGGCGGATCACCACGCGGCTATCGAACTGCAGAACAAAAACCTTGTCCTTCTCCACCCGCAGCACCTGATCCAAAAACCGCAGACTCGCGCTCCGCTCCGCCGTCAGCACACGTTCCTGACTCATCGAAGTGTCCACCAGCAGCCCCAGCGTCAACGGCAGCTCCCCCTGCCGCGAAAAATACGAGATCGTCTGCGGCCTTCCCTGCTCCAGCAAAACAAAATCGTCTTTCCCCAAATCCCCAATAATCGCGCCCTTCTTATCGCGCACAGAAGCCAACACATTCACCACGCGCACGTCCGCCTTGAACTGCGCGCAAGCACCCACAGAACCAGCCAGCAACACTCTTCGGGAGATCACACTCCCACCCTACTACGCTACGCCGCCACCTTCGCGCCCAGCTCCTTAACAAGGCTCGACACAAACGACTTCGCATCGCCGAACAGCATCAGCGTCTTGTCCATGTAGTAAAGCTCGTTGTCGATCCCCGCAAACCCCGCCGCCATGCCGCGCTTGATGATCATCACCGTCCGCGCCTGGTCCACTTCCAGAATCGGCATGCCCGCGATCGGGCTCGTCGGATCATTCTTCGCCGCCGGGTTCACAACGTCGTTGGCGCCAATCACCAGAGCCACATCGCACATCGGGAACTCCCCGTTGATCTCGTCCATCTCCACCATCTTGTCGTAGGGAATGTCGGCCTCGGCCAGCAACACGTTCATGTGCCCCGGCATACGCCCGGCCACCGGATGAATCGCAAACCGCACATCCACGCCGCGCTTGGTCAGGATGTCGTACATCTCCCGCAGCTTGTGCTGCGCCTGCGCCACCGCAAGGCCATAGCCCGGAACAATGATCACCGATCGCGCCGCGTCCAGAATCGACGCCGCCTCTTCCGGCGAAGCCGACCGTACCGGCCGCTGCTCCACTTCCCCCTTCGCCGCCGTCTGCAACGTGCCAAACGCCCCGAACAGCACATTCGTGAACGAGCGGTTCATCGCCCGGCACATGATGATCGAAAGGATCAACCCCGACGACCCATCCAGCGCGCCCGCCACAATCAGCAGCTTGTTATCGAACGCAAAGCCCATCGCGCTCGCCGACAAACCGGCGTACGAGTTCAACAGCGCGATCACCGTCGGCATATCCGCGCCGCCGATCGGCATAATCAGCAATACGCCAAACAGCAGCGAAAAGCCCACAAAAAACGGGAAGATCGCCGTCGGGTCGGCGGTCTGGTTCATCGCCACACCCAGCGCCATCGCAATCGCCAGCACGCTCAAGTTCGCAATATTCTGCCCGCGATACGTCATCGGCCGCCCCGGCAACAACTCCTGCAACTTCCCAAACGCCACCAGACTCGCCGTGAACGTCACGTAGCCCAACAGCATCTCCACCGTCAGCGCTACCAGCGTGAACCCGTGCGGGTGCGATTCAAACAACTCCGCCGTCCCGATCAACGCCGCCGCCAACGCGCCAAACGCCTGCGCAATCGCCGTCCGCTGCGGCACCGCCGTCATCGGCATCTTCAACGCCAACGGCGCGCCAATCGCCGCGCCCACCAGGAACGCCAGCATGATCCAGTGGTACTCCACCACCTCAAACCGCAGCAGCGTCCCCACCACCGCCAGCAACATCCCCGTCTCGCCCGCCCACACGCCGCGCCGCGCCGTAGCCGGAGAATTCATCCATTTCAGCGCCAAAATGTAGAGCGCCGCCGCAAAAAGATACAGGATTGGATAGAGAATTTCGGTCATCTCTCCCCCCGTTTCTTGAACATCTTCAACGTACGGTCCGTAATCAAATAGCCGCCCACGGCGTTGATCGTCGAGGCCGTCACCGCCAGGCATCCCAGCACCTTCGCGAAGGTCGAGGCGTCTTGATGCCCCGCCACCAGAATCGCGCCCACCACCGCAATCGATGAGATCGCGTTCGTCAACGACATCAACGGCGTATGCAACAGCGGAGAAACCCGGCGAATCAACTCAAACCCTAAGAATGCGGCCAACAAAAAGATCCATAAACCGACTTCGTATGAGTGCATGATTACCCTCCCACCAATTCCGGCGCGATCAGTTCCGCCACCTTCGCGTGAACCGTCTGGCCCTGATGCGTCACCAACGTCTCGCGTGTAATCTCCTCCTTCACGTCCAGTTCAATGGCGCCCTTCGGTGCCAGGTGCTGCAGGAACGTAGCCACGTTCTTCGCGTACATCTGGCTGGCGTGATATGCGGCTTCCGACGGCAGATTCGTTATCCCTAAAATCGTCACCCCGCCCACGACAACCGTCTCCCCCGCCCGCGTCAATTCGCAGTTCCCGCCGCGCTCGGCGGCCATATCCACGATCACCGCGCCCGGATGCATCGCATGCACCATCTCCGCCGTGATCAATATCGGAGCCTTCTTCCCCGGCACCGCCGCCGTCGTGATCACCACATCCTGCTCCCGCAGCACGCTCGTCAACAGCTCCCGCTGCCGCCGGTAGAACTCCTCGTCCATCGCCTTCGCATAGCCGCCGCTGCCCTCGGCCGACTTCGCCTCCAGCGCCAGCGAAACAAACTTCGCGCCCACGCTCTCGGCCTGCTCCTTCGCCGCCGCGCGCACGTCATAAGCACTGCAAACAGCGCCCAGCCGCTTCGCCGTCGCCAGTGCCTGCAACCCCGCCACGCCGACGCCCAGCACGAACACCTTCGCCGGCACAATCGTCCCCGCCGCCGTCGTCAGCATCGGGAACATCCGCGCCGAAGCCTGCGCCCCGGCCAGCACCGCGCGATACCCGGCCACCGTCGCCATCGACGACAACACGTCCATCGCCTGCGCCCGCGTAATGCGCGGAATCAACTCCATCGCAAACAGTGTCACCCCAGCCTTCGCCATCGCCGCCACACTTTCCAGCGCCGACAATGGCTCCGCCATCCCAATCACAATCTGCCCGCTCCGCAGCAACGGCAAATCGGCCTTACCCGCCTCGGGGTTGGCGCCGAGCGTTCGCACCTGCAGAATCACTTCCGCCTGTGCAAACAACGCGGCGCGATCCACAATGACGGCGCCCTTGGCTTCGTACTCCGAATCCGGAAATCCAGCGGCCTCGCCCGCGCCGCGCTCAATCAGGAATTGCATTCCGGCCTTTGCCAGCCGGTCAAACCCGCCGGGTGTCATCGCAACCCGGCGCTCTAGAGGAAATGTTTCCTTGGGAACTCCAACGGTCAAGCCCACTTGGTTCTCGCCCCCCTTTATTAAACTGCCCCAATTGTATGCCTCTCGCACCGCAAACGCATCGGGTATCTATAACGGCGCCAGCACTGCCACAGCGATATACTGAGAGATTACCTAGCCCCCGTCGCGCCGCCATTCGCTCCCTGCCTGAGCCCCCCGGAGCCTCCCATGACATTCACCCGGCGCGCGCTGTTCGCAGCCGCTGCTCTCCCGCTCAAGGCCAATGCCCTCGCACCCGGTTCCCTGCGCTTCAAGTGGAACTACGGCTCCATCTGCGCCGCGCGCAACCGCGACCCGCGCATCCAGGTCATCGCCTACAACCCCTCCACCATCGTCATGCGCCAGAACGTCGCCGTCCACTGGGAGGCCCCGTTCACCTATCTCCTAGCCGGCACCGAAAAGGCCCTGTTAATCGACACCGGCGCCACGCCCGAACCCAACTACTATCCCCTCCGCGCCACAGTCGAAGGCCTGCTCTCCAACCTCCGCAACCTCCCGCTCACCATCGCCCACACCTCCGCCGAAGACATCGCGCTCAACCAAGGCGTCTCCCAATTCAAGAGCCGCCCCAACACCACCGTCCTCACCAAGCCGACCACTTTCGATCTCGGCAACCGCGTCATCACCGTCATCCCCACCCCCGGCGCCCACAAAGACGGCCTCACCTTCTACGACCGCTACACCGGCCTTCTCTTCACCGGCGATCTTCTCTTCCCCGGCCGCATCCATATCTCGAACGACGCCGACTACATCCGCTCCCTCGAAACCCTCGAGGCCTTCGTCAAGGCCAACCCCGTCCGCTGGCTGCTCGGCGCCCACATCGAAATGACCGCCGTCCCCGGCATCCACTACCCCATGCGGACCAACTTCAAACCCAACGAACGCCCGCTCCAGCTCGAACCCGAAGCCATCGGCGAAGCGCTCCAACACGCCCGCCGTCTCCAAGGAAAATCAGACGTCGCCATCCGCGCCGAGTTCCACCTGCTCAACCGCGTCGGCGTCGACTACCGCGGCGACTGGCCGTCAGACCTCCCGCCCGTCCCCGTCGCGTCCTTCAACCTCCGGTAAACCACAATGCCCACCGACTTCGCCAAAGGCACCTTCCCCGCCAAATGGATCCACGGATCCAAGTCTCTTCTGGACAACCAGGACCCGCCCGTCCAGGTTCACTGGTACAACGCGCACACCGTCATCATGCGCGAAAACAAGGCCTACAACTACGAAGGCGCCTTCATGTACCTGTACTTCGGCAAGGACCGCGCCATCCTCCTCGATCAGGGCTCCACCGCCTCCCCCAACGAATGGCCCCTCCGCAAAGTCGTCGACGGTGTCGTCGCCCAGTGGTGCAAACAGAACAAGCGCAACCCGCTCGATTACGAACTCGTCCTCGCCTTCAGCCATCTCCACGGCGATCACTACGCCGCGCAAAACCAGTTCTTGGACCGGCCCAAGACCAAAATCATGGGCCTCACGCATGAGGAGATGGTGGGCTTCTGGGGCATGACGAAGTACCCCGAGGAGCGCGTCGAATACGACCTCGGAGGCCGCAAACTATGGGTGATGGGCAACCCCGGCCACATCGATAGCGAGTTCGCCTACTACGACCAGTACACCCGCATCCTCTTCACCGGCGACATGTTCTACCGCGGCCGCTGCTACATCGGCAACTTCAACATGTGGATGGCCAGCATGACGCGCCTCATCAAGTTCGTGGACCAATACCCGGTAGAACACATCGTCGGCTGCCACATTGAAATCAGCACCAAGGGCGAGGACTACCCCCGCGGCACGACGTATCAACCGGACGAACCGCCCGTGCAGATGGACGTAGCCATGCTCCGCCGGACCTACGAATACGCAAAGAAGATCGACAAACCCGGCATCTACTTCACCGGCGACGTCTATCTTTGCAACCAAACCCGTTTCAAAACCACCATCGACAAAAATCCCTACGCCTACTGACACCTGCTAAATAGGGTGACGGTCAACGCTCCTGCTAACAGTCACAGCGCGGGATAAGAATCCTACGTCGACCCCAACTCCAACCCACAACTCGTATCAGCGCGCGAAACCTGGCCCGCCATCACCATAAGAAGCCACTCCAAACGTGCGGGTTCTCCACCTAGCGTGAAAGATGATATCGTAGGTTCACCCGGAATCTAGGATCCCATCAGAGCAAAATGCTCCCCGCCCAGATCAAAGTACTCGCCCGTTACTGATGCCTCCAGTCACGGTAAGTCCACTTTGAGTTAGTCATTTGCTAGACTCACAAAAAAGGACACTATGGACATGAACTGGTTAAAGCCAGAGCACATCA
>JBIKOG010000279.1:0-9003 GCA_044358225.1 Bryobacteraceae bacterium | reverse complement strand
ACTCGTTTTGACGCTACTTATTTGCGGTAGGAGCCGTATGCGGTAGTGCCGCTCGTACGGATCTGTGCGGGGGGCGGGTCGTGAGATTCGTCCCTACCGCGACCGGGTTTCTAGCTTTTGTTTTACGGGGAAAGGGGGTAGGGGGAATATGGTGATTGCGGTGGCTGTCCCTAATTTTGGTTGACGGGGGGGAGAGGGGATGATAATCTGGCTTGCGCCAGTAGTAGTGTAAGAAAGAGACTGTAATTTTTCTGCAATGTATTCACTACTGTCGTTGAATATCTAGATTTTTGAAACGGTTGTCGGAGGCGATGTTGGCTAAAAAGCTTTTTTGGTCTTTGTTTTCGGCGTTTGCAGTGCTCGCACTCGCGGTTCCCGCGGAGGCTGGCGTTGTGTACTCGGTCTCGGTTGATACGAGCCTTCTCACGAGTGGCACTACAGGGAACCTGAACTTCCAGTTCAATCCCGGTGGCGGGTCCCAGGAGGCGTCAGCCAGTCTTTCCAATTTCACGACCGATGGCACGTTGACCGGTGTGCCAACGCTTACCGGCGATGTGTCCGGGACCCTGCCGGGGACGGTTACCTTTGGGAACAGCACCGCATTTAACGATTATTTTCATGGGTTTACGTTCGGTTCCTCGTTCTCCTTCCTGTTGACCCTGTACGGGCCCGCGATTGATGCGCCCAATGGCACGGCAACCTCCGGCACCACGTTTGGCGTGGCGATGTTTGACGATTTGGGCACCACTCCGCTGTTGACGACCGACCCCTTTGGCTTTGCCGGGCTGGCCGAGATCAACCTGAATGGGTCGGTGGGCCTGATCCTGTACGCTCCCGATACGTTTAACAATCCCGTGGTTACCTTTGCGGAAGTTCCTGAACCGGCGACCGGCGTTGTGACTGGCGTTTCGCTCCTGGCCGCGTGGTTTTTCCGCCGGCGTCTGGGATTGTCGGCGTAATTCGACCGTAATAAAACAATTTAAAAGCACTTCGCCGTTTATTGTCCGGAGTGCGTTTTACCTGATTGAGGATCTCTATGCGACGTTTGGATCGATTCGGTCTCGTGCTTCCGGTATTTCTGTTCTCGTTGCCCGCATTTGGGGCGGCGCCGGAGGTGAAAACCGTACCGGCGTTGGGCGGAGATTCCGCCGCAGCGCACGACGTGCTGGCCGAGCGGCCGACGACGTTGAAGGGAACGTCCAGCGTGACGGGCCCGGAGATCCAGGCGACGTGGGAGTTTGGTGACGAGTCGGCGCCGTTTGTTTTTACGGTGACCAATGGGCACGACGTTTCGGCCCGGCATACGTATTCGGGCGCGGTTGGCACGGTCTATACGGCCAAGCTGACGGTGGTGGACCGGCGTTCGGGCGAGGCGTCTTCGGCGCGGTATCAGGTGAAGATCGGGGAGAACACGCTGGCGGTGGGGGCGGCGATCGCGATTGACGAAGGTCTTTGGTATCTGCACCGGACGATGAACCGGGCGACGGGCGACTGGCAGGGCGATTGCGGGCGGGCTTGCAATGCGAGCGGGTCGGTGACGGCGTCGAACGTGTTGGCGTTTGAGGCGGCTGGGTTCCTGGCGACTGGGGATGCATCGAACCCCTACACGGAGACGGTGGACCGGGCGCTGCGGACGTTGGTGCGCAGCACGGATCCGGCGTTGCGGACCGGGGATTGGGTACGGGCGCTGGAAGCGGCGGATACGCCGGAGCGCGTGGTGGAAAACGGACCGGCCGACGTAATGGGGCGGACGTTTGGCGAGATTGTGAGCCGCACGCTGGAGACACAGAACCTGAAGGCGAAGGCCAGCGGGGCGCGGGCGGCGTCGGCGAATGTGACCTTGGAGGCGATTTCCAGCTTGATTGGCCGGCAGAACCCGGCGGGCTACTGGACGAACGAGAGCGACGAGGCGCAGGCTTCGTTTGAAACCGCATCCGCTGTGTTTGCGGTGGCTTCGAATTTCCGGTCGGTGGCGAGCACGATTTCGATTGTCTCCAGCCAGGTGCAGGTGACGTCGACGGGCTTTTTGTTCTCGCGGGTGACGCAGACGTTTAACGGGACGATGACGGTGAAGAACATCAGCGGCTCTGCGATTGCGGGGCCGATTGTGGTGGTGCTGACCAACCTTCCGGTGAACGTGACGCTGGTCAACGCGGGCGGGACGTTTAACGGGAGCCCGTACATTGTTGTTCCGGCGGTGGCGCTGTTGAACCCGGGGCAATCGGCGCCCGTGGCGTTGCGGTTTGCCAATCCGGGGAACGCGATTATCAACTTCGTGCCGGTGACCTATTCCGGGACGTTCCCGCCGAATCCGGTATCTGTTGGCTGCCCGGCGAATACGGGGACGGAAGGGACGCCGTACAATTCGGCGGTGCTGGGGAATGGCGGCGTGCTGCCGTACACGTTTTCGATTGGGCCGGGCGCGCTGCCTGGCGGGCTGACGCTGAACCCGGCGACCGGGGCGATTACGGGCAACCCGAATTCTACCGGGTTGTTCAATTTCACCGCGAACTTGTCGGATGGGACGGGTGTACCGAGCGGCAACGCATCGGCCAATTGTTCGATCAATGTGACCGGTTCCGCGGTAGCGATTACGGTGCAGACGGTGCCGGCGGGGCTGACGATTATTGTGGACGGGAATACGTTGACGGCGCCGCAGGTGTTTAACTGGGTGCCGGGATCGAACCACACGATTGCGACGACGACGCCGCAGGGCTCGGGCGGGACGCGGTATGTGTTCAACAACTGGAGCGATGCGGGGGCGATTTCGCACTCGGTGACGACGCCGGGATCGGCGACGACGTATACGGCAAGCTTCGATACGGAATACCAATTGACAACCGCGGCTGGCGCGGGCGGAACGGTTTCGCCGGCGAGCGGGAGCTTCTTCCCGGCGGGTTCTGTGCAGAACGTGACGGCGACGGCGAATTCCGGGTTTGTGTTTGCGAACTGGACCGGGCCGGTGGCGAACGCCGCGAGCGCGGCGACGACGGTGACGATGTCGGCACCGGTGAGCGTGACGGCGAACTTTACTTCGAATACGGCGATTACGGTGCAGACGGTGCCGGCTGGGTTGACGATTATCGTGGACGGGAACACGTTGACGGCGCCGCAGGTGTTTAGCTGGGTGCCGGGATCGAGCCACACGATTGCGACGACTTCGCCGCAGGGATCGGGCGGGACGCGGTATGTGTTCAATAACTGGTCGGACGCAGGAGCGATTTCGCACACGGTGACGGCGCCGGGCGTGGCGACGACCTTTACGGCGACGTTCGATACGGAGCATCAATTGACAACCGCGGCTGGCGCGGGCGGGACGGTTGCGCCGGCGAGCGGGACGTTCTTCCCGGCGGGTTCTGTGCAGAACGTGACGGCGACTGCGAACTCCGGGTTTGTGTTTGCGAACTGGACGGGTCCGGTGGCGAATGCTGCGAGCGCGGCGACGACGGTGACCATGAGCGGTCCGGTGAGCGTGACGGCGAATTTTGCGGCTAATGTGGGCATTACGGTGCAGACGGTGCCGGCGGGGCTGAGCATTATTGTGGACGGGAACACGTTTGCGGCGCCGCAGGTGTTTAACTGGGTGCCGGGGTCGAACCACACGATTGCGACGGTATCGCCGCAGGGATCGGGCGGGACGCGGTATCTGTTTAACAACTGGAGCGACGCGGGGGCGATTTCGCACGCGGTGGTGGCGCCGGGATCGGCGACGACTTTTACGGCGACGTTTGATACGGAGTATCTGTTGACAACCGCGGCTGGCGCGGGCGGGACTGTGACGCCGGCGAGCGGGACGTTCTTCGCGGCCGGGTCTGTACAGAACGTTTCGGCCACGGCGAACTCCGGGTTTGCGTTCAATGGTTGGACGGGGCCGGTGGCGAATGCGGCCGCCGCGGCGACGACGGTGACGATGTCGGGCCCGGTGACGGTGACGGCGGCGTTTGCGACGCTGTTGACGATTGCGTGTCCGGCGACGACGACGGCACCGATTGGGACGCCGTATTCGGATTCGCTGGTGGCATCGGGCGGGACGGCGACGTACACGTATTCGCTGCAGCCCGGTCCGCTGCCTCCGCCGCTGGTTTTGGCGCCGGGCACGGGGCTGATCACGGGCACGCCGACGACGAAGGGGACCTACAACTTTGTTGGCAAGGTGGTGGATTCGACGTCACCGATCCAGCAGACGGCGACGGCGAACTGTGTGATCGTGGTGCCGAACCGGGCGCCGACGGCGACGGGGCAGAGTGTTTCGACGAATGAAGACACTGCGAAGGTGATTACGCTGGCGGGTTCGGACCTGGACGGCGATCCGTTGATGTTCACGATTGTGACGCCGCCGACGAAGGGTGCGATTGTTTCGTCGGGCGGGGTGAGCTGTTCGGGAGTGCCGAGCAACTGCACGCGAAATTTCACGTACACGCCTACCGCGAACTTGAATGGGCCGGACAGCTTCACGTTTAAGGTGAACGACGGGACGGTGGATTCGGGCGTGAACGGGACGGTGACGATTACGATCAACGCCGTGAATGATGCGCCGGTGGCGACTGCGAAGCCGTATCTCGGACAGGCGAATATGCGGATTGTGATTCCGGCGGCGGCGGGCCTGCTGGTTGGGGCAACCGATCCGGGGGATCCGGAGAACTCCTCGCCCGTGTTCACGGTGGGTACGGTGAGTGCGACTTCGCCGGCGGGCGGGGCGGTTTCGGTGAATCCGGCCGATGGGTCGTTTACGTTCGATCCGCCGCCCGGGGTGACGGGGAATGTCAGCTTCACCTACACGGTTTGCGACAACGGATTGCCGGCTCCGGCTGCGTGCAGCGCGGCGGCGGCGGTGACGGTGAATGTGGGGGGGCCGGTGATCTGGTTCGTGAACACGGCCGGCGGCGCAGGGAATGGAACGTTGCTTTCGCCTTTCAACACGCTGGGGGCGGCGACGATCGCGATGGGGACGACGACGAATCAGCGGATCTTCGTATATTCGGGGACTCAGGCGCTGGGCGCCGGGGTGACGTTGCCGGCCGACGGCTGGCTGGTTGGGCAGGGCGTGACCGGCGCCTCGTTCGACGCGGCGATGGGGATTACGCCTCCGGTGACGGCGATTGCGCGACCGGCGATTAACGGGACCGCGCCGATCATCCGGGGCACGGTGAACATGAATGGCAACAACGTAAACGTGCGGGGGCTGAGCATCCAGCCGGGGTCGGGCGTGGCGGCGCTGGCGGCGACGCAGACCGGGCCGTTTACAGGGTTGGTGGTATCGGACATTCCGAACGTTGCGGGAAGCAGCGCGCGGGCGGTGGATTTGCGGAACGTCAGCGGGACGTTCACGATTACCTCGGTGAACGCCAGCAATACGGATATCGGGATCAATCTGAGCAATCTGAATCCGTCGACGGGGAGTTTCTCCGTGGTTGGCGGCGGCGGGGTTTGCAGTGTGGCGACGACGACTTGTACGGGTGGGTCGATTTCCAGCGTGACGGACTCGAGTGTGAAGCTGGTGAACGCGCGGAATGTGACGTTGACGCGGATGCGGCTGAACGGGAGTTCGAACTTCGGGCTGAACGGGAGCAGCGTGACGAACCTGAGCTTGGAGACGTGCCTGATTGATGGGGCGCATGGCGATGCGATCGACGAAGGGGCGCTGTACGTGACCAACTGGCTGGGGTCGGGAACGATCAACAGCAGTCACATTACGGGCGGGGCGAACGACAATATCCGAGTGGTGAACAGCACAGGTGTGTTGAACCGGCTGACGATTTCGAATTCGACGATTACGAATCCGAGCATAGGGGCGAACGCCAATCACGGGTTGCGGTTTGCGACGAATGTGGCGAGCAACGCGGGGAATGGGGTGGTGATGAATCTGACGGTTACGGGTTCGACTTTCCGGAACAACCGGGCGAACCACTTTGACAGCGGGGCGACGGGTTTATCGACGATGGACATTGTGTTGAACAGCAACACGTTCGTGACAGACGGCGGATACACGACGCTGGGTGGGGCGATCAATATTACGAACGATCACCAGTCGGACGTGACATTTGACCTGAACGGCAACTTGAGCACGGGGGCGCAGTTGAGCGCGGTGAACTTCTTTACAAGTAACCTGACGACCAATGCGGCTTCGATGATCGGGAAGTTCCGGAACAATTTTATCGGGGCTGCGGGAGTGACCAATTCGGGTTCGGCGCAGGGGAATGGGTTTCAGGTGTCGTCGACCGGACAGGGGGCAGTGACCATGAACATCACGAATAACACGATTCGCAACTGGAACAGCAACTTCGGGATGGACGTGTCGGCAGGAGCGGGCGCCAGTCCGACATTGAACTTCACAGTTACGGGGAACCTACTCAACCTCAACTCACCCGGGGCGAACAACCTGCACGGCATCCATTTCAATCTGGGAACGACATCGGCTGGTGTTGTGACGGCGTGTGTCGATGTGGGTGGGGCCGGGGCCCTGTTGAACAACCCGGTGGGTTCGTCGAATGGCGGGTCTGAAATCCGGGTGCGGCAGCGGAATTCTTCGGTGGTACGAATGCCTGGCTTCGCGGGCGGCGCGGCGGATCCCGTGGTCTATCTGACGGGACGGAACACCGTGACCGGTGGGCTTGTGACAACCGCGGGGACGTTCAGCGGCGGGGCAGCTTGCACGCAGGCACCGTAGTGATTTTGGTGGTTTGCAGGTAGTGAGACAAGGATAAGGAGACGAGATGGGACAACAGTACTTGAGTGAAATACGGCTCATGACATTTGGGTTCCCGCCCAGAGGATGGGCGCTGTGCAACGGGCAGCTGCTGCCCATTCAGCAGAATCAGGCGTTGTTTGCGTTGTTGGGAACGACCTACGGTGGGAACGGGCAGACGACGTTTGCGCTGCCGGACTTGCGGGGCCGGACGCCGATGCACACGGGGCCGGACCCGATGGGGACGAGGAAGGGCGCGGAGACCCACACGGTGCAGATGCAGGAGATGCCGCAGCACAACCATCTGTTGATGGGGACAACGACGGCGGCATCGACGGTGGTGCCATCGAACAACGTGCTGGGGGCGGCGGTGAACGTCTATGGGAATCCGCCGGCAACGTCGCTGCTGCCGAGTTCGCTGACGCCGACGGGCGGGAGCCAGGCGCATAACAATATGCAACCGTATACGGTGATGAGCTACTGCATCGCGCTGCAGGGCATTTTCCCGTCGCAGACTTAGGAAACGAGGAGCCACTATGGGACAACCTTATGTAGGTGAAATTCGGATATTCGCGGGGAACTTCGCCCCGTATGGATGGCTTTTCTGCGATGGGTCGTTGTTGTCGATCGCGGAGAACGAAACGCTGTTCAACCTGATTGGCACGACGTATGGCGGAGACGGGCAAGAGACGTTTGGGCTGCCGGACCTGCGGGGACGGATCCCGGTGCACCAGGGGCAGGGGCCCGGACTGGGGCAGTACGCGATGGGGCAGATGGGCGGGACGGAAACGGAAACATTGACGACGCAGCAGATTCCGGCGCATCAGCATGCCGTGATGGCGGCGACGGGGGTGGGAAACCAGACGCCGCCGACGGGATCGGTGGTGGCGCAATCGCCGCAGATTCAGCTGTATATTGAGGACGCGCCGGACGCGAACATGGCGGCGGGCGCGGTGGGAAGCACGGGCGGCAGCAGAGCGCACGAAAACCTGATGCCGTACCTGTGTGTGAACTACATCATTTCGCTGTACGGGATTTTCCCGAGCCCGAACTAAGGAGCCAAACATGTCAGATCAATTTGTGGCGGAAATCCGCGTATTTCCATTCGCGTTTGCTCCGAAGGGGTGGGCGCTGTGCAACGGGCAGTTGCTGCCGATTTCGCAGAACACGGCGCTATTTTCGCTGCTGGGGACGACCTATGGCGGGGACGGGAAGTCGACGTTCGCGCTGCCGGACCTCCAGGGGCGAGCGGGGATGGCGCCTGGGCAGGGACCGGGGTTGAGCATGCACGACCTGGGCGAAGAGGGCGGCGTGAACCAGGTGACTCTGGTTGGGGAAGAGATGCCGGTGCACACGCATGCCCTGCGCGCACATGCGCAGGATGCGGGGGATTTGAATGCGCCGAGCCCGGCGCGGTCGTTGGCGCGGTCCAATGGCGGGAACGTGTATGGGCCGGTGGATGGCGCGGTGAAGCCGATGGCGGGGCTGGCACTTTCGGTTGTGGGCGGCAGTCTTCCGCACAACAATGTGCAGCCGACGCTGGTGATGAGCTACTGCATTGCGATGCAGGGTATTTTCCCGCAGCGGCCATAGAAGCAGAGATGGGAAGTGAGATAAGCCTTCGTCCCGTGACCAGCGAGGACGAAGGCTTTTTGCGTCTGGTCTATGCGGAGGGACGGCGGGAGGAATTTGCGCAGGTGGCGTGGCCGGCGGGCATGCTGGAGACGTTTCTGCGGCAGCAGTTCGACGCGCAGAGAGCACATTATACGGAGGGAAATTATCCGGGGGCGGAGTATACGGTAATCGAGCTGGATGGGGAGCCGGTGGGGCGGCTGTACGTGCAGCGAGGGGGGCCGGAGACGCGGGTGATGGAGATCGGGCTGGTGGCGGCGGCGCGGGGGAAGGGGATTGGGACGAAACTGCTGCAAGGGGTACTGGACGAGGGGCGTCCGGTGACGATCCATGTGGAGAGGCACAACCCGGCGTTGCGGTTGTACCTGCGGCTGGGGTTCCAGATTGTGGCGGACCTGGGGGTGTACTTGCAGTTGCGGTGGGCGCCGGTTAGTTAAAGATCGCCTCGTATTGAAAGATGGCTCCGGCGGGGCCGAGGGGGACGAGGAAGATGTGGATGTCGCCGAGGGTTGTGTTGTGCAGGGCGTGGATTTGCTGGGGGAGATAGGGGTTGAGGGGGCCGTGGAAGGTGAGGGAGAAGCGGGTGTGCGACATAAAAGTGGTAGTCAAGCAGCGCGGCTCTCCCAGTAATCCTCAAATCGGCCGTTGCTGTCGCAACAACGGAGGGCCAGAACGGCGTTGGCGCC
>JBIKOG010000262.1:0-10018 GCA_044358225.1 Bryobacteraceae bacterium | reverse complement strand
CCCCCCCTCCGCTCCGCCGGGTTCTCGTCGTCGAGGATAACGCCGTCAACCGCCAGGTGGCGGCCCGCCTGCTCACCAACCTCGGCTGCACCGTCACTCTCGCCAACGATGGGGAACAGGGCATCGCCGCAGCCACGCGCGAACCGTTCGACCTGATCCTTATGGATTGCCACATGCCCGGCATCGACGGCTACGAGGCCACCCGCCGCATCCGCGCTCTCCCCGGCACCCACGGCGCCGTCCGCATCGCCGCGCTCACCGCCGGTGCCCTCCCCGAGGACAGCCAGCGGTGCCTCGCCGCCGGCATGGACGACTTCCTCACCAAGCCCATCCGCAGCGACGATTTGAGCCAACTGCTCCGCGCTATCTCCGCGCACGTAACCGTCGATCAATAGGCCATACAATACGGGAATGCTCCTCGCGTTCCCCCTCCTGTTCGCGCTCGCCGCCGACACGCCGCTGTTCAATGGCAAAAACCTCGACGGCTGGGAAATCGTCGGCGACGGCCAGTGGACCGTCATGCGCGACGGCACGCTCCTCGCCCAGCGCACCGCCGACGTCCGCAAACTCCTCGAACCCGGCGCCAAATTCACCACCAAACAGGAATACAGCGCCTGGGAAAACACCCAGTCCTGGCTCTACACCAAACGCAACGACTTCGGCGAATTCGACCTCCACGTCGAGTTCTGGACCAAGTCCCAGGGCAACAGCGGCATCTCCATCCGCGACGCCTCCCGCGGCAAGTATGGCGCCGCTTCCCCTCCCGACTTCAAACGAACCCCCTCCAAAATCGGCTACGAAATCCAGATCAACAACCGCTATCCCGACCCCCATCCCACCGGCAGCATCTACGGCTTCATGGACGCCAAACCCGGCTCCATGCGCGACGACGACTGGAACGCGCTCGACATCTCCTCCCGCAACGACAAGATCACCGTGCGCCTCAACGGCAACGTTGTCGCCGAACATGCCGGCGATCCGGCCCGCCCCAAAACCGGCCCCATCGGCCTCCAACTGCACGACCAGTTCTCCGTTACCATGTTTCGCAACATCCGCATCCGCGAATTCCCGTTAAGATAAAGACAGTCAGACAGGAGGCGCTTGTGTCCGCCGGTCACGACCACTCAGACGGGGTATCGAGCGAACGCGGTCTGAAGATCGCCCTCGCCCTCACGGCCAGTATCCTGGTCGCCGAAGCCGCCGGAGCGATCCTCACCAACAGCCTCGCGCTGCTTTCCGACGCCGCGCATATGCTCACCGATGTCACGGCGCTGGTCATCGCCCTCATCGCCATCCGCCTCGCCCGCCGCCCGGCCGATAGCCGCCGGACCTTCGGCTACTACCGGTTTGAAATTCTCGCCGCCGTCGCCAACGCCGTCGCCCTCTTCCTCGCCGCCCTCTACATCCTCTACGAAGCCGTCCAGCGCTTCCAAAACCCGCAACCCATCGCCTCCACCGGCATGTTGACGGTAGCTGTGTTCGGTCTCATCGCCAACGTCGTCAGCATGCGCGTCCTCCACACCCACGCCGAATGCTCCCTCAACCTGAAAGGCGCCTACCTGGAGGTGTGGAGCGACGCTCTCGGCTCAGTGGGCGTCATCATCGCCGCCGCGGTGATCCATTTCACCAACTGGACCCCGGCCGACCCCATCGTCGCCATCGCCATCGGCCTCTGGGTCCTTCCCCGTTCCTGGACGTTGCTATCAGAAAGTGTCAACGTCCTGCTCGAAGGCGTCCCGCGAGGTCTGCAACTGGACGCCATCCACGCCAGCCTGTTAGCCATCCCCGGTGTCAGTGACGTGCACGACCTTCACGTCTGGTCCATCACCACCGGCAAGAACACCCTCACCGCCCACCTCACCCTGGACAACCCGGCCATCGATACCCAAACGATCCTCCAACAAGCCAACCGCGCCATCGAAGCCTTCGGCATCACCCACAGCACCGTACAAATCGAAGTCACCCCCTGTCACCCTGACCCAAATCATCACCATTCGTCGCGCATCTAGTAGACCGTCATGCAGACCCTCGACCCGCCCGCCACCCAAGCCCTACTCGAAAGGCTCAGCCACCTCCAACCGGAAACGATCCCACATTGGGGCAAGATGAGCGCCAACCAAATGATCTGCCATCTGAACGACGCCTACTCGCTCGCCATGAACGGCAAGTCCGCCAGCGAACAGAACACGTTCCTGAACCGCACCCTCATCCGCTGGCTCGCCCTCCGCGCCCCCATGCCCTGGCCCCACGATGTTCCCACCCGCCCCGAAGTGGACCAGTTCGCCGGCGGCACCCCACCCACTACCTTCACCCAGGACCAAGCCACGCTCGCCGCCACCATCCAACGCTTCGCCAGCCGGCCCCCGGAATACCCCTTCAACCGCCACCCCATCTTTGGACGCCTAACTCATTGGGAATGGATGCGTTGGGGCTTTCTCCACGCCGATCACCACTTCCGCCAATTCGGCCTCTAGGAACAAACCGGGACCAATCTCTGGCATAATAGAGGGGCTCTGGCTATTGCGCGCTCCTGACCGCGCCACCATGCACATTCTCAGGCCATCTGCCGATCGGCGGCTCAATTTGCTGACGGGACTTCTGTTCCTGATCGGCTCGGCTGTCCTTGCGGCTAGCCTTATTTCACACTCCCCGGAGGATCCGGCCTGGAATACGGCCGCCGAAGCCCTTCGGCCCCGCAACTGGATCGGGTATCCAGGTGCCCTCTTTTCCGATATCGTGCTCAGTCTGGCCGGTTTCGCCAGCTGGCTCATCCCGCTGATGGTAGGCCTGTTCGGCCTCCGCCGCATGCGCTCTCAATCGGTGGAAGCGCCCGGCCTCCGTATGTTCGGCGCCGGCCTGCTCGTCCTCAGCGTCTGCACGCTCTTCTCGCTCGCCCCGGATTGGAAGCCGCTCCATGAAACCATGCCGCCCGGCGGCGTCGTCGGCCTCGCCCTATCGGCCTATCTCCTGGCGAATCTCAACTATGGCGGCACGCTCGCCCTCGTCGCCGTGGCCATTCTCATCTCCCTGTATTTGACAACGACGTTTACCGTCGAAACCGTGGAAGGCTGGATCTCCGGCCCCATGGCCTGGTGGGACGCTCGCGTCGAAGGCTACCAGGTGTGGCAGGACCGCCGCCGCGCCCGCTCCGAACAGAACCGGCTGATCAAGGAAGCCAAACGCCAATCCAGCGGCGTACCGGAGCCCCCGCCCGAGAAGAAGTCCCGCAAGCCGAAACGCGAAGAGGAATCGGCCGCCCCGGCGCAGGAGGACAAAGAGGAGTACACCCCCGCGGGGAACGCCAACTTCCGCGCACCCATCGTCGAAGAACTTACCGCCACCGAAACGCCGGCGCCATCGACGGGCTTCATCCCCATCGTGCCGCTGGAACACTTCGAGCCGCCCTCGGCCACCCCGATGCCAACCGCGGCCTCCGCAGCCGATACGCCGCCCTGGGACACGCCCCGCCGCAAGGCCAAGAAGCAGGATTCTGTCTTCATCCTGCCGCCCACCACGCTCCTCAGCGAGCCCCCGGCCCGCAACGCCTACGACGAACAGGAACTCCACGAAACCGCCGCCCGCATCAAGGTGAAGTTCGAAGAGTTCAACGTCTTCGGCTCGGTGGTCCAGATCAACCCCGGCCCCGTGGTCACAACGTTCGAATTCAAACCCGAAGCTGGCATCAAGATCGCCCGCATTACGCAGTTGTCTGAGGATCTCTGCCTCGGCCTGCAAGCCGAATCGGTGATGATCGAACGCATCCCGGGCAAATCCACCGTCGGCATCGAAGTTCCCAACCGCAAGCGCGAAGTCATCTCCCTGCGCCAGATGCTCGAATCGGACGAGTTCCGCGATTCGGCGTCCAAACTCACCATCTCGCTCGGCAAAGACATCAGCGGCCGCATCAAGGTCACCGCGCTCGAATCCATGCCCCACTTGCTGATCGCCGGCACCACCGGCTCCGGCAAGAGCGTCATGCTGAACACGCTCATCATCTCGGTGCTCTATAAATCGACGCCCGACGAAGTCCGCATGATCATGGTGGATCCCAAGCGCGTCGAACTCGGCGTCTATGAAGGCATCCCCCATCTGTTGACGCCCGTCATTACCGATCCGAAGAAGGCCACCTACGCCCTTCGCAACGCGGTGCTCGAAATGGAACGCCGGCTGAAGCTGCTGGCCTCCCAGGGCGCTCGCAACATCGACCAATACAACAAAAAGATCCGCGAAATCATCGGGAAACCGCGCGATTTGTTCGCCGATCCGCACGAACTCGCCGAACTCGACGAGCTCCGTCCCCTGCCCTACATCCTCATCATCATCGATGAGTTGGCGGATTTGATGATGCTCGAACGCGCCGGCGTCGAAGAGAGCATCACACGCCTGGCGCAGATGGCCCGCGCCGTCGGCATCCACCTGGTGCTCGCCACCCAGCGTCCCACCGTCGACGTCATCACCGGCCTCATCAAGGCCAACTTCCCCACCCGCATCAGCTTCCGCGTCGTCTCCCGTGTCGATTCGCGGACCATTCTCGACGAAATGGGCGCCCAGCACCTGCTCGGCCGCGGCGACATGTTCTTCCGTCCGCCCGGCACCTCCCGGCTCGTCCGCGTCCACGGCGCCTACGTTTCTGAGGATGAAACCGCCGCCATCGTGGAGAACTGGAAGAATCAGGCCCAGCCCGACTACGACCAGAGCTTCCTCATGGCTCCGCCCAATGAAGAGGGGAACGACGACGATGGCGACAGCGATTCCGTCCCGTCCGGCGAAGAAGATCCCCGCTATCAGGACGCCGTTCGCGCCGTCTGCGAACTGGGCAAAGCGTCCACCAGTGTGCTGCAACGCCGGCTCCGTTTGGGCTACGGACGCGCCGCGCGCATCCTGGATATGATGTACCGCGATGGCATCATCGGGCCTCCCGATGGCAGCCGTCCGCGCGAAGTTCTGAAACGGCCCGATTGGCTGGATGAAGTCGGCGACGAGGAGGAGTAAGCTAGTCCCATGCGATTCCTTCTTTGCGCCCTGTTCGTGCCCCTCGCCTTGTCCGCCGCCGATCCGATCACGGCTTCGTTCAAAGCGAAATACAACACCCAGAAACTGAACTTCACCGAATCGGCCGTGGCCATGGCGGAAGCGGATATGCCGTTCCGCCTGACGCCCGATCAACGCTCGTTTGGGGACTGGCTGGAGCACACCGCCGACATGAACTATCGGATGTGTTCGCAGATTGTGGGTCAGCCGGCGCCGAAAAATACCGGTGTAAATGGGGTACAAAACAGGGGTAAAAAGGCGATTTCTGACGCAATAAACGCGTCTTTTGCGCACTGCGACAAGATGTTTGAAGGGTTGACGGACGCAAAAGCGTTGGAAGAAGTACCGGCGGGAAACAAGAAGGTGGTGGCCGTGGACGTGATGATCAGCTACGTTGCCAACCTGAACGCGCACTACGGGAATATGGTGGGATACATGCGGGTGAAGGGCGTCGTTCCGCCCTCCACCGCACGCACAAGCAAGGCCAAAAAGTAGGCCTTACGGGTTGGCCTGCGCCGGATACCGGATCACGGTAAACTGCACCAGCCGCAGGTTATCGGTCCCGGCCGTCACGTTGCCTTCAAAGCCAACGGTGATACCAGACCCAAACGGCAGATTCGAATCGACGATCACGGGCGTGCCGGCAAAGCCGGCCGTCCCTTTGGCGTCGATATCGATCACGGCGCCGCTTGCATACGCCGCCGCTTCGCCCTTCTGATCGAGGACGGTGGCGGTGCCGGGAATGGTCGCTTCCCCAACGGTCGACGCGCCCCAACGCCAACGGACGACGTAGGCCGCCGGACCGTCGTGGATCCAGGTGGCGCGAATGGCCAGCCGGTCCCCCGGATTGACGATGCCGGCCGGGATCGAGCAGGTGCCGAGCGAGGCGATGGTAGTCGCCGTCGTCACCGTGCCGCTCGCGGCGCAGAGCACCTGTGGCGTTGTGTTGATCCGCCCACCGGCGGCGGTTTTCCGGGACTTCTCGGTGGAGTTGTACCAGGAATCGCCGTCGGAGCGGGCCGTGGGATCGGTGTTGGTCCCCGATTCCCGCCATGCGGCGCGGTTGATGCTGGAGACAGCCTCCACCGATTTGGCGGCGATGACGCCGTCGTTACCGATGCTGGCCTGTTCCAGACCGGCGGCGTTCTGCCAGGTCTGCAGCACGGCAGAGCCCTGGCCGTGGCCGGCGCGGACGGTAAGCGTCGTGGATCCCGTGGCCCCGCCGTCATGGACGGAGAGGGTGGAGGTGTTCAGGTTGCTACCGACCGAAAGACGGCGGTTGGAGGCGTCCCAGATGAAGTGCATGGGTGCCTCGGCCAGAGCGCCATCGGCGCTGGTGAACGGGATGGCCCCCGTCCGGAAACCTGTGAAAAGACAGGTGTTCCAGACCGCGTCGACGCCATTCGACACCAGGCAACGGTTGGCGGAGCCCAGCGGCAGCCGAGCCCATTTCGGAGTCCCGGTGGCGTTGGAGCCGATGATCAGATCGCCGCGTTGTACAGTGCCGGCGATGGTATCGGCGTGCTCCGTGGACAGGAGCGAATGGCTCACCGCCGGACGGGCATTGGTTAGGCGGGCGTCCTGACTGGTGACGTATTTGTTGGTGGCCGATGGCGCACCGGCGCTGCCGCTCAGTGCCGCCTTTTCGTTCGCCGACGGGTCGAAGGCGTTGGAATGGGTCGGGTAGTTGAGCGCGAGTTTGGACTCGGCGATACCGGCGGCGGCGGCGACGTTGTAGTCGCTGACGACACCGGCGGCGATCTCGCCGGCCTGGATCGGGCCGGTGAGGCCGCCGACGGCGGCCAACCGGTAGGAGGCCAGCAGAAGGTCGCCGGTTTGCGGAATCGAGAGGCTACCGAAGGTGACGGTAACGCCCGAGAGGGTGAAGTCGACGTTGAGCTTCATGAGCACGCCGTTGCGATAGAGCTCTAAGCTGGAGGCCGGGTTCGGCGCCTGGGTCAGAGTAAAGACGGCGTTCGATCCGTTGATGGAGCCGGTGGGCGCCTCCTGATCGACGAAGCCGGGCCCGCTGGAACCGGAGCCGCCGGTTCCGCAGGGGCCGGAAGTCCCGTCGACGCGGATGCAATCGGTGAGATTGCCCTGGACGGATTCCAGAGCGCCCGTTGGGCCGGATTTGAGAATCCGGTCGGTGGCGTAGGCGAAGCCTTTGACGGGCCGGTTGGCCAGTTCTTCGGCCAGGCCGGTGATGTCGGGAACAGTGAGGGTCGGCGGCGGCGTTGTGTTGCCTCCGGTGGTAGTACCGGCGGCGACGCGGACAGCCGCTAGAGCGACTGGCGTGGCCGACGGGATCACGTTCCAGGTTTCGGTGAACTGCACTTTGCCGTCAGCATGATAGCGGACAAAGTAGTGAGCGCCGGTGCTGGCGTTGCTGGTAGCAATCAGACGTACGCGCAGCACGCCATCGGCGATAGGCACCACGACACTGGAAGCAGCTACAGCCGAGGCATCCGACGCCTGGAACGAGTTCCATTCGATATAGGCAACGCCATTGAAGCGAGTGCCATCGGCTTTGTAGAGTGTGTCCTGGATCGTCGTCAACGCGGGCGCCGCGATGACCCGATCCGAGACAAGAGTTAAGAGAGTGAGGTGGACAAGAAACGTCCACAGTTTCAACAAACGCATAGAAACGGCCTCCGGAAAACAAAAAACCCGCCGGCCTTTGGTGAGGCGAGCGGGTGCAAACCAATTCGTTGCTAGTCTTACGCTAACAGGCGTTGTGCAACGAAACGCATCCAAGCGTTTTTCAAAAAGCAGGGTAAGCGATTGAGGGGATTGAACTTACGGAAAATGAAAAAAAGTGATTTGCCTTGTGACTGAGTTTTCCACAGGGGCCTTTTTTGGTGTTTTTGGGGGCCGGCAACGTCGCGGAAGGGCTATTCTAGTTGCAATGGAAGAGAACGAGCCACTTACAAAGTTGCTGGTGGATTGGGGGGCGGGGCGGCCGGAGGCGGCCGGTGCGATTATTCCGATTCTGTACCGCGAACTGCGGAAGGTGGCGGCGGCGCGTTTGCGATCCGAGCGGGCGGGACATACGTTGCAGCCGACGGCGTTGGTGAATGAAGCGTACATGAAGTTAATCGGTTCGGCGGCGCAGAACTGGGAAAACCGGGCCCACTTTCTTACGTTTGCCAGCCATATCATGCGGCAGATTTTGACCGACCATTCCCGTAAGTTCCGGGCGGCGAAACGGGGCGGGGGGAACGCGGTTACGCAGTTGAATGACGGGGTGATGGGGCTGCCGGCGCGGGAGTCCGGGTTGATTGAGCTAGACGAGGCGCTGACGGCGCTGGACAAGCTGTTTCCGCGAAAGGCGAAGATTGTGGAGATGAAGTATTTTGGCGGGATGACGGGGGAGGAGATCGCCGAGGCGTTGCAGATTGGGACGGCGACGGTAACGCGGGAGTTGCGGATGGCGGAGGCGTGGTTGCGGCGCTATATTGCGGGGTCGGAAACGGAAGACTGAGTGAACAGGTGGGCTGGGGCACAGGTTTGGGGAGAGCCAGGTTGGAGATCCGGCGGTTGGAGGGGGAGGGCGAACCAGCGGGTTGATTCGCCCGTTTGGAGCTAGCGGGTGGACTGGTTGTGGTTGGGCTCATCGTCGGCGCCGGCGCAGTTGCGGTACGGGCAGACCTTGGCACCGGCTTTCAGGCTGGTCTTCAGCTTCAGCCCGGTGGTGGACTGGTTGTGGTTGGGCTCTTCCTCGGCGCCGGCGCAGTTCTTGACAGGGCAAGTGCGGAGACCGGCTTTCAGGCTCGTCTTCAGCTTTAGACCGGTGTTGGATTGGTTGTGATTGGGCTCGTCTTCGGCGCCGCCGCAGTTGCGGTACGGGCAAACTTTGAGGCCGGCCTTCAGGCTGGTCTTCAGCTTCAGCCCGGTGTTGGATTGGTTGTGGTTGGGCTCGTCTTCAGCACCGCTGCAGTTCTTGAACGGGCAGGAGCGGATGCCGGCTTTCAGGTTCGTCTTGAGCTTCATTTTGAGTTCCTCTTTCTGAGCGGCGCGATGGCCGTGTTCGGTTGCATCTGACTCAGCGAAGGATCTGTTGGGATTTGATCACTGGGCTCTTCTATTTTTTGACGTTGCTTTTAAACGACTGAAGGGCGAACCTGTGGCACCTCTTTTAGGTGACTTCGGTTCGCCCTTGGATTTCGTCGACTGCGCTTGGTGCCGGGAGAGTTCCCGGTGATGGCGGGCGAGTCCGGTCTGGGGTACAGTCCTGTCGTTCGGACTCGGGTGGTTGCCTTGGGGCTCTGCCCGGACAGTCCCCGTGGGATGTTTGCTGCGGGGGGGGAAACAGGCTGGAATGGCGTCGGAGGTGCTGTTTAGCGGGTGGACTGGTTGTGGTTGGGGTCTTCTTCGGCACCGGCGCAGTTGCGATACGGGCAGACCTTGATGCCGGCTTTCAGGTTCGTCTTGAGCTTCATTGTTGGTTCTCCTTGTCCCACTCAGCGAAGGATCGGCGACGGTTTGATCACGGCTCGCACTTTTTTTGCCGCGATCAGGCGAGGAGTTTGGGGACGACGATGCCGGCCGTATCGGTTAGGCGGAAGTCTCGGCCCTGAGAGCGGAAAGTCAGTTTCTTGTGGTCGAGGCCGAACAGGTGGAGCATCGTCGCGTGGAGGTCATGGAGGTGGACGGGATCGACGACGGGTTTCATGCCGTATTCGTCGGTTTCTCCGATGGTTACTCCAGGTTTGATGCCGCCGCCGGCGAGCCACATGGTGTAGGCATCGATCTGATGATTGCGGCCGAGGCCACCGCGCTTGCCGCCTTCACTCATCGGCGTACGGCCGAATTCCCCGCCCCAGATGACCAACGTATCTTCGAGGAGGCCGCGGCGGGCTAAGTCTGTTATTAGAGCCGCGGATGGTTTGTCGACTTCGGGGCAGACCTTCTTCAGGCCGGCGTCGATGCCGGTGTGGTGGTCCCAATCGGTGTGATAGAGCTGGACGACTTTGACGCCACGCTC
>JBIKOG010000143.1:0-19688 GCA_044358225.1 Bryobacteraceae bacterium | reverse complement strand
ATCAAGCGGCGAGCGAGGAGGCAGTTGTTGGCGAAGCTTCCTTTGCCGGGAGTAGCACCGTAAAGATCGAGCGTTTCCTGGGACTCCTTGGAGATATCCATGAGTTCGGGGGCGCTGGCTTGCATGCGGAACGCCATTTCGTACGACGCGATGCGAGTGGCGATTTCGGGATCGCCGGTGAGAGATTGGTGTTCGCGGTTGAGGTCTTTGAGCGCGTCGATGGCGCGGCGTTGGCGATCGGTGGTGACGCCGGGCTGGCTGGCGACGTCAAAGATGGGCTGCGGGCCGCTGGAGAACGGGACGCCCTGGTAAGAACTGGGGAGGAAGCCGCTGCCCCAGATGTCGGGGCCGTTGCGGGGGCCGCGGGGACCGCTCATCATGCTGATGAAAGAGGGCAGGTCCTTCGACTCATTCCCGAGGCCGTACATGAGCCATGCGCCGAGGCTGGGGCGACCGGGGACCATGGAGCCGGTGTGGGCGAGGACCATGGCCGGGGAGTGGTTGACGTTGTTGGTTTGGATGGTGCGGACGATGGCGATCTTGTCCGCAATGCCGGCAATGTGTGGCAGATGGCTGGAGACGATATTGCCGCTTTGGCCGTGTTGTTTGAACGTGGCGCGAGAGCCGTGGACGGTGGGGGCGGCCATGTTCTCCATGAAGGCGAATTTCTTGCCGGCGAGGAGTTGCATGGGGAACGGTTCGCCATCGGCGGCGCGGAGTTTGGGCTTGTCGTCGAAGAGGTCGAGTTGGGACGGTCCGCCTTCCATGAAGAGATAGATCAAGCGCTTGGCTTTGGGGGCGAAGTGGGGCGCGCCCGAGAGGGCGAGTTGGGCGGTGCCGAGGCCGCATTTTGTGAGGAAATGGCGCCGGTTCCAGAGTTGAGCTTGCGGGTTCCAGTTCATGGATTTCCTATTCGCGGGTGATGAATTCGTCGGTGTTCAGGAGCACGCGGGCGAGGGCGACCCAGGGGGCGAGCTCCGGTGAGGGCGCGAGCTTGGCGGCTTCTTCGGGGTGGGTGGCGGCAGCGTCCTTTTCGGCGTTGAAGAACGTCTGCAGGCGGGCGAGTTCGGTGGCGGTGGGACGGCGGGAGTGGGTGAGGCGGAAGGCGTATTCGATGCGGTTTTGTTCCGAGGCTTCGGTGGTGATTCGCTTGGCGAGGGCCTGAGCCATTTCGTGGAAGGCTTCGCCGTTCAAGAGAGTCAGCGCCTGGAGCGGGGTGTTGCTGCGGGTGCGGCGGGTACAGGCGTTCATGGCGTTTGGCGCGTCGAAGACGCTCATCTCGGGATGGGGCGTGATGCGCCAGTAGTGGGTGTAGAGGCCGCGGCGGTAGCGGTCCGCGCCTTGGGACGGCTTCCATGTTTTCTTGACCTGGCTGGCCTCCATGGCGCCATCGGGTTGGGGCGGGAAGACGCTGCGGCCGCCGATGGTTTTGTTGAGCAGGCCGCTGGAGGCGAGTGCGGAATCCCGGATGATTTCGGCGTCGAGGCGGAGGCGGTTCTGGCGGGAGAGGAGGAGGTTGGCGGGGTCGCGCTTATCGATTTCGGGGCGGGCGTGGGAAGACTGGCGGTAGGTGTGGGAGAGGACGATGGCGCGGTGGATGGCTTTCTGGCTCCAACCGCTGGCTATGAATTCGGTGGCGAGGTAGTCGAGCAATTCCTGGTTGGTTGGCTTGGCGCCCATTCGGCCGAAGTCGTTTTCGGTTTCGACGATGCCGCGGCCGAAGTAGCGTTGCCAGATGCGGTTGACGGTGACGCGGGCGAGGAGAGGGTTTTCGGGATCGGTGAGCCAGTTGGCGAGATCGAGGCGGGTTTTATTGGGCTTTTGGGGGAATTTATGGAACGACGCGGGGAGTTCGGGTTGGACGATGGGGCCGGGGCGGGCGTAGTCGCCGCCTAACAGGAGGTGGGCCTGGCGGGGGGTGGGGCGTTCGCGCATGACCATGGTCAGGTCGACTTTGGGGAGCTGTTTTTTGAGGGCGGCGATGGCTTCGTCGCGGAGTTTGAGATTGGGGTCACCCTTCTTTACTTCCTGGCCGTTGATGTAAGTGGAACGCTCCTTGTGGAGGGAGAGGATCATGGAGCGGAGGGTGTTGTACTTTTCCACGTCCTCTGGTTTGCCGAGGGCGAGGAGAGGCTGGTGGGTGATTTCGAGATCGTTGGTATCGGAGAAGGGCGGGAGGTCGGCCGAGTATTCGTCGATGTTGTTGAAGAAGGCGAAGAGCTGGTAGTACTCGCGCTGGGTGATGGGGTCGAACTTGTGATCGTGGCAGCGGGCGCAGCCGGTGGCGAGGCCGAGGAAGACGGTGCCGAACATGTCGACGCGGTCGGCAACGGCTTCGGTGCGGTAGAGTTCGCGGTCGGTACCGGCTTCGATTTGGAGCAGCGAATTGCGCTGCATGCCGGTGGCGATTTTCTGTTCGGCGGTGGCGTTGGGGAGGAGGTCGCCGGCGAGTTGTTCGGTGACGAATTGATGGAAGGGTTTGTCGGAATTGAAGGCGTTGATGACGTATTCGCGGTATTTCCAGATTTGGCGGGGCTCGTCGCGGGAGCCGCCGTCGGAGTCGGCATAGCGGACCTGGTCGAGCCAGTGGCGGCCCCAGCGTTCGCCGTAGTGGGGGGAATTTAATAGGTGTGTGACACGGGTTTCGTAGGCGGTGGGGGAGGGGTCGTTTTCGAAGGCGGCGGTTTCTTCGGGGGTGGGCGGGAGGCCGGTGAGGTCGAGGTGGAGGCGGCGGAGGAGGGTGGCTTTATTGGCTTCGGGGGCGGGAGGGAGGCTGGATTTTTTTTGGATGAACTGATCGATGGTGCCGGTGGGGCGTTGGGGTTTGACGAAGGCCCAGTGGGTGGAGTTGGCCTTGGCCCAGCGTTCGATGACTTGGATTTCTTCGGGCGGGAGTTTGCCCTTGGGGGGCATTTTGAGGTCACCGGTTTGTTGGACGGCGGCGAGGATGCGGGGGGCGCGGGGGCCTATGGATTCGAGCGATTGGATGGAGAGGCCGGCGGTGCGGACAGCGTCGGTATGGCAAGGGGCGCAACGTTTTTGGAGCAGTGGCCGCACTTCGGATTGGAAGTCCTGGGCGGCCGCGCTGAGGGTGATGCAGAGGAGAAAGAATCGCACGCTGGGCGCGATTCTATCAGCCCGGGCGGTTTGCGACAACACGCTATCCATGAAAGAACCAGCTTCAGCGGAACGTCGAGGGTTCGATACGTGACTGCAGTAGCGAACCGCTTCCCAGAAAAGCTACAGCGCCTGGCCGGCAAACAGCCCCCGGAACCCGCGAATCCAGGCCTGCGCCCGCTCCGTCAGCCGGTAACTGTCGTCCATCAGCCGGCCGCGCGCGGTCAGCCGCCCAATCGACGATCCCCGGCCGGCCACATACCCCCGGTCAATCGTCCGCATGAAAAACACCTCGTCGTCCCCGGCCGGGGCACCTGGGTGAAACGCGGGCCGCACGAACTCCAACCGCCCGTCCGGCAGCATCCGCCAGACGCCGCTCGGCGGCGCCACGGTCACCGTCTCCGCCTCCTCCCGCGTGTGCTCAATAATCAGCTGGCTCCACGGCGCCACCGCGCTCGAATGGAGCCAATGCTGATTGAACTCCTCCACGTCGAACGAGAAATCAATTCCCATCCACTCCAGCAAATGGAACAGCAGCAGCGGCGGCCGACGCCCGTCGAGCGCGGCCTGATTCGTCATCGGCGACGCACCGGTAATCCGCGGATTCATTTCGCCCAGGTACAGCGTCCCGGTGTCCTGGTCCAACAACAAATCCAGGCCGAAACATCCCCAGTACCCCTCGCGGCGCAACTCTTCGCCCATCGCGATCACCGCTTGCTGCGCTTGCCGCCGTATCTCCGGCGTAATCAGCCCCGAAGCACCAGCACCAAACACCTCATTCCCACACCAGCCGCCGCCAAATGGCGACAACTCCGGGAACCCCACCATCTCCGTCATCAACGGCCCGGCCAGCGTCCCGTGCCGCGTCACGCAGCCCTCAATGGTGGTCTGCCGGCACCGGATCCGCTTCATCACCTTCACTTCCGGCGCGGCGGCAATCCGCTCCGAATGCGGGTGGTAGTCGGCCTCCGAAGAAATGAAGAACGTAGTCGCGCCCGAATCGCCAAACGGCAACTGCACCACCAGATCGGGTCCCAACTCCCGCGCCACGCCCCGCAGCGCTTCATAGGAATCCACCGGTGCCAGCACATTCGGAACAGACGCCACGCCGGCCCGGTCGGCCAGCCGCGTCGTCGTAATCTTGCTGTCCAGATACTGCCGCAATTTCGCCGCCGGATGCGCCACGCGCAATCCCAGCTGCCCGGCTAGCGCCTCCGTCTGTTCATCGAACATCAGGAACAGCACCCCGGCGCCAGATCCGGCCTGCGCCACCTGCGCGGCCACCGCCGGATGCGCCAGCAAATAGTTGTTCGCCGCTTCAATGCCGCCAACCGCTGTACCCGGCGCTGGTAGCGCCGTGAACACCCGGGGATGCTGGCCGTCAAAGCTGTCCACCGTGTTGAAGAAGGTCAGATTTCCCACCCATTCATTGGCCCCCAGGAGGTTGTAGGCGGAGGTGCTTGCATAGAACAGCGGGGACTGGTTCTGGCGGAAGAACTCTTGAATTTCTTCACCGCCTTGCAGCGTGGTCTTTGGCGAACTATTGGGCATAGGATTGGGAAAGAAGTTGTCGAACGGCCGTCTCCAGATCGCGGACCAGCGCACCGGCCAGTGTGCTCGTAAAATGAGCCCGCACCACAATGCGCATCACCTGCACCCTATCGTTGTCCGGCGGCAGATGATAAACCGGCGCAAACCAGCCAGTCTCCTCCAGCCGCTTGGCCAGATCGTCCAGGGAAAAGGGCGGCTGCGCCAGCCACTCGTCTTTGAGTTTCACCGCCACAATCGGCAGGTACTCCGTCTTGCTGATGACCTCAACATATCCGGCCAGCACAGGCGAGGCATGAATCGCCGCGGCCAGGTCCCGCGCCCGTTCCAGGCAGCCCAGAATCACCTGCCGGTACCCCGATTTCCCCAACCGCAGGAAGTTGAAATACTGCAGAATCACACTGCTCGATGCCCGCGAAAAGTTCAAGCTGAAGTTGCGCGTCTCGCCGCTCAGATAGTCGATGTCCACCACCAACTCCTCCGGCAGCACCGCCGGGTTGCGGAACACCAGCGTCCCCAATCCCGGATACACCAGCCCGTACTTGTGGTTCGACACGTTGATCGACTCCACCTTCGGCAGCCGGAAATCCCACTCGATCGTCGACGACGTGAACGGAAGAATGAACCCGCCGGAAGCCGCGTCCACATGGATCGGGATCTCCCAGCCCCCCTCCACCAGCATCTGATTGATCCCCGCCACCTCGTCGATATCGCCCGTATAGGTCGTACCCACCACGCATCCCACCGCGATCACCAACTCCCCCACGCGCCGGTCCCCCGCCTCCTCCAGCGTGTACCCGCACGTCCGCATGACGTCCGGATCATCGGCAATCCGCCGCTCCAGAATCTCCCGCACCTGTTCCGCCGTCACCCCATAAATCCCGGGGAGCAGATGGACCCACTTCACTTCGACGTCGAAGTATCTCCCGAACTTCGCGAAGCAGGCGTGCGTGTGCGTCCCGAAAATCAAATACGGCCGGTCCTTCATCGACCGCTGCACGCCCGCGCGGTGCTTCCAGTTCCACTTGTGCACCAACAGCGCCAGCATCACGGCCTCTGACGAACCCACCGTTGTCGTGCCAATAATCGCCGCCGGATCATCCACCGGCACCTCGGCATGAAACAGATTCGCCGTCATCGCAATCACCTGCCGGTGGATCGACTCGGTGTGCGCGTACTCCGCCACGTTCACCAGATTCTTGCTGATGCTCTCGTAGGCAAGTTGCTCGGCCTCGGTCTCCATCCACGTCGTCACGAACGACGCCACATTCAAATGCGGCAGCCCTTCCATCTGCAGTTTCTCGTGAATGTGCCGGTAGGTGACCGCCGCCGAAAACCCTTCCTCCGGCATCTCCATCCAATCGTCGAAATGCTGCACCGGCGCCGCCGCGTTCCGAGGCAGGCGGTCGGCCGTCGATTCCGCCGGCGTCTCTTCCGGCAGCTTCTGCGTCAGCCCGTTGACGTCCGGAAACACCTGCACCGCGCTCCGGATCCGCGACGCCAGTACGTGCACCAGTGTGCTCGTATATCGCGGAAAATCCTCAAGAAATATCAGAAACTCCTGTCGCCCGATCCGCAGCAGCTCGCTCGGCTTGCTCGCCGCCACCGTCGCCGTTCGCCCGCGCCCGTCCAGCACCGCGATCTCGCCGAAGATGTCCCCGGGCCCCAGGGTGTTCAGGAGAATCTCGCCCGAGGTCGTCGCGACAAGCACGCGCAACTGCCCCGAAACAACGATGAACAAAGCGTCCCCCGGGTCGCCTTCGCGGAAAACGACGCCGCCGGGCTCGTATCGCGCCCATGTCGCCATCGATCCAAGGCGGTCCAGTTCCTCCTGCGTCAAAGACGAAAACCAGGGAGATTTCGATAAGGCTGTGGTTACGGGTGAGGTGGCAAATTCGGGCATAAGGCGCGACAGAGCGGTAAAGGTTTACAGGATACCGTTTCTCAAAATAACGAGCAACTTCGCCCGCCGTAGACCTGTTCGATGGTCCGGCGGCTATGACTCGGCCTGCGGCAGCGGATTCAGAAGCGCGGCGAGACGGTTGCGCTTGCCCTGCAGCCATTTATCGCAGGCGTTCACGGAAACGCGAGGCGGGCCGGCCGGTTAGCCGCGGCGCCCGCCGGTGGCTGCGCGCTTGGCAGTCCAGGTGGCTTTACGGTATTCGCCCATGTCGAGCGCGCCGGACATTTCATTGGCGCTGGAGGCGGTGCCGGTGAAGCGGAACTGGAGCGAATCGCCGTGGCTTTCATTGAGGGAGCTGGCAAAATCGACGCTGGCGCCATCCACCTTGCCGTTGAGGGGGCGGGAGGCGAAATCGCCCTGGTGGGTGCCGGTGAGGTCGGCTGCTTTGTGGAGCAGGTCGAAGTGATGGGTGGTGGAGCCGCTGAGGAAGTTGATCTTGACCGACCAGCGGCCGGAGAGATCGTGAGCGGGGGCGGTGGGGGTTTTGGCGGGCTTTTCCTTGAGCGCGGAGAGCTGCTTCAGGAGGCCTTCGGCGACGAGTTCGGCATCGCCGGGGGCCATCATGTAGGCCACGACGTTGACGCCGTTGCGCGCGGTGGCGACGGTCATGCGCGGTTCGCCGGCCATGAGCATCTGGCCCATTTCGACGCCGGTGGTACCGAATTTATTGACATCCCAGCGGACCTGGAGCGAAGGCGTGTGGTTAGAGAGTTCGTTGGGCTCTTCGATTTTGAGGTCGAGGTGTTTGATGGCGGAGAGGCGGGTTTTGACGGTGTTGAGCCAGCTGAGCCAGGTCTGCCATTCGGCCTTGTGGTCGCGCTTGGTCCACATTTCGACGGCGGCCAGCATGCCCATGGTTTCTTCCTTGCCGATCTTGAGGGAACGGGCGAAACCATGGTGGGGGGCGCTGTGGACCCAGGCGGCCTGGACGATGGATTTCTTGCCGAGGAGGAGGCCGGCGGTTTGGGGTCCGCGGATGCACTTGCCGCCGGAGTAGGTGACGAGCGTGGCGCCGCGCTTGAGATGGAAGTTGGGGATGGTGAGGACTTCGGCGGCGGCATCGACCATGATGGGCACGTTGTGTGGGGCGGCGACTTTAACGAGTTTTTCAAAGGCCAGCGGGCCCTGCTCGGCGTTGGGGCCGGCGAGGATGTAGATCATGGCCGTACGGGGGCCGATGGCGAGTTCGAGTTCTTCGGCGGTGGCCACTTCAATGATGCGGACACCGACGGCGCGGATGGCGGCGTCATAGACGTTGCGGGAGTGGGTGGGGACGATGACTTCGTCTTTGGCGAAGCCGCGGAGGTCCGGAATGCGGACGTGGAGATCGGGGTTGCCACCGGCGACGCAGGCGGCGGTGCCGTGGGTGATGGCGGCGGAGCAACCGTTGGTGACCATGCCCCATTCGGCACCGGTCAATTGGGCTAGTTTGGCGCCGGCGGCGTCCATGAGTTCATCCATGTGGACGTAGCGCTGGGAGGCGCCGGCCATGGCGTTGCGGGCTTCGGCGAGCATGGTGGAGCCGCTGATGATGGTGAAGGTACCGCGCGCGTTAATGATGGGGCGGACGCCGATGGCGGTGTAGACATCGGGGACGGCGGCGGACGCGGCCGGGGCGATGGCGGTGGCCGTGGTGGCTACGGTGGCGGCAGCGGGCAGGGATTTCAGTAGATTGCGGCGCGAGGTCTTCATTCGACCAGTATAGGCCTAGGCAAAGCGCATGGCGCCATAGGTGACGACACTTTGCGGGTCAATTTGCCAATGTTCGTAGTCGAGGAGTTCGCCGCGGGCGGAGGGCATGGCGCGGAGGAAGGTGTAGAAGGGGGCCGAACCGCACCATTTCAAGGGGTCCTGATTTTCCTGGATCTGGTCCCAGAACATACCGGTATCGCCTTCGTTGATGGAGGCGATGCGGCTGCGGTCCTTGGCTTCGACTTCGACCATGGCGCCGGCGTTGGCGGTGTAGGGACGGTCGTCATCGTACCGCTTGCCGACGTGGGCCATGTCGACGCCGAGGACCCAGACGAGGTTCGAGCCATGACGGGTTTCGAGGGACTTCAGGGCATCGATGTACTGGCGGACTTCGTCCGATTTTTCGGGCGCGCCGCCGCGGTAGATGCTGCGGGCGTAGGAACCGCAGAGGAGGGGGAGGATTTTGACGTCGGGGCCATAGAGATATTGAAGGAAGACGACCTGAAATTCGACGGAATGTTCGATGGAGAAGAAGTAGTCTTCGTCGCTGAGGCCGGGGCCGGCGGTTTGCTTCAGTTCCTGGAGGAGCGCCTGATTGACGCGAGCGCGGCCTACGGGGGTTTCGAAGTCCTTGCGGGTGGCACCGAGGCGGTCCATGTCGCCGTAGTGGGAGGTGCCGAGGATGACGAAGGTCTTGTCGGCGGCTTGTTCCTTGGAGATGGACTGGGCGAGGGCTTTGTAGGCGTTGGCGTAGGAGCGTTTGGCGGCGCCGGGGCTGGCGTGGGGGCTGGCGATGGCGCGGAGGGCGCGGGCGGAGGGCGTGGGGACGGCGTTGAACCAGGAGTCGAATTCGGTGCGGAGGGCGACGGGGTCGTCGGAGTAGTTTGGCGGGCCGGAGTGGGAGTGGGGGAGGACGTCGGCGGCGCGCCATTCGCGGAGGCGTTCGTCGCGGATGGCTTCGAAGTTGTCGTCTTCGAGGAAGCCGGCCTGGGTGAGGGCGGATTGGAGTTGATTGGCAACGTCGGCGGTGTCGACTTCGCCGGTGAGGCGGGTGAGGGCGACGCGGAGGTCGAGATCGGTATTCTGGCCGTCGAACATGTCGAGGACCTGGACGAGGAGCGGAGGGATGATGAGTTGGTGATCGGAGAAGCGGTTGCGATCCTGGACGACGAGGCCGGGGTGCTCGCGGTCCGGCGAGGGGAAGAAGTCGAGATCGCGACGGAGCGGAGCGAGGCGTTGGGCCATGGCTCTATTCTATTTGCGTTCGCGGGCGAGGATGGCGAGGTAGTCTTTGGCGAAATGGAATTGGGGGTCAAGGAAGTGGCGGCCGGCGGTGACGCCCTTTTCGAGCATGGCGGCGCCGCGGGTGAGGTCGGCGTGGGCGGCTTGATCGTCGTTCATGTCGAAGCGAAGCTGGCCGCGCAGGGCGAGCGCGGTGCCAAGCATGTCCTGATAGTAGGCGTTGTCGGGGGCTTTGACGAGCACGGCTTCGGCTTCGGCGACGGCGCGGTTATAGAACGTAAGGGATTCATGCCAGCGCCAACTGGCTCGCAGGTGTTCGCCATGGCCGGAGAGGACATTGGCGAGCAGGAAGCGGTAGCGGCCGTTGGCGGGGTCAACGGACACGAGTTTTTCGGCGATGGCGATGAGTTCGCGGTCGAGGACGAGTGTGCGTGGGACATCCGTCCATGGAGCTGGGGCGCGGAAGAGGACTTCGGCAAGTTGGATACCTGGCGGGTGGATCCGGCTGGTTTCGCGGGTGGGCGGGTTGGGGCCGAGCATTTCGCGAACGGTGGCAAGCGCCAGTTCACTACTATGAATGGACTCGCGCCACTCCCCGAGCTCCATTTGGCTACGACCGAGGGCGATGGCGTCAGCGGCAAGCCCGCGGCGGAGGCGAATGTTTGTAGGCTCCTTGACGAGGGCCTTTTGAATATCGGCGACCGATTCGGCAAGCAGCTCACGGGGCTTGTCGTGTTTGCCGAGGATTTGCAGATGCTCACTCCAGCCACGGACGAGATTGGAACGGTAGACGACAAGGACCGATTGCTTTTCTGCGGGCCAGAGCGGTTTGAGCGCGGCGAGTTTCCGGTCGGCCGCGGCGAAGTTCGCTTCCGCCTCCGGGATGCGTTCGACCCACTTCAGCATACGGGCCAGCTTCATGGTGGTTTCCACTTCGGCAAGGCGGTCTTCGGGACTCTGTTTCAGTTTCCGGTGCCATTCCAGGGACTTGTGATAGCTGGCGACGGCGCCTTTGAAATCGCCGAGATTGGACACGCCGGAGTTGCCCTGGAGATCGCCGATGCGGTCGTAGGCGCGGGAGAGGTCCCGGATGAGGGCGGGGTCGTTATCGATTTCGCGGCCCATCTGTTCGAAGTGTTCCAGGGCGGTGGAGACGAGGATCTGGCGGGCCTTGGTGATGCCCTCGGGATTGGTGAGGGCGTCTTCAATATCGAACAGAAATTTGTGAGTGAGCTTGCGGGCGGAGTGGAAGCGATCGAGTGCGGCGGCGCGCTGGGTGGCGGCCTCGGCGGCGTTCTGTTGAGCGAGCGATTTTTGGCGATCCGATTCGGCGAGGGCCCGTTCGGCGCGGTCGCGTTCCTGTTCGGCCTGGGCGCGGGCGTGGGCGGCGATTTGGGCCTGTTGGAGGGACCAAACTGTACTGGCGGCAAGGCCCGTGACGAGGAGCAGGAGGGCCGAGAGCGGCAGCCAGTTGCGGCGGGCGAATTTGGAGGCGGTGTAGAGGAACGAATGGCCCCGGGCTTCGACGGGCAGACCAGTAAGATGGCGGCGGAGATCGGCGGCCAGTTGATCGGCCGTGCCGTAGCGGCGCTCGGGTTCGCGGGCGAGCGCTTTTTCGACGATGCGGTCGAGATCGGCGGGGATCTTTTCTGTGGCGACGCGGCTGGGGAGGGGGATGTCGCCTTCGATGACGTCCTTGACGAGGTCCGCGAACGACCGGTTGCCGGGGGTGCGAATGGGGCGGCCGGTGAGGAGTTCGAAGAGTACGGCGCCGAGGGAATAGACGTCGGTAGCGGTGGTGATGGACTGGCCAGAGACCTGTTCGGGGCTGGCGTAATCGGGTGTGAAGAGCGCGTGCATGGACGACGTCATGCCGTGATCGACGCCGATCAGTTTGGCGATGCCGAAGTCGAGGAGTTTGGGGGCACCTTGGGAATCGACAAGAATATTGGCTGGCTTGAGATCGCGGTGAACGATGAGGTTGCGGTGGGCGTAGGCAACGGCGTCGCAGACGGTGGCGAAGAGGGCGCAGCGATCTTTGAGGGAAAGTTTCGCGGCGTACTGGGTGAGCGGGACGCCATCGACGTATTCGAGGACCAGATAGGGCCGGCCATCGGGGGTGGCGCCGCCATCGAGGAGGCGGGCGATGTTGGGGTGATCGAGTTCGGCGAGGATTTGGCGTTCCTGGCGGAAGCGTTCGTGGATGCCGGGGGCGAACTGTTCGGCGCGGAGGATTTTGACGGCGGCCAGTTGACGGTAGGACTCGTCATCACGGGCGGCGAGGTAGACGGCACCCATCCCCCCGGCGCCGATGGGTTTGACGATGCGCCAGGGGCCAATGCGTTCGGGCTGGCCGGGAGCGGGGCGATCAAGCCAGTCGGTAACCGAATCGCCGATCATTCGTTCGATGGTGGCGCCGTCGGAGGAATCGGCGGCGAGCATCCGGCGGAGTTCGCGTTCCAGCTCCTCGTCGCCGGTGCAGTGGCCGGTGATCCAGGGGTCACGTTCTTCGGGGGCGAGGGTGGCGGCCTGATGGAACAATTCCTCGACCTGGCGCCAGCGTTCGGCGGTCATTGCGGGTGCCCCGGAGCGGCCATGTGGACCCGCAGCCAAGCCTTGGCGGCGCGGAGATCGCGGACAACGGTGGCGGCGGTGACACCGTTGACAGCGGCAATCTCTTCCGCCGTCATGCCGCCGAAGTAGCGCATTTCGATGGTTTGGGCTTTGCGGGGGGCGAACTCGGCGAGGGCGAGCAGCGCGTCGTTCAGAGCAAGGATCGACAGTCCCTCACGGGGTAGCACGTCTTCGACCAGGTCAAGATCCAGATCGCGCCGGCCTTCGCCGCGTTTGATGGTGAGGCGCTCGCGGGTGAGGTCGACCAGAATCTGTCGCATCAGACGGGCGCAGATGTAGAAGAAGTGGGAGCGGTTGGCCCATTCGGGCTGGCGCTGTTGGGCGAGGCGGAGAAAGGCTTCGTGGACGAGTTCGGTAGGGGACAGCGCCTCGTCCCGCTTCACGGCAAGGCGAGCGCGGGCCAGGCGCTGGAGTTCCGGGTAAACGAGCGCGGTGAGTTCGTCGGCGGCCAGGGTATCGCCCGTGCGCCAACGGCGGAGAAGTACGGTAATCGGCCCGGGGTCCATCGATTCTGCCCGCGGCTTACCCTCGCCCGGATACACCATCGCTTTCCAATGCGGATTCGCCCGGCGGAAGTTGTCATCGCAATTTGGAAAATTTTTCTTTTTTGTGAAAACCGGTGAGCTCTGGGACAAGCCGAATACGCGTAGGATGGAGATAAATGGCCAAACTTACAGATACCGCCTTGGCGGCGGCCGTCGATTCCCTGCCCGGGTGGACTGTCCGCAACGAAAAACTGCACCGGGAGTACGAGTTCCCCGATTTTGTTCATGCGTTTGGGTTCATGGCCACCGCCGCGATTGCGATCGAGGCGATGGAGCATCATCCGGAATGGTCCAACGTTTGGAACCGGGTGGTGGTGGATTTGACGACACACGACGCCGGCGGGATTACAGCGAAAGACATTTTGCTGGCCGGGAAACTGGAAGAATTGGCGAAAAGGCTTCAATAAATGCGCGGATTAGCGTTGGTTTTGGTGTTGGCTGGCGTTTTGCCGGCCCAGGAGAGGTTTGGCGGCTCGGATGCCATCGACAGGGTGATTGAAGAGGCGCTGGCGGCGGACCAGATGCCGGGGGCGGTGGCCTGGATTGGCCAGAACGGTAAGATTCTGCACCGGAAGGCGTATGGGAACCGGAGCCTGACACCGGCCAGAGAGCCGATGACGATGGACACTATTTTCGACGCGGCTTCGCTGACGAAAGTGGTGGCGACGACGGCGTCGATGATGCGGCTGGTGGAACAGGGCAAGGTGCGGCTGGGCGATAAAGTGACCGTGTACTTGCCGCAGTTCCAGAACGGAAAAAGCGACATTACGGTCCGCATGCTGCTGACCCATTTTTCCGGGATGCGGCCGGATGTGGACCTGGTTCCGGAATGGAGCGGGTATCAGACCGGGGTGCAGCGGGCGCTGATCGATAAGCCGGTGGCGGCGCCGGGGGAGCGGTTTATCTATTCCGATATCAATTTTGTCCTGCTGGGCGAGATAGTGCGGCGGATCTCCGGAAAGCCGTTGAGCGAGTTTGCGCGGGAGGAGATTTTCCTGCCGATGGGGATGACCGAAAGCCAGTTCAACCCGCCGGCGGAGTTGCGTTCGCGGATTGCGCCGACGGAGTTGTACCCGAAAATGGCGGCGCCGCTGCGCGGCGTGGTCCACGATCCGACCGCGCGATACATGAACGGCGTGGCGGGGCATGCGGGCTTGTTCACGACGGCCGCCGACCTGGCGCGGTTTGCGCAGATGTTGTTGGGGAAAGGCGAGTTGGACGGCAAACGGTTTTTCAGCCCGCTGACGGTGGAGAAGTTCACGCAGCCGCAGACGCCGGCGGACCAGCCGGTGTTGCGCGGATTGGGCTTTGACGTCGATTCCCAGTTTTCGGCGAACCGGGGGGAGTTGTTCCCGATTGGCTCATTCGGGCATACGGGTTTTACGGGGACCTCGCTCTGGGTGGACCCGGGGACGGGCGGGTATGTGGTGCTGCTGACCAATAGCGTTCACCCGAACCGGCGGCCGCCGGTGACGGCGCTGCGGGCGAAGGTGGCGACGATTGCCGCGGGGGCCTTGGGCGTGGATGCGCCGGGGGCGGTTTTGAATGGCTATAACGAGTCGATGGGCGGCGTGCGGCGTGCCGTTGGGCGGGTTGGGAGTGTCGAAACCGGGTTGGACGTTCTGGTTGCCGAGAAGTTTGCACGGCTACAGGGCAAGCGGGTGGGGCTGGTGACCAACCACACGGGCCTGACGCGGGATGGGAAGCGGAACATCGATGTGATGGTGGCGGCTGGGGTGAAACTGGGCGCCATTTATTCGCCGGAGCATGGAATTTTCGGCAAAGAGGACCATGAAGGGATTGGCGACACGGTGGACCCGGCGACGAAGGTGAAGGTTTGGAGCCTCTATAAAGACGCCAACCGGCGGCCGAGCGCGGCGATGTTGGCCGGAATTGACGTGGTTGTATTCGATATTCAGGACGTTGGGACGCGGTTTTATACGTATTTGAGCACGATGCGGAACGTGATGGAGGAGTTGGACAAACAAGGCGTGCCGCTTGTGGTGCTGGACCGGCCGAATCCCATTACCGGGGTGAAGGTCGAAGGGCCGGTGCTGACGAAGGGGAGCGAGAGCTTTATCGGCACGCACACGATTGCGCTGCGGCACGGGATGACGTTGGGAGAGATGGCCAAGTTGATTCATGCCGAATTGGGCATGAAGGGACGGCTAGACGTGGTGGCGATGAAGGGTTGGCAGCGCGGCGATTGGTTCGATGCGACGAGTTTGTCGTGGGTGGATCCGTCGCCGAATATGCGGTCCTTGAACGCGGCATTGCTGTATCCGGGGGTGGGGATGTTGGAATCGGCGAAGAACTACTCGGTTGGGCGCGGGACGGATGCGCCGTTTGAACAGGTGGGGGCGGCCTTTATCGACGGGCCGAAGCTGGCGGCCTATTTGAATGGGCGGCGAATTCCGGGTGTTCGGGTGTACGCGACGCGATTCACGCCGAGGGAGTCGAACCTGAAGGGGCAGCTGATTTCGGGCGTACGATTCGTGATTACGGACCGGGAGGCGTTTGGGAGCGCCCGATTAGGGTTGGAACTGGCCGCGGCGATCCACAAGTTGTTCCCGGGGAAGATGGATATTGGAATCAATAAGGGCTTAATCGCCAACCCGGCGACGATTCGGATGATTCTGGCTGGGGAAGATCCGCGGGTGATTCAGGATCAGCAGGCGGATGAACTGGCGGGATTCGCGGCGCGGCGGGCTAAGTTCCTGATTTACAAGTAGAGCAGCGACAAGACAAAAAGCCCTTGGCCGGGGATTGGGAATTGGAATCCGGCCAAGGGCTTTTTGTTTTGGTGTTAAAAATACGCTGATTAGGCGTTTGCGTTCTTGCTGCCGCGCGAACCTTTTGCTGCAACGGCGGCTTCGATGACATCGGCGGCGGACATTTCGTCACCGGACTTCGTGCGTTTACGCGCTTCCACCATCCACGACGGGGGACGGCCACGACGCTTGCCGCGTCCGAGTGCGAGACGCTCGAGCGTCACAATCGCTGCTTCAATTTGATCCCGTTCCTCGCGTAATTGCTCGAGAATCTTGGTAACGTCCATTCGGGCTCCTGCTTTCCTTTCGCCGTGTTCCTGCCCTGACTTTCCTATTTTCAGAACAACACTGGCGCAACGCTCGTGTACTATCCATGTTTGTACCCAATTTTTCGGTCTAATTCAAGGGGTTTGTTCTATTTTTAGAACAGAATCCTCCAATCGGGGCAAAACGACGTACTACCCCCGTCAAGACAAGGGAGTACTATCGTGACCAAAGTCCTACCCAATTAAGGCGGATATAGGAGCGTTATTTCCGCTTCCAGTACATGAAAAACGGAATGCCGGTAGCCATGATGCCCAAACCGAGCAGGCTTTCGCGGGGAGATTTCTGGAGAGTAGAGAGAATCAGCGCGATGGCGACGAGGACGAAAATGATGGGAATGACCGGGTAACCGACGGCGCGGTAGGGCCGCGGCATATCGGGGCGCTTGAAGCGGAGGACGATGACGGATGCGGTGGCCATGCCGTAGAGGATCCAGGAGGCGAAGATAACGTAGGTAAAGAGCTGGTCGTAGCCGCCGCTGAGGATGAGAATCATGGACCAGGCGCTGAGGGCGATGATGGAGTTGGCCGGGGTGAAGTACTTGGGGTGGACTTCGCCGATGGACTTGAAGAAGAGGCCGTCGCGGGCCATGGCGTAGGGGACGCGGGATCCGGTGAGAATGGAGCCATTGAGGGCGGCGAAGATGGAGATCATGGCGGCGACGCTGACGGCGTTGGCACCACCGGCGCCCCAGACGCGGCGCATCATTTCGGCGGCGACACGGTCACTGCCGGCGACGCCGGAGGCGGGCAGGACATAGAAGTAGGCGAGATTGGCGAGGATGTAAATCGCCATGACGGCGAGGGTGCCGAAGACGAGGGCGAGTGGCAGGTTCTTCTGCGGATTCTTGATTTCCGACGACACCATGCTGACGTTGTTCCAGCCGTCGTAGGCCCAGAGGGCCGCAACAAGGGCGGCGAAGAAACCGGCTACGCCGCCGGCGGCCGGGATGCTGGTGCCGAAGTTGGCGGTGGCACCGCCGGAGAAAGTGAGGCCGACGATGATCAGCAGTGCGATCAACCCGACTTTGACGACGGTGACGCCGACCTGGACATTGCCGCCGACGCGGACACCGTAGTAGTTCAGCCAACCGAGGAGCGCAACGACGACCATGGCAAAGATCTGGCCGGACTTGATGGTGAGCAGGCCCAGGAGGGGGAGATTCACTTCGGTGATCACGCCTTCGAGCGCGGGAAAGAAGTTAGCCATGTACGTGAAGAACGCCGTCGCCAATGTGGCGATGGACCCGCTTTTGGCGACCCACATTTGCGTCCATCCGTAGAGGAAGGCGGAGAAGGGCCCGTAGGCTTCGCGGAGGTAGACGTATTCGCCGCCGGCTTCCGGCATGGCGGCGGAGAGTTCGGCGTAGGTGAGGGCGCCGGCAAGAGAAAGCAAGCCACCAAAGATGAAGACGAAGATGACCATTTGGGCCGAACCGACGTTCATCACCATGCTTTTGGGCACCAGGAAGATGCCGCTGCCGATGACCGTTCCGACGACGATGGACGCCGCCCCCCAGACACCTAAATCACGTTTCAGTTCAGACATTTTGAGTATTCTCCCGAGGCAGGACGAAGGACGCAAGCCATGCCGTAGTAAACGTCGCCGCCGTGCCGATGAGCACGTACCAGGTCCAGGCGACGGTGGTGCCGAATTTCAGGTAGAGATTGATGGCGAGGCCGGCGGCCATGCCACACATGGCGGCGCGTTCGCCGACGCGTTTGGTGAGTACACCGAGCAGGAACGTGCCGAGCAAAGCCCCATAGACGATTGACGCGATGCCGAGACCGTATTCGAGCACCGATTGCACCTGACGGGCGAGGAAGGCGATGACCAGCAGTACGCCGCCCCAGAACACGGTGACCCAGCGGGCGATGCGCAGGTAGTCGGCTTCGGAACGCTCCTTGCGGGCGAGCGGTTTCCAGAAGTCCATGACGGTGGTGGAGGCGAGCGAGTTGAGAGCGGCACTGAGGTTCGACATGGCCGCGGCGAGAATGGCGGCCATGACAAGGCCCGCGACTCCTGGGGGCAGGTAGTCCCAAATGAACTGCGGATAGATGCGATCGGGAACGGCGGGGGCGGCGCGGCCGGTGTCCTGATAGAAGACGTAGAGAATGAGCCCGATCAACAGGAAGAGGGCGAATTGGAAGAAGATGACGAACCAACTGCCAAAGAGCGCCCAGCGGCTTTCGTCCTGGGACTTGGCGGAGAGCAACCGTTGGACCATGAGCTGTTCGGTGCCGTGGCTGGCGGTGGTGAGAAAGCAGCCGCCGAGGACGCCGGCCCAGAAGCTGTAGGGGCGGGCGAAGAACTCGGTGGACCACTCGAACCGGAAATCGAAGATGCGTAGTTTATTGGCCGCGCCTGCCACCTGCCAGATGTGGTCCCAGCCCTGGGGAATCTGCTGCACGATGACAAACAGGCTGACGACGGCGCCACCGACGTAGAGGAACATCTGGACGACGTCGGTCCAGATCACCGCCTCCATCCCACCTTCAAAGGTATAGAAGAGAGTGAGGGCGACAATTAACAGAATGGAACTCATCTCGCCGGTGCCGAGGATGATGGAGATGACAATGGAGATGGCAAAGACGCGTACGCCTTCGGCGAGCGAGCGGAGAAGGAGAAAGCTGCCGGCGGTGAGTTTTCGAATGTTGGGGCCGAAACGGCGCTGCATCAACTCATAGGCGGTGTACATTTCCCCGCGGAAGTAGTGAGGCAGAAAAAGCGTTGAAATAACGAGACGCGCGGCGAGATAACCGAGCACCACCTGCAGAAAACCAAGGTCGCCGCGGAAGGCGATGCCGGGCGTGCCGATGACAGTAAGCGTGCTGGTTTCCGCAGAAACAATCGAGAAAGCGATGGCCCACCAGGGGGCGGTGCGGCCACCGAGAAAGTAGTCCTTCAGCGTCTTCTGGTTGCTCCGGAATCGGGAGCCGAACCAGGTGATGCCGATGAGGTAGGCCAGAATGACGCCGAGATCAAGGAAACGCATGGGAAAAAGGGAGTCTAGCATAGCCAGTAATTTGGAGTTCGTGGAACAAATCCGGGGGCGGGTCCATCTAAGAGATGAATTGCAGGGTAGAATGCAAGGAAGCCAATCGAGCAGTGCTGCGAAATGACACGGCGTGGAGGTGTTGCTTCAACCTTCCAAACTTCGTTATACTCCGGCATTGATCGTGTTCGGGCCAAAAGTTCAGTCGGTCACGAGGCCCGCAGCGCGGAGCCTGAATTAAAGGACGGGAGGCATTCGGTGCTTTTCAGAAAATCAAGATTGCTAGTGGGGATCGCGTTGGCAACAGCCGCGCTTTTCGGGCAGGCTACAGACTGGGTCGATCGGGGCGAGTATGAGCTTGTCGCCGAGCAGATCGGAAAAGCAACCGATCCGGCAAAGAAGCTGGAACTTCTGAACCAGTGGAAGCAGAAGTATCCCAAGACGAATTTCGGCTGGCAGCGGTTGGGGGCTTACCTCGTCACCTACCAGCAGCTTGGCAAAGCCAAGGAGATGTTCGACACGGCCAAGGAGATGTCCGCCGCCGACCCGAAGAATTTCACGGGTCCGTACTACATCACCTTGCTGGTGTTGTCGATGGGTTCGACGGACGCCGCCGTGATGGAAGAAGGCGAGAAGGCAGCCAATACGATGCTGACCAATCTCGACGAGTTTTTCGCCGCCGGTAAGAAACCGCAGGGCGCCGCTGACGATGCCTGGGGCAAGCAGAAAGCCGACGCGCAGATGAAGGCGTTGCAGGTTATGGTCTACACCGCGACGGTGAAGAAAGACTGGCCGCAGGTGGAACAGCGCATTAGCAACATTCTGAAAGTGACGCCGAAGAACGCGATGCTTTCCTA
>JBIKOG010000079.1:0-29749 GCA_044358225.1 Bryobacteraceae bacterium | reverse complement strand
CACCCGTATCCCGCCGATCGTTTTGACGCTACTTATTTGCGGTAGGAGCCGTATGCGGTAGTGCCGCTCGTACGGATCTGTGCGGGGGGCGGGTCGTGAGATTCGTCCCTACCGCGACCCAATTATCTTGCCCGGGAATTGTGTGTGACACGGTTATGTTTGTTAGGGGCGGCGGAGGCGGAGGAAGCCGAGGGCGCCGAGGCCGCTGAGCATGAGCAGCGAGGTACCGGGTTCGGGAACGCCGGCCGAGTTTACGACGGCCTGATACGTTCCGACGCCGCTTGCATCATTCAACAAGAGGGTGCCGCCGCTCGTGGTGACAGCTGGCGAAGCGGCCCACTGCTGGATGGTGATGAACGAAAAGGTGGTGGGTCCGAAGGAAGAGAGGAGGTCATACGTCTGAAGGCCGCTGTCGGAGGCGCCGACGAGGTCGCTTCCCAGGTTGCTTCCGTTGGACCGTGAGAACCCGGCTAAATTGACGTTGCTATTCACGAAGCTAGCGGTCGGCGATGTGAAGCCGAAGGTGCCCACGCCGGCAATGGCGATCTGGGCGGAGTCGTTTACATAAAAGAAGACGCCGGGGGCCAACGTTTGGCGGTTGGCCGTATCGGCGAGGGCGGTAATTGTAAAGGCTGCGTCGGTGAACGGATTGCCAGCCAAGGTCCCCGAAGCGGTGGACGAGTAGGTGATGGTAATCGGAGCGGCGGAGATGACGGTTGTGAAGAGTGCGAATAGGAGTGTGGTGGTAAAACGCATGGCTTGCCGAGGATAGCACACTCGAGTTCTGTGACTAGTTGCCCTGCGGGGGGTATACCGGTCTCACAATAGGAGCAGAAATCTGGGAGGCTGGAGGGAATGGAGGAACGGATGGCATTGGCGGTGATCACGGGAGCGTCGGCGGGGATTGGGGCGGAGTTTGCCAAGCAGTTGAAGGAGCGGGGCTACTCGTTGCTGTTGGTGGCGCGGCGGTTGGACAAGCTGGAAGAGGTCGCGGCGCGGGCGGGGGGCGCCGAGGTGCTGGTGGCGGATTTGGCCGATGCGGCGGATCTGGAGCGGGTGGCGGTGGAGTTGGAACGGCGGCGGCCGGATTTATTGGTCAATAACGCCGGTTTCGGGACGCAGGGGTTGTTCCATCTGACGCCGTTGGACCGGCAGATGGAGATGCATCAGTTGCATGTGCTGGCGACGGTGCGGTTGACCCGGGCGGTGCTGCCGGGGATGGTGGAGCGGAACGCGGGTGGGATTATCAACGTCGCCTCGGTGGCGAGCGTCGGGCGGAGCGCGGGCAATGTCAGCTACTGCGCGACGAAGGCGTGGATGGCGGCGTTTGGCGATGGGCTGTACATCGAACTGCGGCAGGCGGCGCCGGGGGTCGCGGTGCAGACGCTGTGCCCGGGTTTCACTTATTCCGAGTTCCACGACGTGATGAAGACGGACCGGGGGAAGATTTCGAAATCGCTGTGGCTGCAGACGGCCGATGTGGTGCGGGAGTCGTTGGATTCGTTCCGGCCGGGGAAATTGTATGTGGTGCCGGACTGGCGGTACCGGTTCTTTGTGCACGTGTATCCGAAGCTGCCGACGGCGTTGCGGTTGTGGCTGGCGACGCGGTCGCCCCATAAACGGCAGTAATCTGGAAGGGATGCGAATACTGGGATGGCTGGCCGTGGCTGGCATGGCGTTGGCGGCGCAGGACGTGACGTTTGTGACGATGACGCCGAAGGGTGTGGCGAAGGTGGTGGAGGGCTCGCCGCGGGCGCGGCGGCGGGTGTCGCCGTGTTCGACGTTTAAGATTCCGAACTCCGTGATCGGGTTGGAGACGGGGGCGATTCCGTCGGCGGATTACGTGATTCGCTACGAGGAGAAGAAGCATCGGACGCCGGGGTTCTGGATCGATGCGTGGTCGAAGGATCTCGATTTGCGAGGGGCGTTCCGGGCGTCGGCGGTTTGGTATTTCCGAGAGCTGGCGGCGCGGGTGGGGCAGGCGAATATGAAGGCGTTTGTGGACCGGTTGGGATATGGGAACCGGGATATGAGCGCGTGGCCGGAGTCGTTTTGGATTGGCAGCACGCTGCGGATTTCGCCGGTGGAGCAGGTGGAGTTCCTGGACCGGTTGTTCCGGAATCAGATGGGGCTGACGCCGGGGACGGTGGCGGCGGTCGAGTCCTTCATGAAGCAGGAGGCCAAAGACGGGCGGGAGCTGTTCTACAAGACCGGGGCGTGTACGGACCGGGAGGCGGGGCCGGTGGTGTGGCTGGTGGGGTTTGTGCAGGCGCCGGCGGGGCGGACGTATTTTGCGTTTAACGCGAGCGGGGCGACGCTGGATGCGTTGATGGCCAAGCGGGTGGAGTTGGCGCGAGAGCGATTGGAGCGGGCGGGTTTGTGGCGTTAGGGGGTGGGGTGTTTGCGGACAAGTTCGGCGTTTGGGGACACACGGGCTACGCTGCGCTCCGCCACGTATTGTCCCCGGAGGGGCGTGCCGCTGCGAGGGTGGGTGCGCGCTACTTGGCCTCGGCCGGATGAACCCGAAGGCCACGCCATTTGTCTGGCGCCCCTCTTCCTTTGACGGAGCCTCTATCCTAGCGCCGCAGCCCCTACAGCGGCCTGCAACCGCTCGTTCCACACAATGCCGAGCCCGGGCAGGGAAGGGATCTGATAATGACTTCCCTCGCGGACCAAAGGTTCGGCCAGGAACGCATTGGCGGTGGACAAAACGTTGGGGTTGAACTCGCAGAGATTGCAGTTATCGGCGGCCGCGGCGAAGTGGAGCGCAGCGGCGATTTGCGGGCCCATGGCGATGCTCAGATGCGGCACGACTTCGCCGGCAAAGGCGTTTGCAATCTCCATCGACCCGGTGATGCCGCAGCGGCCGAGGTCGGGTTGGGCGACCCCGGTGATGGGAAGAAACGGGGCGAGTTCGCGCAACGACCGGTAGCTTTCGCCGAGGGCGAGCGGGGTCTTGATGGCCGCGGCCAGTTGCTCGTGCGCGGCCAGCTCTTCGGGGTACAACGGACACTCCAGCCACCGCGCGTTGCGGGCGTCGAGTTCGCGGGCCATGGGAATCGCCTCCGCCGGCGGCATGTGCCACAACGCGTCGACGGCGAAGCGCATGTGCGAGGGCAGTCGGTCGGCGATGGCGAGGACATCGGTCCATTCGGTTTCGTAGTAGAGCTTGACGAGCGACAGGCCTTCGTCGGCGTAGCGCGCGGCGAAGGCGGCGCGGTCGGCCGGGGTGGCGCCGGAGGTGCCGCTCAGATAGGCGGGGATGGTCCGCTTGGGCGATGCTGTGAGGAGTTCGCAGACGGGCTTGCCGGCCATTTTTCCGGCGAGATCCCAGAGGGCAATATCGACGCCGCTCATGGCATCGATCATGAAGCCGCCGTTCTGGCCGCGGACGCGCATGGTGGCGAACATGCGATCCCAGAGCGCGGCGATCTGCGCGGGCGTGCCTTCGAAATCGACGCCCACAATGGCGGGACGCAGCAGGTGTTCGACGATGGCGCAGGATACTTCTGGCGCGAGTGGCGCCTGCGCTTCGCCCCAGCCCACGGTGCCGTCTTCGAGTTCCACGCGCACCAGCGCCGTTTCGAAGTTCACCGAGTACAGCACGGGATAGGCCGTGGACCAGCGGTAGTTGCCTTCGCCAGTTAGCGAAGTCGGCGAGCCGGCGGTGCCTTGGGCGTTGGCAAAATCGCGGGGAAGACGAACAGGAATTGCAGTAAGTTTGGTAATCCGCATATACAATAGAAAATTCGAATGAAACTACGCCGCCTGACTCGAAAACGCGCCACCGACGAGGTGTACGAGACGCTGCGCGATGCCATATTGAACCGCGTGTTCAAGCCGGGCGAGCGATTGCAGGTGGACGAGATCGCCGAGCGGCTTGGCGTAAGTTTGACGCCGGTTCGGCACGCGATTCAGCAGTTGGCGACCGAAGGGTTGATTGAGATCAAACCGCGCAGCGGCACCTTTGTTGCCACGCTGTCGATTGAAGATATTGAGGCCACGTTCGACGTGCGCATCGCGCTGGAGTGCCTGGCGGCGGAGAAGGCGATGGAGCATCTGCGGGCGGCGGACCTGCAGAAGTTGGAAGAGTTGTTGGAAGTGCTGCGCCGCCCGGTGACGAACGAAGAGACGCTGCGCCGGCACGAAAAGGCCAACAGCGAACTGCACCTGCTGCTGATTGAAGCGGCCGGGAACCGCCGGTTGACCGAGATTTACAAAGGGCTGAACGCCCATCTGACGATCGCGCGCATTCACGCCGCCGAGCAGCACGCCGGTGAAGAGCAGGCGCCGGCCCAGGAGCGGGCACGGCGATTCGCCGTGGAGCAGGCCGAACACGACGCCATTGTCGGCGCGCTGCGCGACCGCGACCTGCCGCGGATGCAGGCCGCGGTGCGGGCGCATATTGGCCGCGCGAAACAGTCGTTGATGGACGCCTGGAAATCGCAAAGCTAATCCCGCTTATGCGGCCAGCGGCTGGCGCACCAGCCGCCGGACGATGAAATACGACAGCGGATGCAGAACGCTCATGAGGATGAAGATGGCCTCATAGCCGAACCACTGTACGACGTAGCCGGTCATCCACGTGAAGAGCGTGCCGCCGAGCCCGTTGCCGAAGGCAAGAATGCCGGCCACGGTGCCGATCATGGGCTTGGGGAACACGTCGTTGGTGAGCGTGGTCTGATTCGTTTTCCACGCCATGTGGGAGAACGTGACGATGCAGATGAGCGTCAGCGTCAACGTGCGCGAGGGGGCGTGGTTGACGGCGAGGCTCAACGGCATGAGCATGGCGAACGGCAGCATGACCATCATGCGGGCCTTCAGCGGGTCGCGGCCCTTGGCAATGAGCCGGCCGCTGGTCCAGCCGCCAACCAGCGCGCCGGCGTCGGCGGCCAGGTACGGCATCCATGCCATCATGCCCATTTCGGCCATGGTGAAGCCACGCTGTTCCACCAGATATTTCGGCAGCCAGAAGAGGTAGAACCACCAGACGGGATCGGAGAAAAAGCGGGCGAGCAGCAGGCCCCATGTTTGGGGATACTTCAGCACCTGTTGCCAAGGCACGCGGGCCGTGGAGGCCGAGACCGCCGGATCCGCCAGAACGTAGGCGCGTTCCTCTTCGGTAATGCGCGGATGGGTTTCCGGCGGATGGTAGAGATAGAGCCAGAAGACGAGCCAGATGAAGCCGAGCGAGCCGGTGACGACAAACGCGGGTTGCCAGCCGTACTTGCCGTTGATCCAGGTGATTACCGGCGGCGCGATGACGGCGCCGATGGCCGCGCCGCCGTTGATCAGGCCGTTGACGAACGCCCGCTCCTTGGCCGGGTACCACTCGCTGACCGCTTTGAAGGCGGCCATGAAGTTCCCCGATTCGCCCATGCCCAGCAGGAACCGCAAGATGCCCAGCGACCACACCCCTTGCGCGAAGGCGTGGAGCATGTTCGCCACCGACCACCACACCATGAAGATGCTGAGCGACAGGCGCGTGCCCCAACGATCGACCAGGAATCCGGAGCCGACGTACATGACCGTGTAGGCCGCGAGAAACGCCGTGAGGATGTTGGAGTATTCGATGGGCGAGAGGTTCAGTTCGCGCGTTAGCACGGGCGAGAGAACAGATAGCGTCTGCCGGTCGATGTAGTTGATGACGGTCGACAGGAATAGGAGCGCGGCGATCCACCAACGGAGGTGCGGGATGCGCATGGAGTTAGGTTTGGCTGACGGCGACTAGCTTCCGTAGATGGGCCAGTTCGACCAGACTATCGGAATCGAGCGAGGCGGTGGGGTGGCGCACGTGCGCGGTGGCGATGACGCCTTCGGCGACGAGGTTGTGCTTCTGGGCCGATACGCCCAGGCCGGGCTGCAGTTCAAAGCGGAGCAGCGGCAGGACGCGGGTGAACCGGGCCCAGGCGGCGTCCAGCTCGCCGGCTTCGAGATGATTCCAGATATCGACGAGGTCGCGCGTGCGATCGCTGCCGGGCATCTGGCCGCGGGCGCCGCGCTGCCATTCTTCAATGAAGAACTGGCAGTTCAGACCACCGAAGAGCGTAAGCGAGCCGGCGGCGAGTTTGCTGACGGCCGAGAATTTGGACGGCGTCGGCGGGGCTTCCACCTTTACATACTTCACGTTTTCGATTTCGCGACCCATGCGGGCGAGCAGCGCCGGGGGCATGGGGACCTGCGTCATCAGCGGGGCGTCCTGCACCATGATGGGGATTTTGACGGCGTTGGAGATGGCGGTGAAGTAGTACATGAGGCCGTCGCCATCGGTCTTGAGGAAGTACGGCGGGAGGACCATGAGGCAATCGGCTCCAAGGTCTTCCATCTCTTTGCTTAGTTCGACGGCGGCATCGGTACCGGTGTGGCCGCTGGAGGCGACGAGCGGAACGCGCCCATTTACGCGTTTGGCGATGCGCTTCATCAGTTCGATACGCTCCGGCGCGGAAAGCGTGTAGCCCTCACTGGCGTTGCCGAACAGGCCGAGGCCGTGGGCGCCTTGATCGAGCAGGTAATCGATCAGCCGGTCCTGGCTGTCGAAGTCCACCGAGCCATCGGTGTGAAAGGGGGTGTTAGCGATTGGATAGACGCCGGAAAGAATTTGGGATTGTGACAAAGAAACCTCGATCAATGTGAAATTTTATATCACAGAACACACCGAATGTCACATTGCGTCTTGGCGCGGAGTTTGATTTGATCATAGCTGGCCTTTATGAACAGGTTTTTATTGGCGGTGCTGGGAGCCGGTGCGTTGCTTGGGCAACCGGTGGAATTCAATCGCGATATCCGGCCGATTTTATCGGACCGGTGCTTTGCCTGCCATGGGCCGGACGCGGGGAATCGGAAGTCGCCGCTGCGGTTGGATAGTGAGGCGGAGGCGAAGAAAGACCTGGGGCGGGGGCGGTTCGGCATCGTGGCCGGAGACCCGGCGAAGAGTGGCGTTTATCAGCGGGTGAGTTCGACGAACCAAGCCCTGCGAATGCCGCCGCAGTATGCGGGCCACGCGGCACTGCCGGCGCGGGATGTGGACCTGTTGAAACGATGGATTGAACAGGGGGCGGTGTGGCAGGCGCATTGGTCGTTTGTGCCGCCGAAGCGGCCTGTGGGGCATTCCTCGATTGATGGCTTCGTGCGGGCGCGGCTGGAGCGGGAGGGGTTGAAGCAGAACGGGCCGGCGCGGCCGGAGACGCTGTTGCGACGAGTGTATCTGGACTTGACCGGACTGCCGCCCACGCCCGCGGATGTGGACGCGTTTGTGCGGGATCCGGGGTCCTATGAAAAGGTGGTGGACCGGCTGTTGGCCTCCGATGCGCATGCCGAGCGGATGGCGTTGCGGTGGCTGGATGCCGCGCGCTATGCCGATACGAATGGCTATCAGAGCGATGGCCCGCGCGATATGTGGCGATGGCGCGATTGGGTGATCGACGCGTATCGAGCGAACATGCCGTTCGACAAATTCACGGTGGAGCAGATTGCCGGGGATTTGTTGCCGAACGCGACGATGCAGCAGAAGATTGCCACCGCGTTTCATCGGAACCACCGGACCAATGCCGAGGGCGGAATTGTGGAAGAGGAGTTCCGTGTGGAGTACGTGGCCGACCGGGTGGAGACGACGTCCACCGTTTGGCTGGGCCTGACGATGGGCTGCACACGTTGCCACGATCACAAGTACGACCCGCTGAAGCAGCGCGATTTCTATTCGATGTTTGCGTTCTATAACAACGTTCCGGAGCGAGGGCTGGTGTACAACTTCGGCAATGACGAGCCGATGATGAAGGCGCCGACGCCGGAGATGGAGACGCGGCTGGGGGCGTTGGACACGGCGCTGGGTGCCGCCCGGAAGGGGTGGGAGGATTGGCAGCCGAAGCTGGCCGTGGAGCAGAAGAAGTGGGAGAAAAAGGCGCGGAAGGCGAAGGCCGATTGGGCGGTGCCGCAGGGGCTGGTGTATGCGAACACGGGCACGGAACTGAAGTTTGACGGGAAGAATGGGTTGGACGCGGGCGACAAGGCGAAGTTCAACTACATGACGCCGTACAGCTTTTCGGTGTGGATCAAGCCGGAGAGCGGGACGGGCGCGATTTTGTCGCGGCATGAGGATTATTGGGAAGGGTCCGGCTACGGGCTGTACCTGAAGAACGGGAACGTTCACTTCGTCGCCACGCTGCGCTACACCGATATTTCGATGCGGCTGGAGACGGTGGAGAAGGTGAAGCTGGGCGCGTGGCAGCACATCGCCTTTACCTACGACGGGAACCGGAAGACGAAGGGGATTCGGATCTGGATCGACGGCAAGCCGGCGACGATCAAATCGACGTTCGACGAGCTGACGTATCCCTTTAATCCGAAGGTGCCGTTCATGGTGGGCTCCGGCGGCGGGTTGCGGTTCACGGGCGCCATTCGCGATGTGCGTGTCTACGACCGCGCGTTGACGGAGGAAGAAGCGATATCGACGTACGTTACTGAGCCTCTGGCCGCTGTGGCGAAGATGACGGAGGCGCAGCGCACGCCGGCGCAGCAGGCGAAGCTGCACCTGGCGTTTTTGGACCTGGCGATGAACCCCAAGGCGCGTGCCGCCATGCAGGCGCGCGACAAGGCGCAGGTGGAGCGGGACAAGTACTATGCGACGATTCCCACCGTGATGGTGATGCAGGAGGGGCCGAAGCGGCAGGCGTACATCTTGAAGCGCGGCGCCTATGATGCGCAGGGGGAACCGGTGGAAGCGGCGACGCCGTCCTTCCTGCCGCCGATGAATCCTGAGTGGCCGCGGACCCGGCTGGGGCTGGCCCGGTGGCTGGTGGACCGGGGCAACCCGCTGACGGCGCGCGTGCAGGCCAACCGGATGTGGCAGATGTTCTTTGGCCAGGGGCTGGTGAAGACGGTGGAGGATTTCGGGTCGCAGGGCGAGTGGCCGGTGCATCTGGATCTATTGGACTGGTTGGCCGTTTCGTTCATGGATAGCGGCTGGGACCTGCGGGCGCTGGAAAAGCAGATTGTGATGAGCGAGACGTACCGGCAGTCGTCGGCCGCGGCGCCGGACGCCTGGCAGCGGGATCCGGAGAACCGGTTGCTCTCGCGCGGGCCGCGCGTGCGGTTGGCGGCGCCGTTTGTGCGGGATCAGGCGCTGGCGGCGGCGGGTTTGCTGGTCAATAAAGTGGGCGGGCCGTCGGTGAAGCCGTATCAGCCGCCGGGCTTGTGGCAGGAGTTGAGCGGGGGCGGTGGCTATAAAGAGGACAAGGGCGAAGGGTTGTATCGCCGGAGCCTGTATACCTTCTGGAAGAGAACCGTCGCGCCGCCGATGATGGTGAATTTTGACGCTCCGACGCGAGAAGGCTGCATTGTGCGGGAGACGCGGACGAACACGCCGTTGCAGGCGTTGAACCTGATGAACGACGTGGCATTTTTGGAAGCGGCGCGGAAGTTGGGTGAACGGATGATGCGGGAGGGCGGCGCGGACGCGGCGGCGCGGATTGGCTACGGCTGGAAAGTGGTGCTGGGCCGGGCACCGGCAGCGACGGAGTTGGCGGCGGCGCGGCGCGGCTACGACCGCTTCCTTGTCCGATATCGGGCGGATGTGCCGGCGGCGGTGGCGTATTTGAAGCAGGGCGAATCGGAGCGCGACGCGGCGCTGGACCCGGCGGAGTTGGCGGCGGCGTCAGCCGTGGCCAGCCTCATCTTGAATCTCGACGAAGCAGTGACGAAGGAATAACCATGAATCCCATGCAGGAGCGTCTCCGCCACCTCACCCGCCGTCACTTTTTCGGGCGTACGGCCACCGGACTCGGCGCCGCCGCGCTGGGTTCGCTGCTTTCGGGCGATGCCCAGGCGGCCGACCCGATGGCCGGGTTGCCCCACTTTGCCCCGAAGGCCAAGCGCGTGATCTACCTGTTCCAATCCGGCGGCCCGTCGCAGATGGAGCTGTTCGACTACAAGCCGCGGCTGGTGGACAAGTACAAGACCGAGCTACCCGAGTCGATCCGGATGGGCCAGCGGTTGACGGGCATGTCCTCGACGCAATCGACGTTCCCGGTGGTGCCGTCGCGGTTTAAGTTTGCCCAACACGGCCAAAACGGGGCGTGGGTGAGCGAATTACTGCCGTATACGTCGAAGATTGTCGACAAAATCGCCATCGTGAAGAGCATTTTCACGGAGGCGATCAATCACGACCCTGCGGTGACGTTCCTGCAAACCGGTTCGCAGATCGCCGGGCGACCGAGTATCGGATCCTGGATGGTGTACGGCCTGGGCGCCGCCGCCAAAAATTTGCCAGGCTTCGTTGTCATGATTTCGCCAGGTGGCGGTGGCGGCGGCCAGCCGCTCTATGACCGTCTGTGGGGCAGCGGCTTTTTGCCGACCCGCTACCAGGGTGTGAAGTTCCGATCGGTAGGCGATCCGGTTTTGTATCTCCGCGATCCCGATGGGTTCACGCGCGACGACCGCCGGGCGTACCTGGACACGTTGAGTGAACTGAACCAGGCCAAGGCCGCCGAGCTGGGCGACCCGGAGATTTCGACGCGCATCTCGCAGTATGAGATGGCGTTCCAGATGCAATCGTCCGTTCCCGAGCTGGTGGACCTGTCCAAAGAGTCCGCCGCGACCGTCGAAAGTTACGGGCCGGATGCCCGCAAGCCCGGGACGTTTGCCTATAACTGCTTGATGGCGCGCCGTTTAGCCGAGCGAGGCGTGCGGTTCATTCAGCTCTATCACCGCGACTGGGACCACCATGGCGGCTTGCAGGACGGGCTGCCGAAGCGGTGTAAAGAGACCGACCAACCCGCGGCGGCATTGATCAAGGACCTGGAGGCGCGCGGCATGTTGGAAGACACGCTGGTGCTGTGGGGCGGGGAATTCGGGCGGACGGTATACTGCCAGGGTCGATTGACGGAGAAAGACTACGGTCGCGACCATCATCCACGCTGTTTCACCATGTGGATGGCTGGTGGCGGCGTGAAGCCCGGTTTGGTGCTGGGCGAGACCGACGACTACAGCTATAACATCACCGCCGACCCGGTGCACGTGCACGACTTACAGGCGACGATTATGCATCTGATGGGTGTCGATCATACGCGGCTCACCTTCCGCTTCGCCGGACGTTACTTCCGGTTGACGGACGTACATGGCAACGTGGCCCGTAAGTTACTGGCGTAACTCGTCAGGCACGGGGTGTGAGCGTCCGGATCTGCTCCAGAGCCGCCTCGTGGGCCCGCCGCTGGGTTTCCGGTGCTTTTTCCGTTTCCGCGAGATGCAGGTTCAGGTTCAATAGATCCACCTGAAACGAAAAGCCCGACGTGTCCTGCTGTTCATTGTTGGTCTGCATGGGATTCTCCATCCTTCTCTTATCGGACCGCTCAAATACTTCTTGAACGTTTTTTGTGACGAGATTTCGTCACGAGTGCCAGTTTTCCGTCACCTCAGCCGCTGCAAAAGAATCGGGCCGGCTAGGCCGGCCCGTAAGTTTTACTGCTTAGAGAGGGAACGAAACGAGTTTAAGAACTACTCGAACCGGATCGAACTGCATAATCCGTTGATGAACCCAGGTTGGAGGCCCAAGACATTGGTTGGGTGGGGCGTTGAGGAGGGAAAGAAGGGGGAATTGGGAAAGGAAGTGTGCTGCTGGGGGTTGTTACTGGAGGAGCAACCTTCGATTCTTGAGCCCGTCCCGGTTTCATCACGCTTTTACTAAAGCAACCAGCGTGCCAAACTCAATACTGCCTATTCCGGGTCGAAAATACCCCTAACTTGGGGTTAATCGGGGAAGAATTACCACTTTGGTACTACGCCGTCATCCCAGTTTGGGAAATCTTTCCAGACTGAAACGCAAAAACGCCCGCCGAGGGATTTCCCCGGCGGGCGTTCGGTTGTTACCAGGAGTTACTGAACGGCGGGAACGGCCGACGGGGCCTTCGACACCGAGCCCTTCATCGCCTCGTCAATCTGGATGGCGTTGGCCGACAGCGTCTGGCCCGTAGCGCGTTCCAGTTCGTTGCGGGCGCGGGCGTAGGTGCTGAGCGCCGCCACTTCCGAAGCCTGCGCCGCCGTAAGGTCCCGCTGGGCCTGAATGACGAAGAAGATCGTCGAAGCGCCCAGAGCGTACTTCTTCTGTTCGGCGTCGAGCGTCTGCTCCTGCAATACCCGATTCTTCACCGACGTTTGATACCGGGCTCGAGCCTGCTGCAGGCTGATCAGGGCGTTCTGCACTTCCACTCGAACCTGATTGAGCGACTGCTGGAATCGAATTTCGCTCTGGCGAAGGCTCAGTTGGTCGCGGACCATGTCGGCCTGCGCACTGCGGTTGCGGAGCGGGATGTTGAGACTGACGCCGATGCTATAGTCGGGGAAGTTCCGGCGGAACACCTGACCCAACGCCGTGCCGTACCCGCCAAGGAAAAAGCCGTCAACGTTTGCAGGGTTGCGGGGAGGGCTGACGACGCCAACCGGCGCACCCGGGACGGGCGGAATGGGCTGGGTGTTCAAGATACCGGACAGCCCGTTGTTCCGAAGGTCGACAAACGCGTCGACGCTCGGAAGCAGCGCGTTCTTCGAACCCTTGAGGCCAATCTTCGAGCTTTCAATGTTGACCCGGGCCTGTTCCAGCTCAGGGCGCCCGTTGACCGCTTTTCCAACCAGGTCCTGAATCGGTTCGATCGGCTCGGTCTCTGGCATTCGAATCTTGTCGGTGGGGATGATGTGTGCCTCGGCTAAGCCGGGGCTGGCTACGCCGGTGCGGCTCAGCGCGTTCTTGATCACCGTCTCCTGTTGCAGCAGATTGGTCTCGGAGATGGTTAAGTCCTGCTGGCTGCGAGCCACTTCGGCTTCGGCCCGGATGATCTCGATGGGGGCCAGTGTGCCGATCTCAACCTGCTTCTTGTTGTCGTCGTACAGCTTTTGGTTCAAGGCAAGCGCCTGCCGTTTCACTTGAACGTCCTCGTTGGCACTCACAAGGTCCCAATACAGCGAAATCACACTGGAAACGGTGGTAATAACCTGCTGCTGGAACACGAGTTCCGACACCTTAATGTTGTTCTTCGAAACACGGATGTTACGGTTGTTGACCGCTTTCCCGAAGCCCTGCAAAAGCCGCTGGGTCACATTGAGCGACGCGTTGATCGACTTCGACGGGTTGAAATCGTTACGGCCGGAGTTCTGGGCCAACAGGTTATTGTTGAACCCGAAGCTGGCGGATGTGCCGGTAAGGAAACTCTGCGAAACGCCATAGTTTGCCAGGGTGCGCTGATTAATCAAGGAACTGGTACCGGTGACGAATGTGTTCGTCTGAGGGATGGTCTGGTGGGCCCAACTCATCGTCCCCGTGAAAACCGGATCGAGGTTTTGCCCAGGGAGGGCCTGCCCGGTCTGGGCGGCCGCGGCGCCGAGTTGTCCGCCATTGGCGCCCTGGCCGGTGGTGGCGTTGGAGACTCCGCCGCCGGAACCCACTCGTGCGGATCCGCCCGCATTGGCCCGCTGCAACTCCGCTTCGGAGATCCGGGGGCCATACCGCTGCAATTCGATATCGAGGTTGTTCTCCAGTGCCAGCGCAATGGCGTCCTGGAGCGAAAGATACAGTTTTCCGGCGCGCAGCAGTTGATCGAGCCGAGAGGAGTTCGCCAGACTGATGGGTGCGACATCCTTCCATCTGTACGGATCAGAGAAACCGTTGAACCAACTGGAAACGCCGGTCCGGGTCTGCGCGGGCAATACCGGCGCGACGATCAGAAGCGAACAGAGAAGACTTGTGAGTTGTTTTGCATTCATACCAGAGAGCTTTCCGATTAAAGAGCCAGACGCAGACTGGACGCCCGATGTTCCACGATTTCCCTATGATATCGCAGGGCTTATCGCCCTTCACCTTCTTTCGCTGTCCGCTTTCGGGAATCTTCGTTCCGCGCGCGTCCATTCCCGGACAAATTGCTATATTGGGCTTCGGATGTCCACTTCTGATCCCGTTCTCTCCGTCTTCGAACAGACCGGTGCCTACCTCCACGGCCACTTCCGCCTAACCAGCGGCCTCCACAGCCCGGAGTACCTCCAATGCGCCAAAGTCCTCCAATATCCCGTCCACGCCGAGGCCTTCGGCCGCTCGCTCGCCATCCGCTTTCGCGAAATGGCCAACGGCGAAGCTATCCCGCTGGTCGCCTCGCCCGCCGTCGGCGGCCTCATCATCGGCCATGAAGTGGCGCGCTCCCTCGGCGCGCGTTTCCAGTTCACCGAACGCGACCCCAATGGCAAGATGACCCTCCGCCGCGGCTTTGAAGTCGTCCCCGGCGAAACCGCGGTCGTTGTCGAAGACGTCGTCACCACCGGCGGCTCCTCCCGCGAAGTCATCGATCTCCTGCGCGACTGCGGCGTCAAAGTCATCGGCGCCGGCTCCATCATCGACCGCTCCGGCGGCCAGGCCGACATCGGTGTCCCCCGCGTCGCCCTCGCCACGCTCTCCGTCACCACCTGGGCCCCGGAAGTCTGCCCGCTCTGCCGTCAGGGGTCGGTGGCCGTCAAGCCCGGCTCCCGCAATGTTGGCTAGCTCCCCGGAACGCCGCATCCGCATCACCGTCTCCTACGACGGCACGCAGTTTCACGGCTGGCAGGTGCAGCCCGGTTTGGTCACCATCCAAAGCGAACTGCAGCGCGCCTTCCAGGTCATCACCAAAATCCCGGTAACCATCCAGGGCAGCGGCCGCACCGATGCCGGCGTCCACGCCCGCGCACAGGTGGCGGCTTTTTCGACAACCAGTCAAATCCCCTGCCAGAACCTGCCGAGGGCGATGAACCGCGTTCTGCCCGGCGCCATCCGTGTCCTCAGCGCCGAAGATGTCGCCCCCGCGTTTCACGCCCGTTTCGACGCCGTGTCGAAACTGTACGAATACCGCCTCTACCGCGACGAAATCTGCCCGCCCTTCGATTTTCCTTACGTCCATCATTTTCCCTATCCGCTCAACGACGCGGCCATGATCGCCGCCGCCCCGCTCCTCGAAGGCGAACACGATTTTTCCGCCTTCGCCGCCCACGACGAACGCTACACCGAAGACTACTCCAAGGTCCGCACCATCTTCTCCTCCGTGCTGAAACGCGAGGGCCCAATGCTCATCTACCGTGTTCGCGGCAGCGGCTTTCTCAAACACATGGTGCGCAATATCGTCGGCACCCTGCTCGAAGTGGGAAAAGGCAATCTGGTCAACGCCCAGTTACAGAACATGCTGCGCGGCGCCCCGCGCGCCGAAGGCGGCCCCACCGCCCCCGCCTCCGGCCTTTTCCTCGTCGAAGTTACGTACAAATCGTAATTTTCCGTTCAATCCCGTGTCACACGCCACTGCTAAACCAGTGGCAATGCCCCTCTCCCCCTGGACGGAAAAGCTCTTCTCTGTTGACGAGTTTCGCAGTTTCACCAGTGAACTCGCCGCCGGCGCCGGCTCCCGCGAATTCTGCGCCCGTCTCCAACAGCGCCTCGGCCTGACCATCGACGCGGCCGATAACGAACTCCGGCACATCCCCGCCACCGGCCCCACCGTCGTCGTCGCCAACCACAGCTTCGGCCTCACTGATGCCGTCATCACCGCCAACCTCCTCTTCCGCCGCCGTGACGACATTCGCTACCTCGCCAATCAGCAGGTGCTCGAAGTCGATGGCGTTCGCGACCTCTGTTTCCCCGTCGATCTGGCCGACACGCCCGCCGCCCGCCGTAACAACGCCCGCAGCCTGCGCGACAGTCTCCAATGGCTCGATCGCGGTGGCCTGCTCGTCGTCTTTCCCGCCGGTGTGGTCGCCCACTGGCAGTGGCGCCGCCTCGGCGTCACCGAAGCCAAATGGAACGAAAACCCCGTTCGTCTCGCCCGCCGCTCCGGTGCAAAAGTCGTCCCCATGTGGATCGATGGTGGCAACTCCGCCGCCTTCCACATCGCCGGCCTTGCCCACCCTTCCCTTCGCACCGCCATGCTCCCCCGCGAATTCCTCCGCCGCCGGAACTACACCGTGCAAGTCCGCATCGGCCACGCCGCCCCGGCCAACTGGGTGGAGCGCCGCGGTGACACCGCCACCGCCTACCTCCGCACCCGCTGCGAATCCATGCGTCCCCAACGCCGTCTTCCCGCCTTCCGCCTGCAGCCCCATCGCGCCATTGCCGCCGCCGCCCCGCCCGCCCAAATCGCCGCCGAAATCGCCGCGCTCCCCGCCGATCGCCGCCTCGCCCGCGGTGCCGCTCTCGAAGTCTGGCGCCTGCAAATGCACGAAGCCCCGCACGCCCTCCGCGAAATCGGCCGCCAACGCGAGCTCACCTTCCGCGCCGCCGGCGAGGGCACCGGCAAGCCCTGCGATCTCGACCGTTTCGACGCCTCCTACCAGCAACTGGTCCTTTGGGATCCCGCCGCCAAAACCATCGCCGGCGGGTATCGTTTCCATACCGCCGCTGACGGCTATCTCAATACCCTCTTCCGCCTCGCCCCCCAGTTCCACCAGCGCCTCGGCCCGGCCCTCGAACTCGGCCGGTCCTTCATCGCCGCCCCCTACCAACGCCACTTCGAATCGCTGCTGCTGCTCTGGAAAGCCATCGGCGCCTACGTCGCGGCGAACCCGCAATTCGCCACGCTCTATGGCCCCGTCAGCATCAGCAACGCCTACTCCCCACTCGCTCGCGCCAGCCTCGTCGCCGGCCTACGCCGCCTCGCCTGGCGCGACGATCTGGCCCCCTTCGCCAAGCCCCGCCTCCCCTTCGTCACGCTCCATAAACCCGTCATCGCCTACGATATCGACGAACTCGACGCCCTCGTCACCGATATCGACGGCCCCGGCAAAGGCATCCCCATCCTCGTCAAACACTACCTGAAACTCGGCGGCAAATTCGCCGCCTTTCATGTCGATCCGGCCTTCTCCAACACCGTCGATGGCCTCATCACCGTCGACCTCCGCCAGGCCCCCCGCAAACAACTCGAGCGCTACCTCGGCCCCGCCGGCCCGCAATTATTCCTACACTAACGGGATGCTCTCCCGCCGCGCCCTGCTCGCCGCCGCCCTCGCCCCGCCCGCGCAAAAGTTCTTCTTCACCGCCCGCGGCAGCGAAGGGGTCCGCGGTGCCGGCAGCCGCCTCGGCGTCCAACGCGCCGATGGCTCCGGCCTCGAAATCCTCGACTTCCACGAGCCCGATCACATCGGCTGGCTGCCCTATTGCTTCTTCCGCGACGGCCGCCGCGCCATCCTTATGTCGCTCGAACTCATCCCCGGCTGGCGCACCAAAACCTTCGACGAATACTACCCGCAAAGCAAGACCCACCTCTGGCTTTATGACATGGAAACCGGTCGCCGCGAGGAACTCGCCACCAAGGAGCGACTCAGCAATTTCATCGCCCCCTGCCTGCTCATGCCCGGTGAAGACCGCCTCGCCGTCACCGTCAACAAGGACGGCAAACAACGCCTCTACACCATCGATCTCGACGGCCGCCACGCCCAACCCGTCTCCGCCCCCGACGAGTTCGTCTACGGCGTCAGCCTCTCCCCCGATGGTCGCCAGTTCGCCTACCACGCCAACTACCGCATCGCCACAATAAACGCCGATGGCACCAACCGCCAGGAAGTCAACGGCGCCAAAGGCAAGCTCATGTTCGGCACCACCTTCTCCCCCGATGGCGAATGGGTCCTCTATCAAATCTGTACGCCCAAAACCGACCCCGCCCACGACTGGTCCGACCTCTGGATCGGCCGCCCCGACGGCTCCGCCAACCGCGCCCTCACCACCGGCAACGCCGCCTGGTTCGGCGCGACGTACGGCGCCCCGTCCAATCCCGGCGGCGGCTCCAACATGCCCCAATGGACCCGCCACGGCATCCTCTTCGCCGAACGCAGCCCGGGCGCCAAGACCCCCTGGGAGTTCCAGCCCCAACGCCCCGATACCGATCATTTCAATCGCGACTACAAACCCGCCGCCGCCCGCCGTGGCACGCGAATTACGCAAATCGACCCCAAAACCGGCGAAAAACGCGCCCTTACGCTCTTTCGTGAAAACAACTGGGACTTCCGCATGTCCCCCTCCGCCACCGGCGACAGCGTCCTCTTCTGCCGCGCCGCCACCGGCGAAAATCCAGCCCTCTGGATCATGGATTCGAATGGCGCCAACCCGCGCTACCTGAATCGCGGCGCCAACAACCACGGCGCCGATCACCCCCGCTGGTAGTGCTATCCTCATCGGAACTCCGATGACCACCCGCACCGCCCGCCGCCGCTTCCTCCAGTTCCTCGCCGCCAGTCCGCTTTTCTCCGCCGAAGCGCCGCTCATCACCAGCCCCGCGCAAGCCCTCAACGTGCGCGATTTCGAAGCGGTCGCCCGCAAGAACATCCCCCCCCCCCACTTCGCCTATATCGCCACCGGCGTCGATGACGACCGCACCGTCCGCGCCAACACTGAAGCCTTCGCCCGCCTCCAACTCCGCCCCCGCCGCTTGATCGATGTCACCCGCGTCGACATGTCCACCACCCTCTTCGGCACCAAATGGCCCACGCCAATCTTCATTTGCCCCTGCGGCAGCCACAAGGCCTTCCACCCCGATGGCGAAACCGCCGTCGCCCGCGCCGGCAACTCCCGCCACACGCTTCAGATCCTTTCCACCGTCGCCACCACGTCGGTCGAAGAAACCACCAAAGCCGCCGGCCGCCCCATCTGGCAGCAGCTCTATCCCACCTCCAAAATTGAAGTCGGTGAACGCATCGTCCGCCGCGCGGAGGCCGCCGGTTGCCCCGTCCTCGTCATCACCGTCGATCTCGTCGTCGGCCGCAAATCGGAAACCGCCACCCGCGCCATCGCGGAAGATTCCCGCAACTGCGCCGCCTGCCATCCGCGCCAAACCTTCTCCGGCCGCAAGCCCTCCTTCGACGGCATCGACCCCTCCACCCTCGATATCCGCAGTCCCTACTTCAACTGGGCCTCCGTCCGCCGCCTTCGTTCCATCACGAAAATGAAAATCGTGTTGAAGGGCATTGGCACCCACGAAGACGCCCGCATCGCCGTCGAAGAAGGCATCGATGGCCTGATCGTTTCCAACCACGGCGGCCGCGCCGAAGACAGCGGCCGCGCCTCCATCGATTGCCTCCCCGAAGTCGTCGACGCCGTCCGCGGCCGCATGCCCGTCCTCGTCGATGGCGGCGTCCGCCGCGGTACGGATATTTTGAAAGCCATCGCCCTCGGTGCCACTGCCGTCGGCGTCGGAAGGCCCTATTTATGGGGTCTCGGCGCGTTCGGCCAGCCCGGCGTCGAAGCCGTGCTGGATATCCTTCGCACTGAGTTCCAGGTCGCCATGCAACAATGTGGCGCCCGGTCGCTTTCCGAAATCACCCCCGCCCACGTCACCCGCGCCTAGCGCCCCGCGTTTTCGGCGCCTGAATCAGAGAGAGCAATGCCGCCACCTGGCTCTGCTCTTCAATCGGATGCCGCAACGGCAACGATCCGTTCACCCGGTACTGGTTCCGCCGCCCCACTTTTTCCGACTCCAAATATCCGCCCTCAATCAAATCAGCCACAATCCGCTGCGCCGCCCGCTCCGTTATCCCCACCTTTTCCGCCACGTCCCGCAACCGGATCTCCGGGTCCGCCGCAATGCACAACAGCACGTGTCCGTAGTTGGTCAGGAAGGTCCATCGTTCGGCGGGCATTGTTCTCATCTTACGCTTCTGTAAGTATGTATTGCAAAGCACGACATAAAAAACGTATATTGGGAGTCGTGACACAAAAAACACAAGCAATCACGGTCGCCCACGGCGACGGCATCGGTCCGGAGATCATGGCCGCCTCTCTCCGCATCCTTCGCGCCGCCGGCGCCCAGCTCGAAATCGAAACCATCGAAATCGGCGAAAGCGTCTACCGCCGTGGCGTCAGCTCCGGAATTGAAAGTGGGTCCTGGGACTCCCTCCGCCGCACCGGCGTCTTCTACAAAGCGCCCATCACCACCCCGCAGGGCGGCGGGTTCAAGAGCCTCAACGTCACCGTCCGCAAGACGCTCGGTCTCTACGCCAACGTTCGCCCCACCGTCTCCTACCACCCCTTCGTCCACACCCGCTTCCCCGGCATGGACGTCGTCATCGTGCGCGAAAACGAAGAGGATCTCTACGCCGGCATCGAACACCGCCAGACCGACCAGGTCTATCAGTGCCTGAAGCTCATCACCCGCCCCGGCTCGGAAAAGATCATCCGCTACGCCTTCGAATACGCCCGCCGCAACGGCCGTAAGAAGGTCACCTGCTTCACCAAAGACAACATCATGAAGATGACCGACGGTCTCTTCCATCAGATCTTCGATGAAATCGGCGCCGAATATCCCGAACTCATCCGCGAACACCGCATCATCGACATCGGTGCCGCCTACCTCGCCGACCGCCCCAACGACTTCGACGTCATCGTCACGCTCAATCTCTACGGCGACATCATCTCCGACATCGCTGCCCAGGTGGCCGGCTCCGTCGGCCTCGCCGGTTCGGCCAACATCGGCGACCGCATCGCCATGTTCGAAGCCATCCACGGCTCCGCGCCCGATCTGGCTGGCAAGGGCATCGCCAACCCCTCCGGTCTGCTCCACGCCGGCGTCATGATGCTCGTCCACCTCGGCCAGTGCGATGTCGCCACCACTGTCCACAACGCTCTTCTCCGTACGCTAGAAGATGGTGTCCACACCGGCGATATCTTCACGCCCGAACAGAGTAAATCCCGCGTCTCCACCGAGGAGTTCGCCGACGCCGTCATCGCCCGCCTGGGCCAGCAACCCCAGCAGCTAAAGCCGGTTCACTACGAACCCGTCGCCACCGTCGCCACGGCCGCCTCCGTCCGCCAGCCCGCCAAAAAGGAGATCGTCGGCGTCGACGTCTTCCTGCAATGGACCGGCGGCGCGCCCGCCGAACTCGCCGAAAAACTACAGCCCACCGGCACCGCGCAGCTCCCGCTCACCATGATCACCAATCGCGGCGTAAAGGTCTGGCCGCAAGGTTTCCCCGAGACGTTCTGTACCGATCACTGGCGCTGCCGTTTCCAGAATGACGCCGCCGTCTCCCACGCCGATATCCTCCAGCTTCTGGAGCGCGTCGCCGCCGCCGGCTTCGATTTCATCAAGACCGAAAACCTCTGCACCTTCGACGGCACGCCCGGCTACTCGCTCGGCCAAGGCCAATAGCCATGCGCCTCACGCACCTTTCCTCCCTCGAAGCCGAGGCCATCCACGTCATCCGCGAAGTGGCAGCGGAGTGCGAACGGCCGGTGCTGATGTTCTCCGGTGGCAAGGACTCTATCGTCCTTGCCCACCTCGCCCGCAAAGCCTTCTGGCCCGCACCCGTGCCGTTCCCGTTCCTTCACATCGACACCGGCCACAACTTCCCGGAGACGCTCGTCTTCCGTGATGCCTTCGTCCGCGAACGCCTCATCATTCGCACCGTCGAAGAGTCCATCCGCCAGGGCCGCGTGCAGGAGAAGAAGGATTCCCCCACCGGCCGCAACGCCCTCCAAAGCGTCACGCTCGTCGATGCCATCCACGAACACAAGTTCGATGTGGCCCTCGGCGGCGCGCGCCGCGACGAGGAAAAGGCCCGCGCCAAGGAGCGCTTCTTCTCCGTCCGCGATAAGTTCGGCTCCTGGGAACCGCGCGCCCAGCGCCCCGAACTGTGGTCCCTCTTCAACGCCCGCATCGACCCTGGCGAACACCTGCGCGTCTTCCCGCTCAGCAACTGGACGGAGCTCGACGTCTGGCTCTACCTCCGCCGCGAAAAGCTGCCGCTCCCGTCGCTCTACTTCTCCCACACGCGGGACTGTATTCGCCGTGGCCCGCTCTACCTCGCGCAAAACGAATTCCTGGTTCCCGACCCGGCCGATCAACCCTGCACCCTGAACGTCCGTTTCCGCACCATCGGGGACATGACCTGCACCGGCGCCGTGCTTTCCCCAGCCGCAAACATCGACGAGATCATCGAAGAACTCGTCACCAGCCGCGCCAGCGAACGCGGCGCCCGCGCCGACGATCTCCGCTCGGATTCCTCCATGGAAGATCGCAAGCGCGAGGGCTACTTCTAGGCCGAAATCTTGTAGCAGGCCAGCTTGCTCTGGTCCCGCAAATACAGGTGTCCGCCGGCGATCACGGGCAGTGTCCACAACGGATACTGCCCGCGGCCGAACTCAAACCGCGAGATCTCTTTGTACGCCGTGGGCGTCGCCTCAGCCAGCGCCACCACGCCCGTCTCTCCCTGCAAATAAAGCAGCCCATCGGCCAGGATCAACTGCCCCTTGCCCACGCTCCGGTCCTTCCACGCCACCTCGCCGGAAAGGAAATCCATCGACGTCAAAATGCCGCTCGAAAACCCGTACAGGTGCTTGTCCTGCAGCACGCTGGAGCAGTAATGGTTCTTCATCTCCTGGTTGAAGTAGACCTCGGTCGCGTTCACCCGGTCGCCCGCCGCGGCCAGTTTCAACAACGCGCAGCCGGTGCCATAGTCCGAACTCAGAAACACATGTCCGTCGCGATAGATCGGCGTCGCCACATTCGCCGTGCGGTTGGAAACCTTGTTGTACTTCCACTGCACCCACCCGTTGGCCGCGTTGATGCCCATCGCGCCATGCGCCATAAACGCCACCACATGCCGCTGCCCGCCGAAGTCGAAAGCGATCGCCGAACTGTACCCCGCCGCGTCGTCACCCGCGCTCCACAGCGCCCGCCCCGTCTTCTTGTCCAACGCCACAACGGCCTTGTCCTTCCCGCCTGGCGTCACAATCAGCCGCGTCCCATCCACCAGCGGCGATTCGCTCAACCCCCAATGAATCTGCGACCCGCCGAACTCGCGCAGGATGTTCTTCTCCCAGTTCTTCTTCCCCGTCGCCGCCGCCAGCGAAAGCAACGTGCCATCGGCGGATAGCGAATAGATCGTGTCCCCATCGACGGTTGGTGTCCCGCGTGGCCCCGGGCCCCGGTCCTGCGGGAACGACTCGCCCGCCGCCACTTCCCACACCGTCTTCCCCGTCGCCGCGTCCAGCGCCTTAATCCACTGCCCGCCTTCCTTCTGGTTCTGCGTGAACAGCTTCCCGTTGGCAATGGAAAACGATGAATACCCTTCGCCCAGGTTGTCGATCCTCCACACCAACGGCGGCCCGCCGGCCGGCCATTTCTTCAGAAGCCCCGTCTCCCCGGAGCGCCCATCACGCGCGAGGCCTCGCCACTGTGGCCAATCGGCGGCCACCGCCGCGCCCGATACCAGTCCTGCAAAGCCTCGCCGTGTCAGCATGGAAAACTACTCCTTCGTAATCGCCTTGATCATACCGAGATACGCCGCTTCATTGGCGCCAACTGTCTTCGCCGGACCGGTCAGCTTGAAGAACACGGCGCCCTTCGGCGCTTCCACAATGTACCCCAACATGCGGTAGCCCGCCTTGTTCACCGGCGTCGGAGCCATCGGCCCGGCCGACAACGCATAGGTGCCCGAAACGTCCACCGACGTCACCGGCATCCCCGCCACCGTCATCTTGGCGGTCTTCGCCGGACCAGTCTTCTGCGTCACCTGCCCTGCCCACCGATCAATATTGGCCTGCACGCCCCCGCCCTGTCCGGGTCCAAAGTAGAACACGGCCAACTCGCCCGGATCCTTATCGCCCGCCGCGGCCGGTATGGTGTAGGTGGCCACGCGCATGGGCCGCTCGCCCTGGGCCTTCCAACTGGCCGGCATCTTCCACTTCACGCCCGAGGCGCTTTCGGCCAGCAACAGCAGGCCCGTCATCAACGTAAGCAACAAAACTCGCATCCCCCCAGTGTATAAACATTAAATTGGTGCCAGGCACCAATTTAATGTTTGGCCGAGCCGCTATCGCCCTTGAGCCGCTGAAAACCAGACTTCCGCCCACAAAACGGTGCTCGCTCGCCACACACCCGCAAAAATTCCCCGCGCTTTCATTAAATTGGTGCCAGGCACCAATTTAATCTTTCGACGTTACCGGAACCCAAACGCCGCCACCGGAATCCCCAACGGCCGCGGATCCCCGTTCTTTGGCCGGAACGGCGGCGTCACCGTAAACTCCACCTCCACATTCCCCTCCGCCCCCGCCTCCATCGCAAACTTCTCCGTCATCCACCCATTCTGCGTAAACGTCCGCGACCCCAAATCCACGCCCCCCACCTTCACCGCGAGCGTCGCCTGCCCCACCGCCCGAATATAATCCGGCCCAACATTCACCGTCACCTGAAACTCCCGCGCCCCCGCCGGCCGCCGCACCTCCGCCGTCGCCCGCGGCATCGTCCAACGGTAATTCCCCTCGCGCTGATACCACCCCCGCTTCAACTGCCACACCGGCGTCAAACGCGTCATCTCCACATACGCCGCATCCCCCAACGCCGCCGTCCGCCGCAACGTATACAGCTTCTTCAACGGCCCGTCCCAGCTCAACATCGCCAGCGTCGCATCCGCCCGCGGCTCCTTATGGTCCACATCCTCCAAATAAATCAGCTCCAAATCGTCCCGGTCAAACGTGTACCGCAACGCCCCCTCTACGCCCCACCGCCGCAGCCCCGCCGGCGCGCTATCAATCAAAACCGTATCCACATCCCGCCCATTCTTCGCCAAATCCGCCAGCGAATACACATATGCCGTCGTCTCCTCGGCCTCCGCCAAAACGGCTCGCCGCTTCTCCCGCATCTCGGCATAATTAAACACCAACCACACCGCCAACGGCGCCGCCAGCCACTTCCACCCGAAGCGCTCCGTCAACGCCGCCACCGCCACAGCCAACCCCGCTAACGGCAAATACAGATACGCCCCAAACAAACGCCCCGGCACCAGCAACATCGGCCCCAGCCACAGGGCCGCCGCCAGCAATCCCCACCACAACCGCCGGTCCCGCACCCACACCGGCAATAACGCCAACCCGAACCCCGCATGCCGCACCAGCAACACCTGCGAAGCGTAAAAATCCACCGTCTGCCACAGCGTCAACGGCGTCAACCGCAACCCATAATCCCCGCCCCTTCCGCCCTGCGAAAACAACGCCTGCCCCACAAACCACGCCCCGCCCGCCAAATGCCACGCCAATGCCCGCCACACCAAAGACCCCAGCAAATACTCATAAAAAACCAGAATCACCGGCACCGCCACCGCCAGTTCCTTCGATTTATACGCCAACCAAAAACACAGCAAACTCATCCATCGCCGCTGATCGATCCACAACAAAACCGACAGCAACGAAAACACCGCGCACAACACATCAAACACATACATCGGCTTCCAATAAGCGTCAAAAACCGCCATATGAAACGCAAAAAACAACACCCCAACCGCTCGCGCCGCCCAGTCAAACCGCAGTCGCCCCAACAGCATCCACAGCAGCCCCAGGTTCACCAGATGCAGCACATGCAGCACCGTCACATACGGCCGGAAATCCAGCCCCGCCAGGTGCCCCAGCGCCCAGAAATAAAAGTGCCCGATGGGCCGGAAGTTCGACGCATAAAACTGCGGCGTCACCAGCCCCACAAAAAAACTCTTCAATTCCGCATGCCGCGTCCACGCCAGGTTGTCCAAATCGTCGGCCGAAAAGAAGCCCTTGTAGGCCCCTTTACTCGCTACATAGAACAGCCAAATGACGACCGCAAAAAAGACCGGCGTGCCCCAGCGCTTGTTCATTCCTTCGGCTTCACAGCATGCAAAAAGTCAAAGTCGCAACCCAAATGCGCCTGCGTCACGTGGTCCAAAAACAGCTTCCCATAGCCACGGTTATAAGCTGGCGGAGGCAACGGACGCGCCGCCAATCGCCGCGCAATCTCCGCCTCATCCACGTGCAAGTGCAAGGAACGCGCCTCCACGTCCAAAGTAATCGTGTCGCCCGTCTCCACAATGCTCAACGTCCCGCCAATCGCCGACTCCGGCGACACATGCAGCACCACCGTCCCGAAACTCGTCCCGCTCATCCGCGCGTCCGAAATCCGCACGCAGTCCTTCACGCCCTTCGCCAGCAGCACCTTCGGCATCGGAATATGGCCCCACTCCGGGAACCCCGGCGCACCCTTCGGCCCGCCATTTTTCATCACCAGCACCGTGTTCGCATCGACAGGCAGATCCATTGAATCGATCGTGTCGTGCATCTCCTGGTAGGTCTCAAACACAAACGCCGGGCCCGTGTGTTTGCACAACTCCGGCGACGCCGCCGTCTGCTTGAAAACGGCGCCATCCGGCGCCAGATTCCCGCGCAGCACCACCGTCCCGCCCTCCGGATGCAACGGCGCGTCCATTGCCCGAATCACATCGCGATTGTGGCAAGGCGCCTCAGACACATTCTCCGCCACCGTCTTCCCGTTCACCGTAATGCAGTCCCGGTTCAATAGTGGCAACAACTCCCGCATTACCGCCGGCAGCCCGCCCGCGTAAAAGAAGTCTTCCATCAGGTGCTCGCCGCTCGGTCGCACGTTCACCAGGAACGGCGTCCGCCGCGACACATGATCAAAATCATCCAACACCAAATCCAACCCCAAACGCCCCGCAATCGCCAGCAAATGCACCACCGCGTTGGTCGATCCGCCAATGGCCATATCCACCGCGATCGCGTTCTCAAACGCCTGCCGCGTCATCACCCGCGACGGCCGCATGTCCTCGGCCACCATCTCCACCGCCCGCTTCCCGCTCTGCTCGGCCAGCGCCGCCCGCCGCGAATCCACCGCCGGAATCGCTGCATTATTCGGCAGCGTCATTCCCAGCGCCTCCGCCATCGACGCCATTGTCGACGCCGTCCCCATCACGGTGCAATGCCCCGCGCTGCGCACCATGCAGCCCTCAATCTCTTGCAACTCCTCCGCGCCAATCTGCCCAATCCGGTGCAGATCGAAAATCTTCCGCCCATCGGTCCCCGTCCCAAACGGCGTGTTCTTATAATTCCCCGAAAGCGTCGGCCCGCCAGTGACAACAATCGCCGGAACATCGGCCGAAGCCGCGCCCATCAGCATCGCCGGAGTGGTCTTGTCACACCCGCACAACAGCACCACGGCATCGACAGGGTTCGCCCGGATCGACTCCTCCACATCCATCGCCATCAGGTTGCGGAACAGCATCGTCGTCGGCTTCATGTACTGCTCGCCGAGCGAAATTACGGGAAACTCCACCGGAAACCCGCCCGCCTCCCACACGCCCCGTTTCACCGCCTCCGCCAGACCGCGCAGGTGCGCGTTGCAATTGTTCAACTCGCTAAAGGAGTTGCAAATCCCGATCACCGGTTTGCCGAAGAAAATCTCCCGGCTGAAACCCATCGAGCGCAAATTCGCGCGCCGCGAGAAGTTGTAATACTCTTTGCCGTTGAACCAGGTGTAGCTGCGTAGCTTGGTGGGATCTATCGTGGACATGAACCCGTTATTATGACGGCTCCCGCCCCCGCCGTGCTACTCCACCGTGAATTTTGTCCCCTGCTTCGGCGCTTCGCTCATGCCGGCAATCTGCTCGTCCAGCATCGCCCGCAGACCCTTCAAAATCTCCAGCCGCGCCGCCTTGAAATGCTGGGTCACTTCCTCGGAAGGCCCCAGTTTCTTAGCAAACTCCGTCACAATCGGGCCCACGCCCATGCATCTGCAATTACAATTCTTCTCGCTCACGCAACCTCCCGCAGTGTCACCACCAACGTCTGCCCCTCGAATGTAGCACGCTGTGGTTGCAACGCCGCCATCGACGTCGGCAACCCTACATGCCGTCGCAAAGTCCCCACTTCAATCACCAGTTCATCGCCCTTCTTGAACAGCTTCACCTCGCCCTTCACCGCGAATGGCATCGCCACCCGCACCTGGTAGGCCCCATCGGCGCGCCCAAACGAATACGGCCGCTCGCTCCGCGTCACCAGCGCCGGATTCTCATCCGCCGCATACAGCACCGATGCCAACTTCTCCAGCCGCTCCACCCCCATCACCTCTTCCTGGAACATCGGAACCCGCCGCACCGGCACCGGGTTGAAGTAGGTTTCCACCTCGCCCAGAATCTCCTGCTGCGCCTCGCGCCACTTGCCGAAATACGAATCGTTCGCCTCCGCCGGCAAAACGCGGTTCACCACAATCGTGTCCACCGTCAGCCCGTGCAGCGAGAAGTACACAAACGCCCGCTGCGTCTCCCGCAGCACCATCCGCTCCGGATTCGAAACCAGCCGCACGCTCGTCAACTGCGGGTCTTCCAGAATCGTATCGATCCCTTCGATCTTCTCGAATAGGTCCTTGATGTTGGCGAAATAGGAGTCCGACGGCAACTCCACCGGCGACATCCGGTTCGCCAGCGGCCGCACGGCGTTAAACACCTTACGCTCCATCGGGAACACGTGCTTCATGTACCAGTCGAGAGTCGTCGGCATCGAAATGAATCGCAACGATTCCGCCGTCGGCGCGCAGTCCAGAACGATCACGTCATAGACGCCAGACTTCCGGTACTGGTTCACATACATCATTGCCGACAGCTCTTCCATCCCCGGAAGAATCGCCATCTCCTCGGCCTCCACATCGCCCAGGCCGCTCGTCCGCAGGACCGTGGTGATGTACCCCGAAATCTCCCGCCAATGGCGCTTGATCTCCAGCTGAATATTCACTTCCTGAATGGAGAGATTCGGAACCACCTGGAACGGATCGGCCGTTGCCGCGTCGAACAGGCTCGTCTTAAGTGCAAAAGAATCGGCCAGGCTGTGCGCCGGATCCACGCTCATCACCAGCGTGCGCAACCCTTGTTTCGCCAGTTGCAGCCCCGTCGCCGCCGCCACGCTCGTCTTCCCAACGCCACCTTTACCGCTGTACAGCAGAATTCGCATCTCGTCCCTTCAGATTCTTAAGCTGCATCAGCATCCGCGGGTTCTTCGCCAGCTTCTCCTGATGCTTCTCCAAAAACGACCAGTACATCTCCGTCATCGGGCACGAATCCGGTTTGTACTGGCATCCCTTGCAGTAGTTCGACATGCGGTTGATGTACTTCCCGCTCGCGACATAGGGCTTCGACGCCATCACGCCGCCATCGGCATACTGGCTCATCCCCAACGTGTTCGGAAGCTCCACCCACTCCACCGCATCCACGTAAACCGCCAAATACCACTCGTGTACCTGCTTGGGGTCAATCCCCGCCAGCAGGCAGTAAAGCCCCGTCACCATCAAGCGCTGAATGTGGTGGGCGTAGCCAAAATCCAGAGTCTGCGTAATCGCCTGATGCAGGCAATTCATCTCCGTCTTGCCCGTCCAGAAAAACCGGGGCAGGGAAGCCGTCGCACTCAGTTCATTGCGCTCCAAATACCCCGGCATCTGCGTCCAGTAAATGCCCCGCACATACTCGCGCCACCCCAGGATCTGCCGGATGAACCCCTCAACGGCCGCCAACGGCGCCGCGCCCGACCGGTACGCCGCCTCCGCCGCCGCAATCACCTTCCGCGGGTCCAGCAACTTCAAATTCATCGCCGCCGCCAGCCGTGAATGGAACAACCAGGGCTCATCCATCCACATCGCGTCCTGATACGCCCCAAACCACGGCAGCCGGTGCTCAATAAAATCCGCCAGCGCCTGCTCCGCCTCTTCCGGCGTCACCGCCCAGTCAAACCCTATCATCGACCCCGGATGCCGCCCAAACCGGTCGGCCACCAGGTCCATCACTTCCCGCGTGATCCGGTCCGGCTTGAACGCCAACGGCGCCGGCACACCCACCGGGCCCTCGCTCCCGAAGCTCTCCCGATTCTCTTTATCCAGATTCCACTCACCGCCCGCCGGCAGCGCCCCATCCATCAACACCCCATACCGCTTCCGCATCTCGCGGTAGAAATACTCCATCCGCAACT
>JBIKOG010000078.1:0-29761 GCA_044358225.1 Bryobacteraceae bacterium | reverse complement strand
CGCGGTTTAGCTCACCGCACGGTTTACTCAGCCGGCGGCCCGGATGCCCCCTCCTTCCCGTGCTTTCCCCGCCGCCTGGCTGACCAAACCTTTAGCAGTCCGCGAGAAACGAAATTATTTTCTCCCCCGGAATCAACCACTTAGCGCCCGCCCTCCGCCAATTGCTTGCGAACGCCTGCTAGCATCAAAGTAGCAGTCAAGCTAAGTCTGGCTCCTCGACCCCCATCCCCTGCGGAAAGCCGTAACACCTCCGCCAGGTGCCGCGCCTCTCCCGCCCCAAAACACCGAAACCCATCCCCCAGGGTCCCAGCGTTTTATTGCAAACAAAGACGTTATCAATCGGCGTTTTCAAACAGGGACCAACCGGCGCCCAAACAGCCACCCCGGCGAAGTGCCCCCCTACCCCAACTTGTAAGGCGCCCGATACTTATACCCCAAATACCGGTTGGCCGCCTCGTTATTGGTGAACCGCTCCGCCTTCCCGTCCCATTCCAGCAGGCTCCGCGTCCGCAACGAAATGTGCGCGATCACCGTATTCGCCGTCGACGTATGCCCCTCTTCGATCGGACAATTCGTCCGCGCCCGGCTCTTCACACAGTCCAAAAAGTTCCGGCAATGCGGCGGCGTACTCGTCGTCCCGTTCACCACCTTCGCCTCCAGCGTCGCCTTCTTCGACGGGTTATAAGCCTTTTCAGAAGCCCGGTCCAACGGCGTCCGCGCCCCGAACAGCACCTCGGTGGTCTTCTCCGGCACCACTTCCCACTTGTTCGAGTGGATGTACATCGTCCCCAGGGTTCCGCGAATCTCCATCTCCGCACCCCGCAACGACGCCGGCGCCGCGTTCGCGTTGTACTGCACAAACCCCATCATCATGTCCCCGAAATCCCAGTGCACCTCGCACGTATCCGGAATCTCGCGGTTGTCGTTGACGCCATACTTCCCGCCAATCGCCACCACCGCCTTCGGCGTTCCCTTCCCCAGCGCCCACCGCAACATGTCCATGTAGTGGACCCCGAAGTTCGTAATCTGCCCCCCCGAATAGTCGTAAAACCACCGGAAATTGTAGAACGTCCGGTTCCGGTTGTACGGCACCTTCGGAGCCGGCCCCAGCCACTTGTCCCACTGCTCGGCCGACGGAGCCACCCCATCGGCGGCATTTCCAATCCCGTTCGGCGCCTCGTTCTGCACATGAAAGCCCCGCGCCACACTGATCTTCCCCAGCGCCCCGCTCTTCAAGTACTCAACGGCCTCCATCAGGAACTTCGACGACCGCCGCTGGATCCCCACCTGCACCACGCGCTTCGTCTCCCCGGCCACCTGCACCATCCGCCGCCCCTCGCTGACGGTCAGCGATAACGGCTTCTCGACGTACACGTCCTTCCCCGCCCGGCAGGCGTCCACAAACATCAGCGCATGCCAGTGGTCCGGACTCGCAATCGCCACGGCCTCGACGTCTTTATCCTCCAGCAGCTTCCGGTAATCGGCATACCGCTTCGGCGTCGCCCGCGACTTCGTCGCCGCGAAATCCAGGTAGTCCTCCCGCAGATCGCAGATCGCCACCGTCCGCGAATCCCCATACTCCAGGAACCCCTCGTGCACCTGGTCGCCCCGGTTTCCCAGGCCGATAAAACCCATCTGCACGCGGTCATTGGCGCCCATCACCCGCGAATAGCTCAACGCGGTCATGGCGGCAAACTGGCGACGATTCATGTCATCCTCCTGTAGCTTCCACTTGCTACCCTGTCAGTGGTGCGAAACTCGATTATACTGCCCGCTCTCCTGCTTATCATGCCCCTCGCTGACGCAGCTCCCCGCATACAAGTCCACGGCCACCGCGGCGCCCGCGCCGTCCGGCCCGAAAACTCCCTCCCGGCGTTCACTTACGCCATCGAACAAGGCGTCGACGTTCTCGAGCTCGACCTCGCCGTCACCAAAGACGACGTCCTCGTCGTCTCCCACGACGCCCACATGAACTCAGCCTTCTGCAGCGGACCGGCGGGCAGCCAGACGCTGATCCGTAAAATGACCCTCGCCGAGCTACAGCTCTGGGACTGCGGCGCCAAAGCCAACCCCGGCTTCCCCAAACAACAAGCCGTCCCCGGCACCCGCGTCCCCACTCTCCAACAGGTCTTCGACCTCGTCAAAGCCAAAGGCTCGAACGTCGAGTTCAACATCGAAACCAAGATCTCCCCCGCCAAGCCCGACCAGACGCCGACCCCGGAGCGCTTCGCCGAACTAATGCGCGACGTAGTCCGCGCAAACGGCCTCACAAGCCGCGTGATCTTGCAGTCCTTCGACTTCCGCACCCTCCACGCCATGAAGCGTCTGGAGCCCGCCATGCGCCTCTCCGCGCTCTACCCCAATAGCGCCAAGGAGCCGCACCGCACCCTGCTCGACATCGCCAAGGAATCCGGCGCCGGCATCGTCAGCCCCCAGTTCAAAACCGTGAAGCCCGATGAGGTAGCCGCCGCCCACAAAGCCGGCCTCGTCATCGTGCCCTGGACCGCCAACACGCCCGCCGAATGGGATCCGCTCATCGCCGCCCAGGTCGACGCCATCATCTCCGACGACCCGGCCGCCCTCATCGCCTACCTGAAATCGAAGGGCCTCCGCTAGGGCTACTTCTTCTTTTTCGCCGCGGCCTCAAACCCCTTCAAAATCTCGTCGACGGCCGCCCCGTGCGTCCCCGCCGCCCACGTGTCCTGGATCTTCTTCTCTTCCCACCCGGCAGTCCGCGCCAGCAGAATAAACCCCGGCAGCGCGTGCGGCAGATGCTGCCAGCGCGCCATATCGGTCATCGAATCGAGCGCCCGGTCCTTCAACATCCCCAGCGTCTGCGCATCCCGGCTCTCAGACATCGAAACCAGCGCGAACGCCGCCTTGTTCCGGTCACTCCACGTCAGCGAATTCAGCTGCTCCACGAACCACGTCGGGCTGATCTGAATGTCCATCAACGGCTTCAACTTGCCCAACACCGCCAGCGCCGCCAGCGAGCGCATGGCGTTGCTCCGCACCCCGTCATCGGGGTCGCGCACGGCATACTGCAAGTCGTCGATCACGCCCCGCTTCTTCGTCGCATAGGCGATCGTGTAGGCCGCAATGGCCCGCTCCGTCTCGTCCACGCTCTTCCGCAGCACGTCGCGAATGGCGGGCAGGTTCCCATCCACCAGCGCCGGAAACTTCAGCTGCAGATCCCGCGCCGGAGCATACTGCATCAGGCTGTGCCCGTTGGTCAAATCCTCGGCCGCCTTGCCCTCTCTCACCGCAACCTGCACCTGCTCCATAAACAGATTCCAGGTATCGACAAGCTCCTCCGGCAGCCGTACCGTCTCATCGGCAGGCTGCTCGTGATACTCAAACTTCGGCCCGCCCTTTTCCAGAATGCCGACGTAGAGAATCGCTTCCCCGTTCTCGCAACAAACGGCCTCCAACTGCGCCTGGACCACGTTGTTCACGAGTTCGATCTGCATCTCGATCTCGCCCTTGGACTTCGGCAGCGGGCCGCCCTTCTTCACTTCCAGGGCCTTCTCCACCCGCTCCCGGCTGGCCTTCTTCAGGCCGAAATAGTCGATGATCCCCACCTTCGGCAGGGTCATCGGCTGCCCCCATACGAAGGCAGCCGACAGCAGACACAATACGGGTATTCGAACGGTCACGATTTCCTAGACGCGCGCCAGAGCCATTCGGCTACGCCTGTTTTTCGGCCAGATCGCCGATAAACGGAATCATGAACTTCTCCCGGTTGTAGGCCTTGTACATCAGGAAAGCCCAGGCGCCCAGCAGGATCAGGGACAAGCCCAGACTGCCCAGCGTGAAGATCACCCACATGCTAAACGGCAGAATCTGGCGCAGGATCGAGAACACAATCGAAAACCCGATGTGCAGCACAATCGCGCCGATATTGAAGAAAATCGACTGGAACGCGTGGAAGCGCACCACCCGGTTCTTGTTGTAAGGCTCCAACACCAGGAACAACACGCCGGTGACCAGCCCGAACAGATAGCACAACGCCGAGGCGACGTTGTCCTCCATGCCTCCCGCGGCGGGCGCCGGCTGGCCGTACTGCGGTTGCCCATATTGGGGCTGACCGTAAGGAGGCTGTTGCTGGCCATACGGAGGCGGCTGTTGCCCGAACGGCTGTTGCTGCTGCGGATAAGGCGGCTGCTGCTGTTGCGGGTACGGTGGCTGCTGTTGCGGCTGCTGCGGAGGCTGCGGCTGTTGCGGAGCCCCGCTCGCCACCGGGGTGCCACACCGCATACAGAACGCGCCCTGCACCTGAGCGCCACAATTTGCACAAAAAGCCATAAGATGATTCCTCCGTTTAGGTAACGCGGAAACTGCACCCTGAGATTATCAGGAATCGCGAAAAAAAGAAGGCCAGGGCGTAAACCCCGGCCTTCTTTGTTGTGTGAATGCTCGTTCGGTTAGAACACAAAACGCACGCTGAACTGCGCGCGGCGAGCGTTCGTGCCGTCCGGGAAGCCCTGGCTGGCCGTACCCTGACCCAGCCGCGGCGTCGGGTTCAAGACACCGGCGGTGGCCTGGTAGGCCTGCGTCAGAACCGCGGTGTCCGAAACGTGGTTGAACACGTTGAAGGCCTCGAAGTTCAGGAAGAGCTGGTAGCGCTCGGTGAGCGCCAGGATCTTCGAGAGACGCGAATCCAGACGGACGATCTGGTCGATGTCCAGGCTGGCCGCGGGCAGGAACGGCACGCGGGTCGAACCGCCGAAGCCGTTGAGCGTGTTATTGAACGCCGCCCCGGCGAACGGGTTGCCGCTGACGAAGATGGTCGGCGTGGCGTTCTGCGCGCTGGCGCCGGTGAAGATGTTCGACAGCTGCCAGCCGTTCACGATGTACTTGGAGAACCAGTCGCTCTTCTTCGTGAAGGTCGGCGTGAACATCGCCGTGCCGACGAAGCGGTGGCGCTGATCCAGAACCGAGCTCGACTTGTCGAGGGCGTAGTTGCCGTTCTGCAGGTTGAACGGACGGCCCGAGAAGAAGATGTTGTTGTTGCCGCCGCTCTGATTCAGATCGATGGCGTGGGACCAGGTGTAGGCCACCGAGCCTTCCCACATCTGCGAGAAGCGCTTCCGCATCTGCACGACCATGCCGTCGTAGTAGCTGCGGCCACCGTTCTCGATCTGGCCAACACCGCGCCAACGGGTGTCGACGCGATTCGCCAGCCGGTAGGTGGGCGTCGTGTACGTGCCAACCTGATTGCCGGCGGTGTCGTTGATGCGATAGGTGACGTCGGCGCCCAGAGGACCAACGTTCAAGTCGCGCACCGTGTAGAGCTGCACACCGCGGCTCCACAGGTAGCTGACCGTCAGGCCCAGGTCGCGGGTGATTTCATGCTCGATACCCACGTCGCCTTGCTGCGTGTAGGGGTTGCGCATGTTCGGAGCGGCCATCGAGATGTCGATGGTCCCGGCCGGCGGATTGCGGTCGATCCCGGCGAGCTTCGCCGGGAACACAGGGCCCAACGCCAGATCGGCGGCGATGGCGCTGTTCAGGCTGATCTGCTTCTGCACAACACCGTTCTCCAGGTGCAGCGTGTTGATCAGGCCGCCCGGCGTGCGGGCGTAGAAGATGCCGTAGCCGCCGCGGATGACCGTCTTGTTGTTGTTCATCGAGTAGGCCAGGCCAAGGCGCGGCGCCCAGTTCTTGCCATACGACGGGATGTTGCCCGTCTGCCGTGCATAGTCGGGATTGACGATGCGAGGCTGCGTGAAGTTCTGGTACTCGTAACGGATTCCGTAGTTGACGGTCAGCTTCTGGGTGACGCGGAACTGATCCTGCACATAGAAGCTGAAGTCGCGAATGGTGGTGTCGACGATCGGATTACCGAAGCGCTGCGAGTAGCTCTGCCACCGCTTGGCGCCCGTGGTATTCCCGGTCAGATCCTGAGCAAACGCGGTGAACGTCGGATAGCTGTAGGTGCCGTTCTGATTGCGCAGAATGTCGTTGTAGTCGCGGGCGGTGACGAAGTCGCCACCGAACTTGACGGTGTGCTTGCCGACGGTCCAGGTGAGGTTGTCGGCGATCTGGTGCTTGTTCTCCGACGGGTTCAGCCGCGGATACGCATCGGCGACGCCCAGGTTGCCCTGACCCTGCACAGAGATCTGCACGCGGCCGGTCAGAGCCGGGATCAGCGATTCGCTGACGTCATCAAACAGACGATCCTTGAACCAGCCATAACGGACTTCGTTCACGATGTTGTTGGTCGGGATATACGTCCACGAGGCGCGCCCGTAGCGGGTGCGGACGGTGGAGTTGGCGTTGTTGCCGACGCCATTACCGTTGTTCAACACAGCCTGGGTCTGAATGCCGTTCGGCGAAATCCAGCGCAGGTAGTTGAACGAGAGGCTGACCGCGTGGCGTTCCGTCGGGCGGAAGTCCAGCTTGGCGAAGCCGAGCTCGGAGTTGGCGGTGCGGTCCAGAACCTGGAACTGACGCTTCAGGAAATCCTGCGCGGCAGAGCACTGCGCCGGCGTGGCGGCACAGGTGCCGACGAACGTGCCGGCGGCGTTGAAGAGCGGCGGCTGGGTGAGCGAGGCGATCAGCGGGAAGTCGCGGCGGGTGGCTTCTCCATTGAAGAAGTAGAAGATCTTGTCTTTCTTGATCGGGCCGCCGATGGAGCCGCCGAACTGGTCGCGGCGTTCCTTCGGATTGATCGTGGCATAGGGATCACGAGCGTTGAAGTCCTGGTTGCGGAAGAACCAGTAACCGGTGCCGTGGAGATTGTTGCCGCCGGAGCGGGTCACCGTGTTGATGACGCCGCCGGAGGCGCGGCCGAACTCGGCCGAGTAGCCGTTGGTCAGCACCTGGAACTCCTGGACGGCGTCCTGGGAGATCTGGCTGCTGATACGGGTGCGGCCGGCGTTCTCGTTATAGAAGTTGTTGGTGGTGTCGTTGCCATCGGTCAGGAAGGCGTTCCCGCCGGCGATGCCGCGGAAACTGATCAGACCGAACGTGCCATCGGCGACAACCGCGGGCGTCAGAAGCGCGAACGCGTCGACGCGGCGGCCGTTGATCGGCAGTTCCTGAATCTGTTTGGAATTGACGACCTGGGAGATCCCGGTCTTGGTGGATTCGACAATCGGAGCGGCGTCGGAAACTTCCACCTGGGTGGCGGAGCCGGCGACGGCCAGCGGCACATTCAGGTTCACGTTCTGGCCGACCTGGACTTCGATTTCCTTGACTTCAAAATCTTTAAAACCGCTCTTGTTCACACGAACGGCGTAACCCGAAGCAGGAACGAGGGCCGGGGCGGCAAAGATGCCGGCGTCGTTAGACGTAAGAGTGCGGCGGATGCCTTTGGAGGCATTTTCAACAATCACATTGGCGGATGGGACAACGGCACCCGAAGCATCGCGAACGACACCAGAGATACCGCCGAACCCAGCAACGGCCTGCGCGAGAAGTCCCGCGGGCAGACAGAGGAGTAGCAGGGCTACAACCAGGCTTTTTTTATTCATAAAGAGTACCAACCTCAAAGTGGTGGGGCGGGGAGATACTTCTATTTTAACAGAGCCCTGTTACATCGTCGTTTCACGCGAAAGTAAACTTGCGGTTCCCAGCCAGAGCACGGCCGCCGAAAGCAGCGGAAGTAGGCCGAAAAGCAGGAAAACAGGCTGGTAAGAGTAGCTGTCCACCAGCCATCCGGTGACCAGCGAAAACACCATTCCTCCGAAGCCGGAGCCCATACTGCATAGGCCCCAGGAGGAGGCCAGCGCGCGGCGCGGCAGCACGTCGGCGGGGATGGAGAGCAGCACCGCGTTGGCTCCGGTGTAGCCGGCCATGGCAAGCGAGATACACGCCATCGACACCCAGACGCTGTCCACGTACACGGCCGGAATGGCCGACGTCATACACAGCGCGGCGAGCGCCACCGTGCCCTTCTTCGCCAGATTCACCGGCACCCCGCGGCGCAGCAGCCAGCCGCAAAACCAGCCCCCGATCAGGTTGCCGATATCGGCCACCAGGAACGGAATCCAGCCATACTTGCCGATCTCCGCCATGTCCATATGGCGGCCGTTTTTCAGATATTCCGGGAACCAGAAGATGTAGAAATACCAGACCGGATCGAAGAACAGCTTCACGACAAGAAAGCCGCGGATGAAGCGCATGCGCAGCATATCGAGCACGGGCAGCGGCGGCTCCGTCTCCGGCGGCAGGCCGGGCGGCGTGTCGTACAGCGACCACCACGCCACCAGCCACAGCAGGCCGGAGAGGCCGACGGCGACGAAGGCGGCGCGCCAACCGTAATGCAGCGAGAGGTAAACGACCAGCGGCGTGGCCACCAGCGCGCCCACCGCCGAGCCGCTGTTGAAGATGCCGGAGGCGAGCGTTCGTTCCTGCAACGGGAACCATTCGGCCACCACACGAATACCGGCGGGCCAGTTGCCCGCTTCGCCCATGCCCAGCAGGAAGCGCGTGCCGGCGAGCGAGATGCCGCCGGTGGCGAAGGCCTGCAGAATGGACGCGGCCGACCACCACGCCACGCACAGCGCGTAGCCCAGCTTGGTGCCGATGCGATCGATCATCGGGCCGGAGACGCCGTTCATGATGGTGTAGGCCACCATGAAGGCGCTGACGATGCGCGAGTAGTCCACGTTCGACAGCCCGAACTCCTGCCGCAGCACCGGCGCCAGAACGGACAGCGTCTGGCGGTCCAGATAGTTGATCACGGTGGCCGCGAAGACGAGCGCGATCATGAGCCAGCGGCGGGGCGAGGGGGTCATTGCACGGCGATGCTCGCGATGTTCCAGGGCAGGTCGCGGAGTTCGTGGACGAGGTTACCGGCGGCGTCCACTTCCACCAGCCGGCGGGCGGTGAAGTCCGCAATCATGAGGCCGCCATTTGGGAGCAGGGCGATGCCGGCGATCCAGCCCAGGCGAATCTTGCTGCCAGCGCCACCGATGCTGCGGACCACTTTGCCGGCGGGGTTCACCTCAATGACTTCGCCGGGATCGACGAGGCCGATGAGCGTGTTGCCATTCGCGAGACGGAGGCCCTGGTAGGGCAGGCGGGCCGGGTCAATCTGGAACTGCCAGACGGTCTTGCCGGCTCGGTCGATCTCATAGATCGTGCCGCCTTTTTGGAAGGCCACCAGCACCGTTCCCTTCTCCGTCGGCCGGGACATGCGCGGCCACATGGGTTCGAGTTCGGGCCGCGCCCACTGCCAGGCCGTCTTGCCATCGGGGGTGAACTCGGTGACACGGGCGCCTTTGGAATCGGTGACCAGCGTGTTGCCATTCGCCAACCGCCGCACGCTGAACGGTGTATGCAGTCCGGCTTCGGCGCCGAGGCTCCAGACGGTCTTCTGGTTCGCGTCGATTTCGATGACCTTGTGCGCGGCGTGATCAGTGAACAGCACGTGCCCTTGCGGCAGCGCCTGCACGTCGAGCCCGGTGCCATTCGGCACACGCCACAGCACGCGACCGGAAGGCCAGCCGAGCGCGAGCAGTTCGGCGCCGGTGCCGTGATCGGCGGCGAGGACGGTGAAACGATCGGGCTCCGATGGGAGGTGCTTCTTCAAGAAAGGGACAGGGTCGCCCTTGCGGAGGATGGGCGTGGCGCTACGCCAGTTGGCGGGGTCGGCGGCCGGGACGGGTTCGGTGGTGCCGAGGAAGGCGGGCGTGCCGGGGATGCCGTCGAGGGCGACGGCGCACTGCAGCGACTCCTGCACGGCCAGCAGTTCAACGAGCGTCGCGCCCGCCTCCTGACCGGCGGCGCAGATCTGATCGGGCCGGATGCGGAGCGTGGTGGCGTTGGCCCTGAGGTATTGGACGGCGGCCTTCAGATCCTGCACAGGGCTGGGGAATTGGAAGCGCGGCGCCAGGCGGTAGGTGACGAGCGCGGAGGCGAGCCCGGACCGCCGCAACTGTGCCGCGAAGGTCCGCATCGACTCGGGCGATCCGCCGCTGAAGCCGCCGCCGTGGACCAGGAGCACCACCGGGAAAGGGCCGGGGCCGTCGGGCGTCACCATCTCCATGGTGAGCGGCGGCGCCTGGCTGCGGGCCTTCTGGTAGACCAGCGGTTTGGGTTGGGCGATCAATACGGCAGCAGCCAGGAGCCAAACGAGATGGATCATAGCGCGGCCTTGCGGAAGTCGGAGAGGCCGCGGGCGTAGACGCCCACGTCGCTGCCGAGACTGATCGCGCGGAAGCCTTTCGCCAGCCAGTGCTGCATGTCGGCGGGCGTGCCGGGCAGGAAGCCCGCCGCAACGCCGTGCTTGCGGCAGGAGGCGACCAGCGCATCCATGGCGTCGAGGAAAACAGGGTGATCAAACTGCGCGGGGATGCCGAGCGAAACGGTCAGATCGAAATGGCCCATCCAGGCGATATCGAGGCCCGGGGTGCCGACGATGGCGTCCAGATTTTCGAGCGCTTTCGGCGTCTCGATGATGGCGATGACCACCGTCTCGTCGTTGGCCTGTTCGAAGTAGGGCGCGCCTTTGGAGTGATAGTCATCGTGGGCCAGCCCGAGCGCCACACCGCGCCGGCCGGCGGGCGGATACTTCAACTGGGCCACGGCGTCCTGCATCTGCTCCGGCGTCTCCAGGCGCGGGATCATGACGCCTTTGGCGCCGATGTCGAGCAGGCGGGCCATGGGGTGCGCGTACACGTCGGCCACGCGGGCGATGGGCGTCAGGCGCGTGCCGCGGCAGGAGGTGACCATCTGGCTCAACAGCTCGTAGCCGCAGCGGCCGTGCTCCATGTCGTAGATGACAAAGTCGAGCCCAGCGTGGTGCAGCAGCGGCGCGACGCCAGGAGTAAAGAGTTCCAGGATCATCTGGCCGAAGACGGTTTCGCCGGCCTTGAGTTTTTGGCGGAGAGTCATCAGGCCACTCCCAATTGCGCGAGCTTGGCGAGGAAGCCGGGGCGGGTGAGGACTTCGGGGTTGACGACATTGACGGGCGCATCGCCATTGGCCAGCGCCAGCACGCCGGCGAAGGATTCGCGGCCCATGTCACGGAAGAGTTCTTCGGTCCAGCAGAGCGAATGGCTGGTGAGGATGGTGTTATCGAGCCCGGTGAGCGGCGAGCCATCTTGCAGCGGCTCCTGCTCGAAGACGTCGAGCGCGGCGCACTTGATGGCGCCTTCCTGCAAGACCTTCGTGAGGGCGGCTTCGTCGACGATGGGGCCGCGGGCGGTATTGATGAACACCGCGTCCGGCTTCATGCGGCGGAGCAAGGACTCACCGATTAGGCCCCGCGTTTGCGGCATCAGCGGGCAGTTGATGAGGACGAAGTCGGACTCGGAAAAGAGGGTTTCGAGCGAGACCATGCGGACGCCATCGGCCGAGGTGACGGCCGGATCGTAGGCAAGGAATTCGGAGAAGCCGAAAGGCGTCAACAGGCGCAACGCTTCGCGGGCGATGTTGCCCAGGCCCACCGTCCCCAACACGCGGCCGCGCGGCTCCTTGCCCAGCTTGCGCGTGCTGGCGACCCACTCGCCCTGGCGCAGGAGGCGATCCTTCCACACGAGGTTGTGCGCGCTGGCGAGGACGAGCAGAACGATCGAGGACGCCACCGGGCGGACAACCGCCTGGCGCGTGATGTAGACGGCGACATCGGCTCGCGTGCAGGCGGCGGTGTCGACGTTGTCGTAGCCCACGCCGAAGCGGCCGATGGCGGCCAGACGCGTGACGCCTTCGAGCGACGCGGCGGTGACTTTGGGCTTGAGCGAGAGAACGACGTCGGCCCCTTGCAACTGGTCCGGCGTGTACTCGGCGCGGTAGTCCGGGAGGAAGCGATGTTGCAGCCGCGCATTGCCGGCGATGGTGCTGAGCCCGATATCGGGGAAGACGAGCGAGCCGCTTTCATTGAGGAAGTCGGCGGAGAGAGCGATGTCGACGTTGGCCATAGGATCCGGCCTTATAGTCTACTTGCAAAAACTAGACGCGTTCCAAGACCTTCAAAATTCCGGCGCCATAACGGGTGACGGCGCGGGGGCCCACGCCGGAGACTTGCAGCAGCTCTTCGTTGTTCGCCGGCCGATCGTTGGCGATTTCGAGCAGGGCCTTATCAGTCAGCACGCGGAAGGCGGGGACGCCCTCTTTCTTGGCTTGCGCGACGCGCCACTTTTTCAGCGCGTCGATGGCGGGATCATCGGCGGCGGCCTTGCGCATGGCCTTCTTGGTGGCGGCGCGCTTCTTGGATTTGGCCTTGCGCTGGGGACGCTCTTTGATGAGCAGTTCGAAGCTGTCCGGCGCCTTGATGAGCAGCACGCGGCGGAAGACGATCTCGCGGCCGTCGGCTTCGAAGGTGTCTTCTTTCAGTTCCACCAAACCGGCGCGGGCCATGGCGCTCAGCAGGCCTTCGAACGTGTCGCGTTCATAGGCGGTGCCGCCGCAGAGTTCGGTGAAGAGCTTGCCGGTGGAGCGGCCGTCGTTCTGGCCCAGCGCCTTCAGCACGGCGTGGGCGAGCGACATATCCTTCGTGGTGGGTTCGCGGAACTGCTGGGCCTCGCAATCGCCGGGCGCACAGAAGTCGCAAATGCCGCATGGCTGGAGCGAACCTTTGCGATCGCCGAAGTGGGCCACCAGCGAACACATGCGGCATTCGCTGTTGTCGGCAAAGCGGAGCATGGCGTTCAATTGTTCAAGTTTCTGGGCGATTTGCGCCTTGTAGGGCTCGCGCCAGGCGGGACGGCCGAGGGTCACGTTGTCGTTAAAATCGACGACGGCGCCACCGTGGATCCAGAGTTTTTCGAGCGCCTTTTCGAAGACCTCCGGATCGATGCGCGACTTGTGTTGCAACTCCTCTGTCGCCTGCGGCTCTTCGGTGAGCAGGCCGAAGATCTTCTCCAGAAGTTTCGCGTCCGGGTAGTCGCGTTCGAAGAAATGATCGTGCGTGTAGCGGTCCGCGTAAGAGTGCATGAGCACGGCGCGAGAGGGTTCGCCGTCGCGGCCGGCGCGTCCGATTTCCTGGTAGTAGCCTTCCACCGAACTGGGCAGCGCGGTGTGGACGACGGTGCGTACGTCGGCCTTATCGATGCCCATCCCGAAGGCGATGGTCGCGACGATGACATCGAGTTTGCCGTCGAGAAAAGCCGCCTGCACACGGCCGCGTACGTCAGTCGAAAGGCCGGCGTGATAGGGCGCGGCGGGCAGATGTTGCTTCAGTTCCGCGGCCACTTCTTCGGCCTGGCGGCGCGTGGGCGCGTAGACAATCGCCGGGCGGTGGTCGGGGTTTTCGAGCAGCTGCTTCACCAGGTCGGTTCGTTCTCCGGGAGCGGCCTCCACCACTTCAATGGCGATGTTGTCGCGCCGGAAACCTTGAATGAATTTGCCCTCTTCGCCGAGGCCCAACTGGCGGGCGATATCGTTCTGCACGATGGGCGTGGCGGTGGCCGTCAGCGCGATGACGGGCGCGGGGCGGAGGGACGGAATGTGCTGGCCCAGAGTGCGGTAATCGGGCCGGAAATCGTGGCCCCATTGGGAGATGCAGTGGGCTTCGTCGACGGCCACCAGCGCGGGTTTGCGCTTGGCCAGCATCTCCGGAAAACCGGGAACGCGGAGGCGTTCGGGGGCGATGAAGAGGAAGTGCAGGCGGCCGGCGAGATAGTCGATACAGGCCTGGCGCGAGGCCGCGCGATCGCGCCCGGAGTGGATGCGTTCGACGGCGAATCCGCGCGCCTGGAGCTTGGCCACCTGGTCCTCCATCAACGCGATGAGCGGGCTGATGACGAGCGTTGTGCCGCCGAGCGCGAGGCCCGGCAACTGGTAGCAGAGCGACTTGCCGGCGCCGGTGGGCATGACGAGCAGGACGTCTTTGCCATCGACGACGGCCTGGCAGACGGCCTCCTGGCTGGGGCGGAATGCGGAGAAGCCGAAGGCGTCGCGCAGGAGGGTGGGGAGATCCTTGTTGCTCAGGTCGAGGGGCTCCGGCGGCGGCGGGGGCGGGGGGGCCGCGGAGACCTTTTGCGTCGGCCGCTTACCGACCTTGCCAACCACTTCGCGAACATAGTCCTCGATACCCTCCATGAACGGATCGAGCTCCGCCTGGCCGCGTTCGATGCGCTTTAGGAACGCCTCCCACTGGCCGGTCATGGCGGGGCTTTTCACTTCCGGATGCACGACTTCGATGAGGTGGATGCCCTTGTCGGTGGCCTCCATCGCTTTGCCCTGGCGCTGGATGTAGCCGCGCTTCAGCAGCACTTCGATGATGGCGGCGCGGGTGGCGGGCGTGCCCAGGCCGTTCTCCTTCATGGCGTCGGAGAGCTCCTTTTCATCGAGCGTTTTTCCGGCCGTCTGCATGGCCGTGAGAAGCGTCGCGTCGGTGAAGCGTTTGGGCGGGCGGGTCTTCTTCAGAATCGACTCAGCCTTCACCACTTCCTGCTGCTGATCGGCGGCGAGCTCGGTCGGCAGCGTCTGCTCGCCGGAGTCCTTTTCCTTGCCCTTTTTCTCGGTCACGACGTCGAGAGCCTTCCAGCCCATCTGGCGAACCAGCGTGCCGGCGGCGTGGAAGTGGTCGACGAGTTCGGCGTTCGTAATCGTGGTGATGACGGTGGTGACGTCGGTCAAATAGTCGTCGTGCCAGGCCATCAGCAGGCGGCGGCAGATGAGGTCGTAGAGGCGGCGCTCCTCTTCGATCAGGTTCATTTTTCCGGGCGGGGTGGCGGTGGGGATGATGGCGTGGTGGTCGGAAATCTTGGTGTCGTCGACGTAGCGGGTGCTTAAGGGGCGTTCGCCGGTACCGGGGGCGACGAGGTTGGGATACTGCGGCGCGACGGCGCGGACGACGGCGGGGAGGCCCGCGGCGACGGTGCGAGAAAGGTGGCGCGAATCGGTACGGGGGTAGGAGATGAGCTTGTAGGCTTCGTAGAGTTTCTGCGCGATATCGAGCGTTTTCTGGGCGCTGTACCCGTAGAGGCGGTTGGCGTGGCGTTGGAGTTCGGTGAGGTCGTAGAGGTTCGGCGGCGCCATCTTCTTCGCTTCGGCTTCGATGGAGGCGATGCGGGCCTCGCCTTTTTTCGCGCGGGCGACGATATCCTTGGCGTCATCGGTGGCGGCGGGCAGGCGCATGGCCTGCTGCATGGTGTCGCCCTTGACAACCGGCGCTTTGAACCAGGTACCGATGTAGGTGGGTTTGCCTTTCACACCGACAGGGGTGAAGGTGACGTGGACTTCGCGGTACTCTTCCGGGACGAACGCACGGACGGCGAGTTCGCGTTCGACGATCATGGCGAGCGTTGGCGTCTGCACGCGGCCGACGGAGAGCTCTTCATCGAAGGCGAGCGAATAGGCGCGGGAGAGGTTCATGCCGACCAGCCAATCGGCACGGGAGCGGCCGCGGGCGGCGTTGGCCAGGCCGTCGTATTCGTGGCCGTCCTTCAGCGCGTCGAAGCCGGCGCGGATGGCGTCCGCGGTGAGGGAGGAGATCCAGAGGCGGGCGACGGGTTTGTCGCTCTGCGCCGCGTCGTAGATGTAGCGGAAGATCAACTCGCCCTCGCGCCCCGCGTCCGTGGCGCAGATGATGCGCTCGACTTTGGGGGAGCTGAGAATCTTGCGGACCGTTTCGAACTGGTCCTTCGTCTTGTCGTAGACGACGAGCGGCCATTCCCGCGGCAGCATGGGTAACGTGTAGCGGCGCCACTGTTTCCATTCGGGCCGGATCTCGTGCGGTTGCGCGAGCGAGACCAGATGGCCGATGGCCCAGGTGACGATGTAGCCACCGCCGTGGAGATACCCATTCCCCTTCTGCGTGGCGCCCAGGACCTTCGCAATGTCGCGAGCCACGGACGGTTTTTCAGCTATGACAGCAACGTTGGACAAGCTATTTCCCTATTGTAACGGGCGTGGGGTGGAGAATGACGCCGGACGGATCACTTTCAGCGCGGAAATCCTTACCAAACGCTTACCTTTTCCTGAGAACTTTGCGGCCACGCCACCCTTATTCTGCCTGCATGTCAAATATGAAAAGACACCTCCTGCTTCCCATCCTCTTCCTGGCCGGCGCCCTGGGCGCCTCCGCCATATCCTGCGGCACTGTCGCGGTACCGGGCGCCTGCGTGCTGAACATCGGCGGCCAGGTTCAGTTCACGTTCTCCAACTTTACGTTTATCAACGGCGTTGCCACGGGGACACAACCCGTTACGGCTGCCGATATCGGACTGAACGTCAACGCCGGCTCCGGCCTCTCGGCAGTTCTCAGCATGAACAAGCTCGTCACCCAGGCCAATCCGAATGTCGTCTTTCTGGCAAACAACAACGACAACAACAATTTCCGCTTCTCCTACGAAGTCGCCGTCGCGCCACTTGTGCCCGGAACGGTGTTGTTCATTGACCCGGCCAAAGTCGAACTGGTCACGAGCAGTTTCTCGAACAATGGTGTCGGCATCGTACAGCTCACAATGGCGGGCGCGCCGATATGCTTGGCCACCACGGGTTCCCCCGTGGACACCTGCACACTTCCCCCGGGGACGACGAACCTCCTCACCTCCATCGGGAACATCGTGAACCTCTCCGGAAATACGGGCAACGCCAGTATCGGAACGTTTACGAACACGCTGAACGCATCCTTCACGCCGGAGCCCTCCAATGGCGTGCCGGAACCTTCCACCTACGCGATGTTTGCCGCGGGGCTCGCCGCCATCTACCGCCTTCGCCGGCGGTAGCGCGCGGTTTAGAATGGGGCGGTGCGCTCCACTTTGATGATCTTGGCCTGCTTACTGGCGGGCGGTTGCCAGCGCTCGGCGCGAGTGGCGCTGCCGCCGGGTCAGGTGGTGGATCTCTCCAAGGGATGGGTGGACGTGACCGAGGGGATGGTCCTTCTGGTTGAGAACGCCTACTTCCGCGATGGCGCGACGACCCGGACCATCGCCGACTACATCGGCACAGAGAAACTGGCGCTGCGAGCGGGGCGTGCCGGGCTGACGGTGACAGACCACGTTCCGCTGCCCGGACGGCCGTCGAAGCAGCCGCCGGTGGTAGCGCTATTTCCTGAGAAGGAGCGACGGCGACGGCAGCACCGGCTGTACTTTCAGGTGGTGGTGGACAAGACCTCGGGCAAGGCGAAGGCGGTGGTGCTGGGCGCGGGTTCGCGCGGCGAGATGGCGGCGCTGGCGGCACGGTTGACCGGGAAGACCATCTGCGCCGGCGGGTGCACGGTGTTTCCGGAGGGCAGTTCGGTGTCGCTGGCTATGGAAATCTTCGTGAACGGGCAGCCGCGCACCGTGCTGTGGGGGAGTAACCCGAAGAGCGTCGCCGGGGCGCAACGTATATTCACGCTGCGCCGCGGAGACAAAGTCATGCCCACGGAGACAGGGGCCCTGTTGCCCGGCGACCGGATCGAGTGGTGAGTTAAATGTCGTAGTAGAGCGAGAACTCGTAGGGATGGGGACGCAGGCGCACGGCGTCGGCCTCGTGCTTGCTCTTGTAGGAGATGTAGGTTTCGATCAGCTCTTCGGTGAAGACATCGCCTTTGAGCAGGAAGTTGTGATCGGCCTCCAGGCACGCCAGCGCCTCTTCGAGCGAGGCCGGCATGGACGAAACGCGCTTCAACTCTTCCGGCGAAAGGTCGTAGACATCCTTGTCGAGCGGCTCGCCCGGATCGATCTTGTTGATGACGCCATCGAGCCCGGCCATCAGCATGGCGGCGAAGGCGAGGTAGGGATTGCAGCTCGGATCGGGCGGGCGGAACTCGACGCGCTTGGCCTTGGGGTTGGCCGAGTACATCGGGATGCGGCAGGCGGCCGAACGGTTGCGGCGCGAGTAGGCCAGGTTGACCGGGGCTTCGTAGCCGGGGACCAGGCGCTTATAACTGTTGGTCGTGGGGGCGATGATGGCCGACAGCGCCCGAGCGTGTTTCAGCAGACCGCCGGTGTACCACAGCGCCATCTGGCTGAGCCCGGCATAGCCGTCGCCGGCGAAAAGCGGCTTGCCGTCCTTCCACAGCGACTGGTGGCAGTGCATGCCGCTGCCCGCATCGCCATAGAGCGGCTTCGGCATGAAAGTCACCGTCTTACCGTATTGATTCGCTACATTCCGCACGATGTACTTGTAAGTCATCATGTTATCGGCGGACCGGACGAGCGTATCGTATTTCTGATCGATTTCCGACTGGCCGGCGGTGGCGACTTCGTGGTGATGACACTCGATAACGAGCCCCGCCTGCTCCATCACTTCCACCATCTCCGCGCGCAGATCCTGATAATGATCTGTGGGCGGAACGGGGAAATACCCTTCGCGATAGCGCGGCCGGTAGCCGAGATTGTTCTCGCGCCGCCCGCTGTTCCACTGGCCCTCGTCCGCCCCGATTTCATAGAACGCCGCGTGGCGTTTGGATTCGAAACTGACGTTATCAAAAATGAAGAACTCGGCTTCCGCGCCGACATAACATGTGTCGGCAATGCCGGAGTTAGTCAAATACGCTTCCGCCTTGCGGGCGATGTTACGCGGATCGCGGTCGTAGCGCTGTTTGGTGATCGGGTCCTGAATGGTGCCGAGCATGATGACCGTCGGCACTTCAAAGAACGGATCCATGATGGCGGTGGAGGGATCCGGAATGATCAGCATGTCGCTTTCGTTGATGGCGGCCCAGCCGCGGATCGACGAACCATCGATGCCAAATCCTTCTTCGAACGAGTCCTCGGTCAGCTGCGAAATCGGATAGGTGATGTGGTGCTGCAGCCCGGGAATATCGGTGAAGCGGATATCGACCTGTCGCGCGCCTTCGGTGTTGGCAAAAGCCAGAACATCCTTCGGACTCATTGGACCTCCACGTGGAAGAATGGGATGATGACTCGACCAGCCTAGCAAATCGAGCCTCCCCGTGGACCAGATGATCGACCTCGAACAGCACCGCCGCGAATACACCGTCGGCGAATTGACGGCCGAAATTGGCGAATTGTTAACCGACGCCTACTCGGGCATTTACGTGCGCGGCGAGATCTCTGGCTTGAAACTGGCCACCTCCGGCCACGCCTACTTCACGCTGAAGGACGACCGGGCCACGCTGAAAGCCGCCTGCTGGAAGGGCACCTACCGGCTGCTGAAATTCAAGCCGCGCGATGGGGCGGAGGTGCTGGTGCGCGGGCGGATCGAAGTCTACGAGCCGCGCGGCGAGTATCAGCTGATCGTCGATTCGATTGAGCCCATCGGCGCCGGCGCGCTGCAGGCGGCGTTCGAAAAACTGAAGAAGAAGCTGGCGGCCGAAGGGCTGTTCGACGAAGACCGGAAACGCCCCCTGCCGCGCCTGCCGCGGCGGATCGGCATCGTCACCAGCCCCACCGGCGCGGTGATCCGCGACATCCTGCACGTCATCGAACGCCGCTTCCCCGGCCTGCACATCCGCCTGTTTCCGGCGCTGGTGCAGGGGGCGGGCGCGGCGGAGCAGGTGATCGCCGGGCTCGATTTCTTCAGCGCCGGCGGCTGGGCGGACGTCGTTATCGTGGCGCGCGGCGGCGGGTCGCTCGAAGACCTGTGGACGTTCAACGAGGAGGAAGTAGCGCGGGCCATCGCCCGTTGCGCGGTGCCGGTGATCTCCGCCATCGGGCACGAGACCGATTTCACCATCGCCGATTTCGTGGCCGACCGCCGCGCGCCCACGCCCTCCGCCGCGGCCGAAATCGTCTCCGAATCGCGAGAGGCCATCTACAACCAAATTCTGACCGCCCAGGCGCGCATAGGCCAGGCGATTCGCTTCAAGCTGGCCCGGGCGGCGCGGCGCCTGGGAGAGTTGGGGACACAGCGGGCGCAGATGGTAATCGAGCGGCGCCTGTTCCGCGCGGGGCAGCGGCTGGACGACGCGTCCCAATCGTTGCAGGTGGCGATGAGGGAACAGCTGGCCGATAGCACCACCGCGTGGGAGGGGCTCGACCGGCGCCTGCGCCGCCTGGACCTCCGTCTGCGGCTGCAAACGGCGCGCTTCCAGATCCAACGCGCCGAAGCCCGGCTGGGCACGGCGATCGCCCGGCGGCTGACCGCGGCGACGGGCCGGACCAGCGTGCTCTCCACCCGCCTCACCGCTCTTAACCCGTTGCAAATACTGGAGCGGGGCTTCGCCGTGGTGACCTTGCCGAACGGTCAGGTCCTGCGCCGTGCTGCCGACGCCCCGGCCGGAACGCGCCTCGAAATCCGGGTGGCCGACGGCGCTCTCGCCGCCAGCGCCATCGACGCTAATCAGGACTCGAAATAGGGTCCATAAATAAATACGTTTGAAGAAGAACCGCCCGTCACGCCTATAATCGAGAAATAGCGGCGGATTGCGCCGTTTCCCACCCCGTTTCCTGAGGAGATTGAATTGAGCAACCTGCGCGACTTTTTGGAGCTCTCTTACGCAGAGCTGGAAGAAAAAAACCTTGCGATTAAGCAACAGCGGAAGGACCGGGTTCCGGCGGATCAGGTTCGGGAAGAACGGCTGAAGTATCTCACCGAAGAGACCCGGATCAAGGCCGTTACCGTCCTCTTCAGCGACCTTGAAGGCCGCCTCCACATGCTCGACTACGACAAGAAGTTCCTGCTCAAGAGCTGGGACAACTTGACGTTCGACGGTTCCTCCATCCGCGGCTTTACGGCCCAGAAGGAAAGCGATCTGCGCCTGGGCATCGACTGGGGCGCTTTCTATCACGCTCCGGCCGACATCTTCGGTTCCGGTAAGGTTCTGGTGTTCTGCGAAGTCATCGACAAAGATGGCACCGCCTACTCCGGCGACATCCGCGGCGTCCTCAAGGGCTATGCCGCCAAGATGTACGAGACCGAAGGCTACACCCTGAACGCCGCCAACGAAATCGAAGGCTTCCTGTTCCAGGGCCAGGACGCCGAACGCCGCTTCCACGAAACGGCCAAGTTCGAATACGTCAACACCGGTGGCTACTATCACTCGCTCCCCGGCGACCCGCTCCGCACCTTCATCGACACCGTCGCCGAAGTGCAGCGCGCCATGGGCTTCGAGAACGAAAAGGACCACCCGGAAGTCGCCCCCTCCCAGTTCGAAATCAACTACACCTACGGCGACGTCGTCACCGCGGCTGACCAGATCCAGATCTACAAACTGATCTGCCGTCAGGTCGCCACGAAGATGGGCCTCACCGCCAGCTTCCTGCCCAAGCCGGTTGTCGGCGTCAACGGCAGCGGCATGCACACCAACGTGTCCATCACCAAGAAGGGCAAGAACCTCTTCTGGGATCCGAAGGGGGAAGAGAAGATCTCCAAGTTCGCCTGGAGCTTCGTCGACCGCATCCTCACCCACGGCAACGACATCTGCCTGCTGTTGAACGCCTCCGTCAACGCCTATCGCCGTCTCGATCCGCACTTCGAAGCCCCGAACCAGATCAAGGCCTCGGCCGTCGATCGCGGTTCGATGGTCCGCATCCCGATCGGCAACGAGAAGAGCTCGCGCGTCGAAGTCCGCTCCGTCGGCCCCGACGCCAACCCCTACCTGGTGCTCTACTCGGTGTTCAAGACCGGTCTCGAAGGCGACATCGAAAAGATCAAGAACCTGCGCCAGGCCGACCGCTACCTGCCGGACAACATCTACGACGCCTTGGAGAACTTCAACAAGGCCGAATGGACCGGCAAGCTGCTCGGCGACGACGTCAAGGCCCGCTACGCGGAACTGAAGAAGGGCTCGGCCGACCGTTGCGCCCGCCTCCTCGGCACCGTTGTGAAGCCCGCCGAAGTCCAGTTCCACCACGAAGTCTACAACCAGTACCTCTGGAATCAGTTCTAAACTTCGTCAACCCTGTTCGCTGCGAAACGCCCCGGCCTCTACAGCCGGGGCGTTTTGCGTTTCAGGCCCGAATTTAAAAGAAAACTCCTTCATCCGCTACACCCTCCGCGTTATCATTGAACCCAACGAACCACGTATAGTCGTTCACAAACTTCAGGAGTGAAATGACAATGAAAACGCTGTTTTTGGCGGTCTCGCTTGCCATCGCCGCGGCCCCCATCCAAGCGCAAGTCCTTTACGGTTCCATCGTCGGCGCGGTCGAAGACCCCTCCGGCGCCAGCGTCCCCGGCGCTACCGTCACCATCACCAACACCCAGACCGCGGCCACCCGCGAAAGCAAGGCCGATGACCAGGGCCGTTATACCCTCATCAGCCTTCTGCCCGGCACCTACAGCCTGGCAGTTTCCGCCCCCGGTTTCCGCACCATCACGCGCACCGGCATCGCCGTCACCATCAACACCGTGACCCGCGTCGACACCCGTCTCGAAGTCGGCCAGATCAGCGATAAAATCACCGTCGAAGCTTCCGCCGCCGCTCTCCAGACGGACCGTTCCGACACCCGCGCCGAACTCGGCTCCAAGGCTGTCGTCGAACTCCCTCTTCCGGGCTACCGCAACTACCAGAGCCTCATCAATCTGGTCCCCGGTTCCACGCCGGCCGCCCTCCAGAACTCCGTCGGCGCCAGCCCCCAGCGCTCGCTGACCACCAACGTCAACGGCACCAATCGCAACAACAACAACACCCGCGTCGATGGCGCCACCAACGTCTACATCTGGCTCCCCCATCACACGCTATACAATCCCCCCGCCGAATCCATTGAAACGGTGAACATCTCCACCTCTTCCTACGATGCCGAACAGGGCATGGCCGGCGGCGCCGCCGTCACCGTGGCCACCAAGTCCGGTACCAATCAACTGCGCGGCTCGGCCTTCTGGTACCACGACAACCAGCACCTCTACGCCCGCCCCTACTTCTTCCAGCAGAACGTCAACAAACCCACTCTGCCGAAGTCTATCGTCAACATCCCCGGCTTCACCGTCGGCGGACCCATCATCAAGAACAAGTTGTTCTACTTCTTCAGCTACGAGCGCACCAGCGAACGCACCGCCCAGTTCGGTAACTTCTCCGTGCCGCCCGCCGACATGCGCGCCGGCAACTTCGCCGCCTACGCCGGCCTCGGCAACATCTACGATCCGCTCTCCGGCGACGCCAACGGCGCCGGCCGCCAGCTGTTCGCCAACAACCAGATCCCCCCGTCGCGCTTCTCGCCCACGTGGACCAAGATCCAGTCCCTCGCCCCGCTCCCCAACCAGCGCGGCCAGGACGCCTTCAACACCTCCGGCAACTACGCCACTTCCGCCACCCTCGCCCTCACGCGCGACCAGTTCGACATCAAGTCCAACTACAACGTCACGCAGAACCTCATGGTCTGGGGCAAGTACTCGCTCATGAAGGCTCCCGTCCAGGGCGCCGGCGCGCTCGGTGAACTCACCGGTCCCGCCCTCGGCCAGCTCGGCAAAGCCGACGTCAGCATCAACATCCCCACCTTCGGCTTCAACTACACCGCCTCGCCCACGTTCCTCATCGACGGCATCTTCGGCCACACCCGTTTCAACAACGTGGCCACCGGTCCCGACTACGGCAAGAACTGGGGCTCGGAAGTCTGGGGCATCCCCGGCACCAACGGCGGCCGCGCCTTCGCCGGCAACGAACGCTACTCCGGCCAGCCCTGCATCAGCAACGGCTTCACCGCCTGGGGCAACTGCAGCTCGTCCAACCCCAACTTCTACGCCGACCGCAGCTACACCTACACCATGAACTTCTCCAAGGTGCGCGGTGCGCATGAATTCCGCTGGGGCGTCGACATCATTCGCCACGCGCTCAATCACTGGCAGCCCGAAATCGCCAACCCGCGCGGCGCGCTCAATCCCACCGGTAACGCCACCGTCCTCCAGGGTCAGGTCTCCCGCGTCAATCACACCTACGCCGCCGGCCTGCTCGACATCCTCGGCAGCGCCGACAAGTCGGTCCAGTTCTTCGACATGAAGACCCAGGAATGGCAGCACGGCCTCTACTTCCGCGACCGTTGGCAGGTGAACCGCAAGCTCACCCTGAACCTCGGCCTGCGCTACGAATACTACCCGCTCATGAGCCGCGGCGATGGCCGTGGCATCGAGCGTTGGGATCCCAAAACCAACATCGTCACCATCGGTGGCCTCGGCAACATCCCCATGGAAAACGGCATGAGCGTGTCGAAGAAACTCTTCGCCCCGCGCCTCGGCTTCGCCTGGCGCCTCGACGACAAAACCGTCATCCGCTCCGGCTACGGACTCACCTACAACCCCATGGTCATCTCGCGCCCCCTGCGCGGCTTGTACCCCGCCACCATCGCCGCCAGCTGGGTCGCCCCCACGCAGTTCGGCTACTACAGCACGCTCACCCGCGGCATCCCCGACGTGCCCACGCCCGACATCAGCTCCGGCTCCGTCGTCCTGCCCTCCACCGTCAACATGGGCCCCCGCAGCCCCTGGGGCGGCCAGTTGCACCGCGGCTATATTCATAGCTGGAACTACACCATCGAACGCCGCCTGCCCGGTGAGCTGATCGCCAACGTCGGCTACGTCGGCAACCAGACCGTGCGCCAGTTCCTCGATAAGGATATCAACGCCGCTCCCATCGGCACCGGTCCGCAGGGCCGTCCGCTGGTCGCCACGCAGAATCGCCTCATCGAAACCCTCATGTGGGATGGCTGGGCCAGCTCCAGCTATCACGCCCTGCAGGCTTCGCTCAATAAATCCATGGCGAAAGGCCTCTTCCTCAAGGGCGCCTACACCTGGTCGAAAGCGATCAACATGAGCGACGAAGACGGCTGGGCCGGCCTCCCGCTCACCAACCTGGAAAGCGCGCTCCGCCGCAACCGCGCCCTCGCCGGCTACGACCGCACGCACATGTTCATCATGAGCTGGGTCTACGAACTGCCCGTCGGCAAAGGCAAGGCCCTCGGCTTGAACGGCCTCGCCGATAAGATCGCCGGCGGCTGGCGCATCAACGGCATCTACTCCGCCTACAGCGGCACGCCGTTCACCGTCTCCGCCGCCGCCACTTCGCTCAATGCCCCCGGCTCCAACCAGACCGCCGATCAGATCGGCGAACTGGTCAAAATCGGCGGCGTTGGTCCCGGCGCGCAGTACTACGCCGTGTCCTCCTTCCGCGATCCCAACTTCCAGCGTCCCGCCGGCACCTTCCGCTTCGGCACCATGGGTCGCAACGCCGTCCGTGGCCCCGGCTTCCAGCGCGCGGACCTGGCCATGTTCAAGGACTTCAAGTTCACCGAACGTTTCGTCCTGCAGTTCAAGGCCGAAGCCTTCAACTTCACCAACACGCCCCGCTTTGGCAATCCCGCCGCTAACGTCAGCGCTATGACGATCAACGCGGCAGGCGACGTCACCAACGCCAACAACTTCATGGCCATCACCGGCGCCGACGGCGAACGCAAGTTCCGCTTCGGCCTGCGTCTGACCTTCTAATCAACCCAACCAAGCAAAAAAGCGGCGCCCTCACCGGCGCCGCTTTTTTTGCGTTTAAAATCCGATATGCCCCGCAAGTTCATAGCCTATCTCGCCATCAGCGCCGATGGCTTCATCGCCCGCAAAGATGGCTCCGTCGATTGGCTCGATCGCCCCCACCCCAAAGGCGACTACGGCATGCCCGCCTTTCTAAAATCCATCGACACCATCCTCTGGGGCCGCAAAACCTACGAGTGGGTGCAGCCACACGGCGGCCCGGCCTCGGTCTCCACCACCGCCAAACACTACGTCTTCAGCACCACCCCGCAAACCGCCGAAGGCGTCACGTTCGTCAACACCCCCATCCCTCAATTCGCCAAGAACCTCCGCCGCCGCGCCGGCTCAAACGTCTGGCTCATGGGCGGCGCCGGCCTCTTCGGCTCCTTCCTCGACGCCCGCCAAATCGACGAAATCATCCTCCACATCATCCCCACCGCCATCGGCGAAGGCATCCCTCTCTTCGCGCCCGCCAAACGCAACGTCGAAATGACACTCCTCTCCTCCCGCCGCTTCGCCGATAGCGTCGTCCGCCTCCACTACGCAATCCCCGCGCGCCGCTGAACCCCAACCACGCAAATCCTGCGCACCCCGCTCGCCCCCGCCCCTGTGTTTGCAACAACCTCTCTCTGGCACGCCACTTGCACTCTAAAGAAGCGGAGGTGCAACAAACACCATGAAACAACTACTTCTCGTCCTCGCCGCCAGCGTGGCTCTGATGGCCCAACAGGGCCCCAATCAGGGTCCCGGCCCCGGCAATAACCCCGATTGCCCCAATGGTGGTACACCAAAGAGAGACGGCACCGGTCCGCGCGCAGGTCGCGGCCAGTGTGACGGCCCGCACGATGGCTCCGGCCAGGGTCCCCACGGACAACGCAACGGGCAAGGCAATGGCCAACGCAACGGCCAGGGCCAGCGCGGTCACAGGAACTAACAATCACCCCAGCGGCCGGCTCGCAACAGGAGGCCCCCCGATGAAATCCCTCACACTGATCACCCTCTTCGGCGCACTCGCCTTCGCGCAGCCGGCCGCTCTCCAAATCCAGGAAATCCGCGGCACCATTGCCTCCGTCAATCTCGTCGCCGGCAACATGCCGTCCATCACCGTCAACGTCGATGGCGGCCGCCGCTCCACCGTCCGCCTCGGCTCCATCCGCTACCTCATCGCCCACGACTTCAACCCCAAGTCCGGCCAGCCCGTCGTCGTCCGCGGCTTCCCCCAACCCGGTGTCGATCTCGTCGCCATCTCCGTCGAACTCCCCAAAACCCGCCAAAAACTCACCCTCCGCGACGAACAGGGCCGCCCCCTCTGGCGCGGCGGACAGCCCCCCCTGTAACTCCGGCGGAAATGCGCATACGATGAAGCTGAGCTTCCCCTCGTGACACTCCCTGCCCGCCGACGTCCGCTGCATATCATCCTCGCCGCATCCACAGTCCTCTGCGCCGCGGCCCTCGTCTTCAGCGCCATTCGCACCTATCAGGAACTCAACGCCCAACGCGCCGTCTTCCTACGCTCCCGCGTCGCCGCCCTCGCCGCTCACCTCGAAACCATCCCGCCCTCCGTCCCCGAATCCCAGTGGCAGCAAATCCTCGTCGAAGAGGAGGAATCCCTCACCGGCCTCGCCATCCTCGACCGCCCCAGCAGCCCCGATTCCCTCGCCCCCCTCTGGGACGGCCGCGAACTCTTCCGCACCGAATCCCTCTCCGCCCCCGTCCCCACCCTCCGCACCTACGTCCCCTTCCACCACGGCCACGGCCTCCACATCGCCCGCATCGATATCGCCGAATCCGCCGCCGATTTCCTCGTCGAACACGCCCGCCACCACCTCTGGTTAGTCGCCCTCGGCGGCCTCCTCATCGTCGGCCTCACCGTCCTCACCGTCCGCAATGCCGACCGCGTCGCCCTCGCCGAACGCCGCCAACTCGAACTCCAACACCTCGCCACCCTCGGCGAAATGTCCGCCTCTCTCGCCCACGAAATCCGCAACCCCCTGGGCACCATCAAAGGCTTCGCCCAGCTCCTCGCCGAAAAGCTCAACGGCGCCCACGCCACCCTCGTCACCCCCATCCTCTCGGAAACAACCCGCCTCGAAGATCTCGTCAAGGACCTCCTCCTCTACGGCCGCCCCACCCTCCCCAACTTCCAGTCCGTCCACACCACCCAAATCGAAGCCACCCTCCGCCAGCACGCCCAACACCTCATCGATTCCCCCACCCTCCACTTCGAAACCACCGTCCATCCCTTCTCCCTCGATACCGACCCCCAGCTCCTCGAACAACTCCTCCTCAATCTCCTTCGCAACTCGATCGACGCCGTCCGCCCCCAACCCGCCGGCCTCGTCAATCTCGAAATCACCGCCACTGCCGATTGCGCCATTCTCCGCATTCTCGACAACGGCCCCGGCCTCTCCGAAGAAGCCCGCCGTCGCCTGTTCGAGCCCTTCTACACCTCCAAAGCCTCCGGCACCGGCCTCGGCCTGTCTATCTCTCGCAAGCTCGCCGAATCCCTCGGCGGACACATCACGCTCGACCCGCGCCCCACCGGCGGCCTCTCTGCCGAAATCCTCCTCCCCCTTCATCGCAATGCCTGAAAACAACACCGAACACATCCTCGTCGTCGATGACGACCCCGGCTTCCGCTCCCTCCTTCAAACCATCCTCGCCGGCGAAGGCTACACCGTCTCCGTCGCCGGCACCATTGCCGACGCCATCCTCGCCTGCAGCCACCGTCAGTTCCACCTCATCGTTTCCGATCTCAAACTCCCCGATGGCGATGGCCTCGCCGTCCTCCGCTGGGTCAAGGAACACACGCCCGCCACCCCCGTCGTCATGATCACCGGCTTCGGCACCGTTTCGAGCGCCGTCGAAGCCATGAAACTCGGCGCCGAAGACTACCTCGGCAAGCCCCTCACCAGCCCCGACGAACTCCGCCTCCTCGTGCGCAAAGCCCTCGACCGCCGCCAGCTCCAACACGAACACGAACTCCTCCGCCAGGACCAGGACTCCCGCTTTTCCTGCGGCTCCCTCATCGCCGATCATCCCCGCATGCGCCGCGCCCTCGAACTCATTCGCAAGGTCGCCCCAACGCCCGCCACCGTGCTCATCACCGGCGAAAGCGGAACTGGCAAAGAAGTGATCGCCCGCTGCCTCTTCGCCAATAGCGCCCGCGCCAATCGCGCCTTCGTCGCCGTCAACTGCGCCGCCCTCTCCCCCACCCTCATCGAAAGCGAACTCTTCGGCCACGAAAAAGGCGCCTTCACCGGCGCCGCCGCCCAACACATCGGCCGCTTCGAACGCGCTCACGGCGGGACTCTCTTCCTCGATGAAATCGGCGAACTCGATGCCGGCCTCCAAGCCAAGCTCCTCCGCGTCCTCCAGGAAAAATCGTTCGAACGCGTCGGCGGCTCCCGCGTCATCACCGTTGATGTCCGCATCATCGCCGCCACCAATCGCAACCTCGCCCAGTCAGTGGCCACCGGCGCCTTCCGCGAAGATCTCTACTACCGCCTCAACCTCTTCCCCATCGAAGTCCCGCCCCTCCGCGACCGCGCCTCCGACATCCCCGCCCTTGCCCGCTTCTTTCTCAACCGCGCCACCCGCGCCCTCAGCAAGCCCGACCTCCCCTTCACCCCCGCCGCCGAAACCGTGCTCACGCAATACACCTGGCCCGGCAACGTCCGCGAACTCGAAAACACCATGGAGCGCCTCGCCATCCTCTGCGACGGCCCCATCGAACCCGACGATCTCCCCATCACCCCCGCCGGCCCCGCCCGCCCCGTGCTCTTCCGCGACATCGAACGCCAAGCCATCCTCGACGCCCTGCAGGCCAACGGCAACAACCGCACCCGCACCGCCCAACAACTCGACATCAGCCTCCGGACCCTCCAATACCGCCTCAAGGATTACGGCATCCCCGGGTAGCGCGCAAACTCTGCGCACCCCAGTGCAAGCCCTGCACACACCGCACAGGCACCCTCCCACAGAATCAACAACTTAAACTTTGGCACTCCACCTGCATTTCTAATTAGCGAAACCGGCTCAACAACAGCGCACAGGCCGCTCCGGCACGGCACCAACGGACGAGGAACTCGTCCATCCCGCAGTGCCGGAGCGTGTCCGTTGTGCGCGTGTCCTAAAAAGCCATCTTCCCTAAGGAGTCCACCATGAAAACCACTCGCCTCATCGCCCTCGCCGCCCTGACGCTCGCCACCGCCTTCGCGCAGAACGGCCCCGGCCCCCGCGGCCCCCAGAACAACCCCGTCGCCGTGCAACCGGCCACGCCCGAGGAGATCAAGTCCCTCACCTTCATGCGCGAAGAAGAGAAGCTCGCCCGCGACGTCTACCGCGTCCTGTTCGAACGCTGGAACGTCGCCTCCTTCGATCGCATCGCCTCTAGCCCGCATTTCTCACAAAGTAATGGCAAAAAGCCGTTAAATCTGGCATAACTGTGTTTCCACACAAGCAGTTACGAACCAAACAAAACGGCTTTCGCTATGACAGAGTGTACCCAATCCAGTTT